>NZ_WRXM01000002.1:600000-900000 GCF_010119205.1 Haloarcula limicola
ACGAAGTGTTTCCCGAGCACACGCAGTCGCGGGTTCGCGGACTCCGGTGAGTCGTTTCAGCGGTGGTAGGAGATTCGGACAGCCGGGGAGTTTCGCCCCGTGAAACAATCAACCGGATGGAACTGACTGGGGGGCTTTCTGGCTGTTTTCGATACCGGTTTCGGTGGTTCGACTCGAACCCGAATATACTGGCCGAGAACGGACAGGTTCAAGCGCGCCCTCGCTGTATGCGTGGACATGTACGACCGCGTCAAGGGCTTTCGCGACTTCTACCCCGAGGAGATGCAGGCGCGCCGGTGGGCGATGGACGCCGTCGAGGACGTCGCCCGCCGGTACGGCTTCCGCGAGATAGGCACCCCCGCGCTCGAAGCGACCGAGATGTACGTCGACAAGAGCGGCGAGGAGATCGTCGAGGAACTGTACAGTTTCGAGGACAAGGGCGGCCGGGAGGTGGCGCTGACGCCAGAGCTGACCCCCTCGGTCGCGCGGATGGTCGTCGCCAAGCAGCAGGCGCTCTCGAAGCCGATCAAGTGGGTCTCGACGCGGCCGTTCTGGCGCTACGAACAGGTCCAGCAGGGCCGCTTCCGGGAGTTCTATCAGACCAACGTCGACATCTTCGGGTCGGCGGAGCCGGCGGCCGACGCCGAGATCCTGGCCGTCGCCGTCGACATGCTCACCGACCTCGGCCTGACGAGCGAGGACTTCGAGATCCGCGTCTCCCACCGCGATATCCTCTCCGGACTCCTCGAATCGTTCGACGCCGACGTGGACACCCGCGAGGCCATCCGCACCGTCGACAAGCGCGCGAAGCTCGACCGCGAGGAGTACCTCGACGCACTGTACGAGGCGGGGCTGAGCCACGACCAGGCCGAGGAGTTCGACGGCCTGTTGCAGTCCGGCGAGGACGAACTCGACGCGCTCGCGGAGCGTTCTGAGGCCGTCGCCGACGCCACGGAGAACCTGCGGGAAGTGCTCGACGCCACCGCGGACTTCGGCGTCCGCGAGCACGTCACGCTCTCGCTCTCGACCGCCCGCGGCCTCGATTACTACACCGGCGTCGTCTTCGAGTGCTTCGACTCCACGGGCGAGGTGTCCCGCGCGGTGTTCGGCGGCGGCCGCTACGACGACCTCATCGAGGGGTTCGGCGGCCAGCCGACACCCGCGGTCGGGTTCGCGCCCGGCCACGCGACGCTCCAACTGCTCTGTGAACGGGCCGGCGTCTGGCCCGCCGAGGAGCTGACGACGGACTACTACGTCCTGCAGGTGGGAGACACCCGCCCGACGGCGGCCCGCATCGCTCGGGACCTGCGCGAGCGGGGCAACGTCGTCGAGAGCGACGTGGCCGACCGCTCCTTCGGCGCGCAGATGGGCTACGCGGACGACGTGAACGCCGAGACGGTCGTTATCGTCGGCGAGCAGGACCTGGAGAACGACGAAGTGACGCTCAAGGAGATGGACGGGGGCGAACAGGTCAGCGTCCCCGTCGACTCGTTCCCCGGCGAGCACGACCGACCGACGTTCGAGGACTTCGCCTAGAGCGGCCGTTCCATCTCGTGTTCGGCCCGGTCGCGCAATCGCGTCTCGAACCCGACCCCGTCGTACAGTTTCATCGCGACGTGGTTCGTCCGTGCGACGGCCAGCCAGACGTGGTCGAGCCCGTTCTCCTGCCCGTGACCCAGCAGTACCTCGATGAGGCGCGTCCCGATGCCCGCCGACTGGTAGTCGGGGCGGACGAAGATGGCCAGTTCCGAGGACTCGCCTTCGGGAATGAGGACGGCGTGGCCGACCGCCGACTGGTTGTGCCAGACGACGACGTTCAGCCCCTCGTCTAACAGCGTCTCGACCCAGTCCCGTGTCTGTTTCTCCCCCCGCGGCGGGACCCCCTGCGCGCGGGACTCGGCGTCGAACCGTGCGTACATCGCCACCAGCGGCGACGGATCGCCGTCGTACGCCTCGATATCGACCGTTCGGGAGCGCTGGTCGGTGAACGTGACGGGTGGGCGGGGAAACCGGCGAACCTCGTCGGCGGACGTAGCCATTACTCGGAACTAGGAGCAGGACACTTCTAAACTCATCCCTCCGATTCTCAGTAGCTGAGAGTCGACCCGGGGCTCGCGACGGCGAGACAGTCGTCGACGGGGCGAGCGAGCACCGGTGCGGCCGGTTGGGTCGGGCGAAGCGGGTCGCACGCGGACCGTCGGCCGACGGTCCGCGTGCCGAGGGTCTGCGCGAGCTGACAGCTCTCGATGCAGTTGCCGCCACCTCGAATGTCGGCAATCGGACAGTACAAGTGCACCGCCGTCGAGCATCGGGTATGCGCGCCTATCGAATCGCCTACGACGGTCGCCCCTACAACGGGTTCCAGCGCCAGCCCGACGTGGCGACGGTCGAGGACGCGCTGTTCGACGCGCTCTCGCGGCTCGGCGTTCGCGACCGGGCCAAGGGGCCGCCCGAGGGCTACGCGGCGGCCGGTCGCACCGACGCCGGCGTCTCCGCCGTCGCCCAGACCGTCGCGTTCGACGCGCCCGCGTGGCTCTCACCGAAGGCGTTCAACAGTGAGCTCCCGGCGAGCATCCGCGCGTGGGCCAGTAGCGACGTTTCCGGAGATTTCCACGCCACCCACGACGCGAGCGAGCGCACCTACACGTACCACCTCTACGCGCCCGACGCCGCCGAAGTGATGGCGCGGGCGGCCCTCGACGGGCTCCGGGGCGAACACGACTTCCACAACCTCACGCCGGACGAGACGGGCACGGTCCGGACCCTCGACGGGTCGCTGACCCGCGACGGCGACTTCTTCGTCCTCGAACTGCGAGCCGGCGGGTTCTGTCGCCAGCTCGTGCGGCGCGTCGTCGGGCTGATCGCCGAGGTCGCCCGCGGCGAGTCGTCGTTTCCGAAGGTCGAGCGAGTTCTCGGTCCCGAACCCGTCGAGGGACCCGAGGGCGTCGCTCCCGCGCCGGCGTATCCGCTCGTGTTGACCGACGTGACCTACCCCGGCGTCGGGTTCGACGCCGATCCCGACGCCCGCGCGAGCGCCCGAGAGATCTTCGACGGGTTGCGGGCCGAGCGGCGGACGACGGCGAGGGTCGCCGGGACCGTCCGCGACGGTCTCTCGTAGCCGGATGGACGGTCCCCGGAGTCAGACCGGCGTCGGTCCGTAGCTGAAAAGGCTTACCCGGCCCCCCTGCTTAGACCGGGACATGAGTTCGGTACCCGCACGCGGCGACATCGACGAGGCGTACAAGTGGGACCTAGAGTCCCTCTACGCGACGGACGACGACTGGGAAGCCGCGTACGAGGAGGCCGAGGAACGCATCGAGGACCTCGCGGCCTACGAGGGGCAGGTAACCGACGACGCCGAGACGCTCCTGTCGGTGCTGGAGACGTACGAGGAACTGATGCGCGTCGTCGCCAACGTCACCGCCTACGCGCGGATGCGCCGCGACGAGGACACGACCGACGACACCTATCAGGCGCTGACCGCCCGCAGTCAGTCGCTCTCCTCGGAAGCCAGCAGCGCGGCTTCCTTCATCGAACCCGAGCTACAGGAACTGAACCGGAGCGACGTCGAGTCGATGATGGACGAGGAGCCCGACCTCGACGCCTACGGCCACTACTTCGACGACGTGCTCCGGATGAAACCGCACACCCGCTCGGCCGAGGTCGAGAACCTGCTGGCCGAACTGGGCGAGGTGACCGGCGCGCCCGGCGAGGTCTATAACATGCTCGCCAACGCCGACATGGAGTTCCCGACGGTCGAGGACCCCGACGGCGAGACCCGAGCGGTCACGCTCAACAACTTCACCACGCTCCAGAAACACCCGGACAGGGACTTCCGCCAGCGCGTCTACGAGGCCTTCTACGACGAGTGGGAGGGCGTCAGGAACGCCGTCGGCACGGCCTACAAGAACTCGGTCAAGACCGACGTGAAGATGGCACAGGCGCGCAACTACGACAGCGCCCGCGGAGCCGCCCTGAACGGTCCGAACGTCCCCGTCGAAGTCTACGACACGCTGGTCGACACCGTCCACGACAACCTGGACCACCTCCACCGCCACGCGGAGTTGAAACGGGAGGCCATCGGCGCGGACGAACTGCAGATGTGGGACCTCTACGTTCCACTCGTGCAGGAGGAGTCGCCCGAGATCGAGTACGAGCGGGCCTGTGAGTACGTCACCGAGGCCGTCGCGCCGCTGGGCGAGGAGTACCAGTCCCGCCTCGCCGACGGACTGGAGTCGCGCTGGGTCGACGTCTACGAGACCGAGCACAAGCAGTCGGGGGCGTACTCCGGGGGCACCTACGACTCCCAGCCGTTCATCCTGATGAACTATCAGGACGACGTGGAATCGATGTACACGCTGGCCCACGAGCTCGGCCACTCGATGCACTCCGAGTTCACCAGCGAGGAGCAGCCGTACGTCTACTCGGGCTACGAGATCTTCGTCGCCGAGGTCGCCAGCACGGTCAACGAGACGTTGCTGACCCACCACCTGCTGGAGACGGTCGAGGACGAGCGACTGCGTCGACACGTCCTCAACGAGTACCTAGAGCGGTTCCGCTCGACGCTGTATCGACAGACCATGTTCGCGGAGTTCGAACACCGCACCCACGAGATGAGCGAGTCGGGCGAGCCGCTCACGCCCGACCGGCTGGACGACCTCTACGCCGACCTCAAGGGCGACTACTACGACCCGGCGACCCTCGACGACCGCATCGCCCGCGAGTGGATGCGAATCCCGCACTTCTATCGGGCGTTCTACGTCTACCAGTACGCCACCGGCATCTCCGCGGCCGTCGCGCTGGTCGAGAACATCCTCGAAGGGGACGACGACGCCGCGGAGCGCTACGTCGACTTCCTGCGCAGCGGGTCGCGGGAGTATCCGCTGGAACTGCTCCGGAACGCCGGCGTGGACATGGCCAGCCCCGAGCCGGTCGATTCGGCGCTCTCGACGTACGGCGAGTACCTGGACGAGTTCGCCAGCCTCCTGTAGCTCACCGATCACTCCCATCGTGCGCGGCGACCGTTCGCCGTCTCAACCGTCTGTCGTTCGACAGCGGGACCTGAAGCGTTCGCGTCCCCCGCGTACCGCGGTTGACCCAAAGGCACTTTGTGTCTCAACCGTGTAGTACCGGGCACCCAAATGTCGCGTAGCCCCTCGCTTCCGGACAGGCCACGGCTCGACCTCGATCCAGACATGACGCCCGAGGAGCGTCTCGAGGCCCTCCGGGACCACTTCGAAGAGATCGTCCGCATCAACGAACAGCTCACCGACCAGCTCGACGACGCCCGCGGTCGGCAGACCTCGCTCACCGACGAGGTGGACCAGCTCGAGCGCGAGAACGAGATGCTGAAGACCTCGTCGCTGTACATCGCCACCGTCGAGGAGCTGACCGACGACGGCGTCGTCGTCAAGCAGCACGGCAACAACCAGGAGGTCCTGACGGAGGTCTCCCCGTCGATGCGCGAGAGCCTGGAGGCCGGCGACCGCGTCGCCATCAACGACTCGTTCGGCGTCAAGGAGATCCTCGACCCCGAGACGGACGCGCGCGCACAGGCGATGCAAGTCGAGGCGTCGCCGGACGTTTCCTACGAGGACATCGGAGGCCTAGAGGAGCAAATCCGAGAGGTCCGCGAGGCCGTCGAGGAACCGCTGATCAACGCCGAACAGTTCCACGAAGTCGGCATCGACCCGCCGAGCGGGGTCCTGCTGCACGGCCCGCCCGGCACGGGCAAGACGATGCTGGCGAAGGCCGTCGCCAACGAGACCGACGCCACCTTCATCAAGATGGCCGGCTCCGAACTCGTTCGGAAGTTCATCGGCGAGGGCGCACGGCTCGTCCGTGACCTCTTCGAACTGGCCAGCGAGCGCCAGCCGGCCATCATCTTCATCGACGAGATAGACGCGATCGCCGCCAAGCGAACCGAATCGAAGACCAGCGGCGACGCCGAGGTCCAGCGGACGATGATGCAACTGCTCTCGGAGATGGACGGCTTCGACGACCGCGGCGAGATCCGCATCATCGCCGCCACCAACCGCTTCGACATGCTCGACCGCGCCATCCTCCGGCCCGGTCGGTTCGACCGCCTCATCGAAGTCCCCAACCCCGACGTCGAGGGCCGCGAGCGCATCCTCGAGATCCACACCGAGCGGATGAACCTCGACTCGGAGGTGGACCTGCGAGCGCTCGCTCGCGAGGCCGACGGGCTCTCCGGTGCGGAACTGGCCTCGCTGGCGACCGAAGCCGGGATGTTCGCCATCCGCGACGACCGAACGACCGTCGAACAGGCGGACTTCCGCGCCGCCCGAGAGAAGCTCGACCAAGAGGAGGAGTCCGGCAGTCAGCCGGTCGCGTTCGCCTGAGCGGGCTCCAACTCGAAACGGAACCCCTCTTTTCCTGCACGCTTCCGTTCGGTTATCCGACAGTATAGCGGTCGTATCCGTCCGTTAGTCGGCGATTAGTAAGGGAAGTGGCCCGTGAAACGGCGGACAACGGTGACATCGGACCACTCACTGACCGACGGCGAGCTAGCGCGTTGGATCCCCATCGGCGGCGAGCTGTCGGTGTCACACGCGGTGCTGTGGACGGTCATCCTCCTCACGTCGCTGTTCGACATTGTGACGACGACGGTGGGACTCGAACTCGGTCTCCGGGAGGGGAACGCCGTCGCGCGGGCGCTCATCGAGAGCTACGGCGTCGTCGGTCTCGCAATCTTGAAAATCGGGGCACTCGTCGTCGTCGCCCTCGTCTGGGCCGCCCTCGACGAACGCCGCTCGACGGCGGCGCTCGTCGGGTTCGCGCTCGTCTCCTCGTTCGTCGTCGCCCTGAATACGGTCGCGCTCGTCACCGTCCTCTGAACGGGTAGCGTCGAGCCGATGTGTCCCGCTCACTCCTCGCCGCGGTCGGCGATCATATCGCCCCCGCACTCCGGACAGGACGACCGAAGCACGTCTGTACTGTATCCGCACTTTCGACACACGAGCAGTTTCGCCCGCTCGGCGTCCTCGGATCGCTGAGCCATACGAGTCTGTTTCGACCAGAAGGTGTTAACTATTGTCACGACTTGTGAACCATCGAGCGAGAGACGACCGCCGGGCGCTCGAACCGTCCGAGAACTTACTGCCGGTCGGGACCAACGGCGACCCATGAGCGGAACGACGCATCAGTGCCTCTGCGGGGCGACGCTTCGATTCCGGCAGGACTTGACGCGTGAGCGAACCGGCACTACGCCGACGTGGACCTGTTCAGATTGTGGCACGCAGGTTCCCGGCGTCGTCGCGGAGAAGCTCTCTCACCAACATCCGTCCTGAGAGCGATCCCGGTCGCCGGAGAACGGGTTCGGAGAGAAACGGCGGTCAGTCGATGTAGCCGAGCGCCGCGTCGATGCGGCCCAGCTCCGGTCCGGAGGTGTCCGAACCACAGACGTAGCCGTAGTCGTTGGCGACCAGTCCCGACCCGACGAGCGGGCCGCCGTAGTTGACGGTGCCGATGTCGGCGGGGACGCCCAACAGCTCCTCCAGGGCGTCTAGTTCGCCATCGGTCGCCTTCGGGTGACAGAGCACGCCCTCGTTGGTGGCGACGGCGGCGGTGCCGACGGTGTTGACGCCGGCGATGACGCCGCGCTCTACGGGGACGCCCAGTCCGTCGCTGACCGTCTCGACGGCTTCCTCGGAGAGGTCCGGGTGGACGTACGCGCCCGTGTCGTTACAGCAGACGACGTTGCCGGCGGCGTTGATTCGCCCCGGCAGTTTCGTCACCGGCACGTCGACGACGTCCTGAATCTCCTCGATTTCGCGGTCTCGGACGCGAGCGGAGACGAGGAGGCCGTTCCCGTTGCCGGTCGCCAGCGCGCCGACGGTCCCCGACTGACCGATGGTCGTCGGAACCACGGGCACCTCCAGCTCTTCGCCTAAGTCCTCGCGCAGCGATTCGTCTACGTCGGGGCGGACCAGCACGCAGTCGTCGGTCGCACGGGCGAAGACACCGACGTACGACGACCCGGAGAACGCGGCGCGGAGCAAGTTTACTCTGCGGTCTCGGCTTCGACGACTGCCTCGCCCTCTTCCTCGAAGCGGGCGGCGCGCACGCGAAGCTTGCTCGGCGGGTTCGACCGTCCCTTGGCCCACGTGGCCTCGTTGATCGAGGTGTCGATGCGGACGGCGTCCTCCTCGACCGAGAAGTGCTTCGCGAGATGCTCGCGGATGAGCGTCATCGCCTTGTCGGCGGCCTGGTGGTTCGGTTCCGCGCGAGCGTCGCGGAGCGGGATCGTGACGACGCGCTCCTCGAAGTCACTGGAACTCATTATTCGTCGGTGTCGTTACGCCGCCAGTGGCGGCGCTTGGGGTTGCGCTGCACTTCGCGGTCGGTCTTGAGCATGACCCAAGCCGGGACGCGACTGTTCTGGTTGTCGAGCTTGGCCAGCCGCTTCTTCTTGGCCTTCGACTTCTTACTCATGGTGTCCCGTGTGTTCCGCCCCGTGACTTAAATTCCTTCCTTTTCCGCCCGCGTCCGTCGGCAGCGAGGACCGACCGCCGTCCGGCGTTATCAGGGTTTGTAAGCGGACACGTAGAACTAAGTAGGAATATCGGCAGAAAATCACTCGATGAAGCGCCGGGCGGTCCTTCGGACGTTGGGAACAGGGGTGACAGCCCTCGGCAGCGGCTGTCTGGGTGGCGGCGGAGAGGTCATCGTCAGTATTCAACGGGACGTCACCGTCGATCCACAGAACGCGTGGATAGAGAAAGACATCCCGGACCTCTCGGATTCCGGTGGCGCTATCGAGTACATCGTTCGGTCGGAGACGCCGTTCGACGTGTACTTCTTCGCCGACGGCGATGGCTTCTCTCAGTACGATTCCTATATCAAGGGGCACGAACCCGACAGTACGCCGTCGGGACACCCCGCCTTCAGCCAGACGGCGCTCCCGAAGGAGGGGGCGGACCTCTACGAAGCGTCGACGGCCGACGGCGGGAACCGCGAACCCGTCGAGATGGCGGGGCCGTACCACTTCGCCGTCGACCACTCGAACTACCGGATGGAGACCCGCGTCGAGGAGTACGACGACCCGCTGACGGCGTTCGTCGACCTGAAGGTGATCCGGAGTCGGTCACCGCTCTAGACGAACGCGAGGGGGACCATCGCCAGGACGCCGACCGCACCGCCGGCGACCAGTTCCCGCTTGCCGCCGCCGGCGAGACCCTCGCCGTAGTCGAGCGCCTCGGGGACGAACTCGGTGGCGACGAGATACACCATCGCGCCGGCCGCGAAGCCGAAGCCCAGGGGGAGGAATTCCTTCGCGAGCGTCACGAAGTAGTAGGCGACGACGGCACCGAGCGGTTGAGGCAGCGAGGAAAACACCGCCCACCAGACCATCCGCCACTCGCCGACCCCGAGCGACCGCAGCGGAATGGCGATCGCGGTGCCCTCGGGGACGTTGTGAATGGAGATGGCGATCGTCATGAACACCGCGAGCACCGGCACGGCGGTGCCGGCGACGAGGACCGAGTTCGCCGGCGACGCGCCCTCCAGTCCGAGTTCGGCGAAGGAGACGCCGACGGCGACGCCCTCCGGGAAACTGTGGACGGTCAGGATGCCGAGGATGAGCAAGAGCTTCTTGAAGTCGGCCCGTTCGAACTGCTTCGGCCCGTGTTCGACGCCGTCGAGCACACGGTCGGCGGCTTCCACGAGAGCGACGCCCGCGAGCAGCCCCGGAACCAGGAGTATCGGCGACCCGTAGGCCAACCCCTCGCGCACGAGGCCGAACAGCGACGCCGCGACCATGATGCCCGAGGCGAGTCCCCAGAGGAGGACGTTCCACCGATCCGAGAACTCCTCGACCAGAAAGAACGGAATCGCGCCCAGCCCGGTCGCCAACGCGGTGAGCGAGCCGGCGACGAAGACGAACGCCGCGTTCTCGACGGCGACCATAGCAGCCCTACGCGACTGGACGCTATAAAAATTATCACTAGACTGACTTTTTTCGGCCGGCCTAGAGCCGCCGAGATGGTGCTATAACGTAACTGATTCGATAGTTCGATAGGCGGGCCCGTCGTCGCCGAGGACGCTCTCGGTGAGGCGTATCTCCTCGACCGACAACCGCCCGACTTCGGGGTCGCTCTCTTCGACGACGCGTTGGACCCGCTCTTTCCCGCCGGCGTGGTCCATCCGAGCGATCGTCGCGTGCGGAGTGAACTCGTGGTCCTCCGGATCGAACCCCATCTCGGTGGTCCGCGCCTCGATGGCCTCGTGCAGCGCCGTCAGTTCCGCGTCCCCGCGGCCCTCGCGGACGCCGACCCAGACGACGCTGATGTAGTCGAGCGACGGGAAGACGCCGAGTCCGCCGAAGCGCGCTTCGAACGGTTCGACGCCGCTGTCGTCGACGGCGGCTTCGAGTTCGGTCACGAGGTCCCCGATTCGATCCGGGTCGGTGTCGCCGAGGAACTTCAGCGTGACGTGAGTCTGTCCGGGGTCGGTGAGTCGGAGTCCCGACGCGCCCTCGAATCGCTCCTGCACCGCTCGAACCGCGTCTTCGAGGCCGTCTAGGTCGACGCTGACGAACAGTCGCTTGCTCATGGCCGGGGCTACGGCGTCGAGCGCAAGAAAGCCCCGGCGAGTCTCGGAGTCGGAGGCGTCGCGGGCGAGGTTACGCCGTCGCCGCCGACCCTGATAGCGTTCGAGTCAGCGCGCGAACGAGTCCGACGGCGGCCGTCGTCACCGCGGCACCGAAGATCACGTCGAGTGGTAACAGGGGTAACACGAAGAACCGAAAGAACACCAGCGCCATCACCGAGAGGGCGAAGAGAGCGCGTCTCCGCGGCGTCTCGGCCGGTTCGGACCACCAGGAATCGGGAGCGTCTATGCGCGAGGCGAACCGGCGGGCGAGGAGCGCCGCGGTAAGCGTGACCGCGACGCCGGAAGCAGCCACTGGGACGGCCAGCGAGCCGCCGTCGGCGTGTATCACCGCGCCCGTCAGAACCGCCACGCTGCCACCGAAGACGACGAGGAGGGCGTCCAGCGCCAGCGGGTCGCGCATGGCCGATAGCTCGTCCGGGGCCGACTTGAATCGTGGCGTCCCGCTGACGTAGCCCTTAACCCGCCGCACCGCCAAACCGAGTCCAATGACAGACCGCGAGCCCGACGACCACGAGTTCTCCGAGGGGCAGGGGTTCGACGACCCCTACGACGGCTTCGACCTCGAACCGCCGGAGTTCGAAGTCGACCCGGACAAGGTAGACCCCGTCGACTCCCGCGTCGTCACCGACATGCTCGACCGGCGGCAGGTGCCGGCCGACGACGTCGACGCCGAGCAACTGCTCGACGTCGGCCTGGAGTACATGCACATCAACCGCCACGAACAGGCCGCTGAGACGTTCCAGCGGGTCGCTCAATACACCGACGACGAGCGGCTCGAACAGGAAGCCTGGACGAACAAGGGGGCCGCCCACGCCGAACTGGAAGAGTGGGACGCCGCCATCGGCGCGTATCGTGAAGCGCTGGACGGCGACGAGGAGTCCGACCACGCGGCCACCGCCGAGACGAATCTGGCGTACGCGCTCTGGGAGTCCGGCCGCTCCGAGCAGGCGCTCGAACACGCCGAGCGGGCCGTCGAGATCGACCCGCGGTTCGAGCAGGCGTGGTACAACCGCGGCTTCTTCCTCTTAGAGCGGGGTCTGGCCGAGGACGCCGTCGAGGCGTTCGACAACGCTATCCGCCTGGGCTTTCGCAACGCCGACGTCCTCGAGGAGAAGGCCCGCGCGCTCGAGGAGATGGGCGAGCACGACCGCGCCGAGGAACTGGCCGACGAGGTCGAGGAGATGCGCGAGAACGCCGAACAGCAGCTGCTGGAATGATACTCAACGAGCGCGACACCGACGAGGGCCTGCTCGTCTCCGTCTGTGACCCGGACATCATGGGCGAGACGTTCGAGGACGGGCCGGTCTCGATCACCGTCGAGGAGGGCTTTTACGGCGGAGAGACCGTCTCCGAAGACGAGGTCGTCGACAGCCTGACTCGGTGTAGCGTCGCGAACATCGTCGGCGAGGACAGCGTCGAAGTGGCCGTCGAACACGGCTTTATCGACGAGGAGAACGTCCTCGACGTCGACGGGACCCGGCACGCGCAGCTGCTCTGGCTCTAACTCTCTCCGCGCTGCCCTCTCGTCCGTTATCGCGCCGCTACTCGATCTGCAGGCCGTCGAGTTTCCAGCCGCCCTCGAGGACCACGACGCGGAGCGTGTGGACGCCGCGGGGCAGGTCGAGTTGCGTCGTCACGGTGCCCCACTGCTCCCAGCCGCCCGTCGCGTCGAACGCGATGCGTACTCGGGGGTCGTCGTCCACGACGAAACCCACCGCGCCGCCGCCGAATCCGTCGGCCGCGGCGACTCGGAGCGCGACTTCGTGTGGACCCGCCTCGCGGGCGTCCACGTCGTAGGTCAGCCACTCGTCGGTGACGAGGAGGTCGCGGCCGTCCTCGGGCGAGAGAGGGACGTCTTCGGACTCCCATCGGCCGTTGTGACGATAGCTTCGGTACGCACCGACGGGGATAGTACCGGGCAGCTCGTGCCGTCGCGCGTCGGGCCGGTGGTGAACGCCGTCTCGGCTGTCCAACCGCTCCTCTCGCTGCGGTTGGTCGCGCTTAACGTGGGTAACCGGTCCATTCTCGCCTGTCTCCTGGTCCCCCAGCATACCCTGAATCATACGGGGGACCACCATTGTTTTGTATACGCTAACCGGACGTTAGATGGTTACTAAACGCTCCGATGCGGCGGATTTAGGCGAACCGAAGGAATGTTGCCCGTCGAGTCCCTCTGTCTACCCAATGAGTCAAACCGACATCGAGCCGCTCGACGTCGAGCGCATCCGGGAGGAGTACCCCGTCCTCCAGCGGGAGTTCGACGGCGAGCAGGTCGTCTACCTCGACAACGCGGCGACGACGCAGACGCCCGACCGGGTCGTCGACACCATCGCCGACTATTACCGCCAGACGAACGCCAACGTCCACCGCGGGCTCCACCAGCTGAGCCAGGAGGCCAGCATCGCCTACGAGGACGCCCACGACAGGGTCGCCGAGTTCATCGGGGCCTCTGGCGAGCGCGAGGAGATCGTCTTCACGAAGAACACCACCGAGAGCGAGAACCTCGTCGCCTACGCGTGGGGCCTGAACGAACTCGGTCCCGAGGACGAGATCGTCCTGACGGAGATGGAACACCACGCCTCGCTGGTGACCTGGCAGCAGATCGCGAAGAAGACGGGCGCGACCTGCCGGTACATCCGCGTCCAGGAGGACGGCACGCTCGACATGGACCACGCGCGCGAGCTCGTCGGCGACGACACCGCGATGGTCAGCGTCGTCCACGTCTCGAACACGCTCGGGACCGTCAACCCCGTCTCGGAACTGGCCGACATCGCCCACGACCACGACGCCTACGTCTTCGTCGACGGCGCGCAGTCGGTGCCGAACCGGCCGGTCGACGTCGAGGCCATCGACGCCGACTTCTTCGCGTTCTCCGGGCACAAGATGGCCGGCCCGACCGGGATCGGCGTCCTCTACGGGAAGAAGCACCTCCTGGAGGAGATGGAGCCGTACCTCTACGGCGGGTCGATGATAAAGAAGGTCACCTACGAGGACTCGAAGTGGAACGACCTCCCCTGGAAGTTCGAGGCCGGGACGCCCCCCATCTGTCAGGGCATCGCCCTCGCGGAGGCCTGTGATTACCTCGACGACATCGGCATGGAGCGCATCCAGCACCACGAGGAGCAACTCGCCGACTACGCCGTCGAGCGGCTGGAAGACGAGGGCGACGTGGAGGTCTACGGCCCGCCCGCGGGCGAGAAGCGCGGCGGCCTCGTCTCCTTTAACGTCGAGTCCGTCCACGCCCACGACCTCTCCTCGATCCTGAACGACTCCGCCGTCGCGATCCGCGCCGGCGACCACTGTACCCAGCCGCTACACGACAAGCTGGGCGTCGCCGCCTCCGCGCGCGCCTCCTTCTACGTCTACAACACGCGCGAGGAGGTCGACAAACTGGTCGAGGCCGTCGACGACGCGCGGCAGTTGTTCGCCTAGCGGGGCGCTCCGCGCCTCGAAGAGTCGACAAGTTGGTCAGGGCCGTCGACGACGTTCTGCGCGAACGAAGTGAGCGCAGAGCCAGCGAGACGAGCGAAGCGAGTCTCGCCCGGCGCGGCAGTTGTTCGCCTAGCGGGGCGCTCACGCCTCGAATAGCGGAGCGACCCGCAAGACGAGTGAAACGAGTCGCCGCCCGGCGCGGCAGCCGCCCGCCCGAGAGGCGATCCGAAACGCGGGGCGAGCCTTGAAGCCTGTCGAAATCCTAACACCTGTATGAGCGGACGAGGCGAAACCCCCGACGAGGAGGAAGCCGACGAACCAGAGGAGCAGGCGGAATCGGCCACGTTCGGAGAGACCGTCTACAACGCCGACGGAGCCGAACTCGGGACGATCCGCGGGATAGAGGAGGGCGGATTCTTCGTCTCGACCCGCGAAGGCGTCGAGAGCCTGAGCGTCGAACACGCCCGCTCCGGCCACGATTTCGGGGAGGCCGAACTCATGTGGCGGTGCACGGTCTGCGGGGAGATGGGCGAGATCGACGAGGGGCTGCCCGACACCTGTCCCAACTGCGGAAGCGAAAAGGAAGCGCTCATGTACTGGACCGAGGACTGAGCGCCGGGAGACACCGGCCAAGGCCACCGCCGCCCGACCATTGAAGCGGCCGCCGCTCGAACGCCTTTGAGACATGGCACTCGAAGACGTGGACCTCGACTACGTTCGACTCGGTGAGACCGGGCTGTCGGTCAGCGAACTGGCCTTCGGCACGTGGCGCTTCGGCCGCGAGACCGACGAGGGGACCGTCGAAATCGACGAGGAGCGCGCCCACGAGCTGCTCGACGCCTACGAGACCGCCGGCGGGCGCTTCATCGACACCGCCGACGTCTACGGCGGCGGCGACAGCGAGGACTGGATCGGCGACTGGCTCGACGAGCGTGACCGCGAGGAGTACGTCCTGGCCTCGAAGGTCTACTGGCCGACCCGCGAGGACGACCCGAACGGCCGCGGGTTGGGTCGCAAGCACATCCGGCGGAACATCGACCTGATGCTCGACCGGCTCGGGACGGAGTATCTGGATGTGCTCTACATCCACCGCTGGGACGAACAGACGCCGGCGCGGGAACTGATGCGGACGCTCACCGGACTCGTCGACGAGGGGAAGGTCAACTACCTCGGCGCGTCGACGTTCGAGCCGAACGCGTGGCGGGTCGCCAAGGCCAACGAGATAGCGAAGAAGGAGGGACTGGAGCCGTTCACCGTCTCCCAACCCCGCTACAACCTCGTCAATCGGGAGGTCGAGGGGGATTACCTCGACATGTGTCGCGACTACGGCCTCGGCGTCTGTCCGTGGAGCCCGCTGGGACAGGGCGTGCTCACGGGCAAGTACGATCGCGAGGACCGGGCGACCGACGACTCGGCGGCCAGCGAGGACGAGGGCTGGAAGGAGGCCTATCTCACCGAGGAGAACTTCGACGTGGTCGACGAAGTGCGCGCCATCGCTGACGAGGTCGACGCCACGCCCGCGCAGGTCTCGCTCGCGTGGCTGATGCACCACGACGCCGTCGCCGCGCCGCTGGTCGGTGCCCGCACCGTCGACCAACTCGAAGAGAACCTCGGCGCGGCGAGCGTCTCGCTCTCCGACGACCAGTTCGAGCGCCTCGCCGAGTCGAAGGGCGGTCCCTACGACGACATCTAAGCGGGAGAGCGGAGGGCGGTGCGGGGGCCGGGAGCGGCCTCCGTGCCGCGACCCGGGGAAGGGCAGGCTGACCTGAGAGCATCCGGCGGCGAAGCCGCCGGTTCACCGAGCGCGAACTGTGTGAGCGCTCGGCCTTTTTCATCGACGTTTTTCAACGAGTGGTCGCCGGTGGCGACCCGAGGCAGAAAAAGGTCGCGGGTGGAGAGCAGGCCTGCCATAGAACGTCCGGCGGCGAAGCCGCCGGTTCACGCGAATCGCGGCGCGATTCGCGCTTTTTTCATCGACGTTTTTTGTGGGGGGTTGAGCGCTCGCCGACGGCGAGCGCGATTCCCCCCACGAAAAAAGGTCGGACGGCAAGCCTTTTCCGCGTCAGCGGCGTATGAAGCGCTAACAATGGGTATCGGCGGCTCAGACATGTACCGGCAGCAGATTCTCGACCACTACAAGAATCCTCGCAACACCGGCGAGATCGAGGACCCCACGTTCACCCACGTCGGCGAGAATCCGATGTGCGGCGACGAGATCCGGATGGACGTCGTGCTCTCCGAGGACGAGGAGACCATCGAACACGTCGCCTTCCGCGGCGACGGCTGTGCCATCTCGCAGGCGTCTGCGTCGATGTTGACCGAGGAGTTACAGGGGATGGCCGTCGCGGACCTGCGGGCGATGGACCGCGACGACATCGTCGACATGCTCGGCGTCGACATCTCGCCGATGCGGGTGAAGTGCGCCGTGCTGGCCGAGAAAGTCGCACAGGACGGCGTGGACATCTACTTCGACGAGTTGGACATCGAGAAGACGATGACCGAAGATGACGACGCCGAGACGCCCGAGTAACGGGGCGAAACGGTGCCACAGCACGCACCACCGACACGGTTTTTCCATCGGCGCGGCGTCGAGTGCGCATGAGCGACAACGAGTGGGACCCCGGCGACTACGACGACGGCCACGGCTTCGTTTCCGAGTACGGCCGGGACGTACTGGAACTGCTCGACCCCCGGCCCGGCGAGCGGATCCTGGACGTGGGCTGTGGCACGGGCCATCTGACGGCCGCGATCGCCGACAGCGGAGCCGACGCGGTGGGGATCGACGCCTCGGCGGAGATGATACGAGAGGCGCGACAGACGTATCCCGACCTCTCCTTCGAACGGGCGGACGCCCGCGAATACGAGCCGAACGGCGAGTTCGACGCCGTCTTCTCGAACGCCGCGCTCCACTGGATTCCCGGCGGGGACCACGACGCCGTCCTCTCGACGGTCGCCGACGCGCTCGGCGAGTGCGGGCGGTTCGTCGCGGAGTTGGGCGGCCGGGGGAACGTCCGGCGCATCGTCGACGCGCTCGACGCGGAACTGCGCGAGCGAGGGGAGCGCGTGGTGCACCCGTGGTATTTCCCGAGCGTCGGCGAGTACGCCTCCCGAGTCGAATCGCACGGCTTCGAGGTGACGGCCGCGCGACTGTTCGACCGGCCGACGGAACTGGACGGAGGTGCCGACGGCCTGCGGAACTGGATCGAGATATTCGGCGACGACTTCTTCGCCGGCGTGGACGACAGCGAACGCGAGGCCGTCCTCGACGGCGTCGAGGGCCGTCTGCGCGACGGGCTGTTCGACCCCGAGACGGCGACGTGGACGGCGGATTACCGCCGGCTCCGGTTCGTCGCCGAGCGGTGACCGCGTCCTCGCGCGAGCGTTAACTCGCTGCCGGCCGTACGTGGGATATGGACATCTCCTCGGAGGTCGTCGACCGCATCGCCGACGCGCCGCTGTCGGCCCACGTCGCGACCAGCGTGGACGACCGACCGCACGTCGCGCCCGTCTGGTACGTCTTCGAAGCGAGCGAACCGGAACGCGAAACGACAGAGAGCGCTGTGAGGGGCGAGAGCCCCGCGCTGTACGTCCTCACGGGCGGCAAGAAACTGGAGAACGTCCGCGCGAACCCGAGAGTCGCCGTCTCCATCGAGCGAGCGGACGGCCCCGACGTCGACTGGAGCGTTCAGTTGCTCGGCACCGCCCGGGAAGTCGAGGACGACGAGCGGATCTCGGACGTGCAAGAGCGGATGGACGAGATCTATCGCGGCGAGAGCGAATCCTCGGAGACGGACGGCGGCGAGAGCGAAGAAGGCGACGACGGCGAGGAGGAGATGGAGTGGGCCTGTCTGGAGATCCGCGTCGGCAGCGCGAGCTATCAGCAGTACTGAGCCGAATTGCGTGAGAGGGCCAGACCGCAAGTTACGCCAGGAAGACGTGCCGCGGCCGGTCGGCCAGCACGTCTCGGCCCCAACTCACGGTGTCGGAGAAGGCGTCGGAGCGGAAGAAGTCCATCGCGTCGTCCTTGCTGTCCCACTGGCTGGCGATGAACATGTCGTTCTCGTCGTCGCGGTTGACCAGCAGCGCCGTCTCACGGTGGCCGTCCATGTCCTCCAAGAGGTCGCCGACGGTCGCGAACTTCTCGACGAAGTCGGCGCGGTGTTCCGGCTTGACTGTGTAGAACATCCCCATCGTCCCGAAGCCGTCTGACTCGCCCTGCTTGCGGACGACGCCGGGCAGGTCAGTGAGATATCCGCTCGCGGTCTCGGCGGCATCTTCGGTGTCCCACAGCGACGCGACGGCTGCGGTGTCCGCGTCCGGGTCGGCGTAGATGCTGGTGCGGACGTGCGTGTCGTAGCGCTCGAACGCGCCGCGGAGGTTCTCTACTTCGTCGGCCAGGTCGTCCGTCTCGGCCTCGGAGTAGACGACCAGCGCGTAGACGTCCTCGCCGTGGGGCTGGCCGGCGTAGACCCCCTCGGACTGGAGCTGCTCGCGGATCGACTGCGAGGAGGCCGCGGCCTCGGCGTGGCCCTCGTCAGCTCCGTTCTCGCCCTGGCTTTCGCCGTCCGCGTCGCGCTCGCCGAGCGATCCTCCGACCCGCGATTCGATACCGTCCAAGTCGCCGAGGAACCCGGCGGCCGTCTCGGCGGCTTCTTTGGCCGTCCAGATGCTGACGACGTGAGCCTGGCCGCTCTGGGCGCGGACGGTGGTCAGGACGTGTCTGTCGTAGTGGTCGAAGCTCTCGGCGAGGTCCTCGACGTCGTCGACGAGGGCCTCGGCATCGGCCGAGGAGCGGAAGACCAGCGCGTAGTCGCCGGCGTCGTACTCCTCGCCCTCGTGGACGCCGAGGCGGCCGACCCGCTCGCCGGCGTCCTCGACTTCCTCGAAGTCTCCCGAGACATCGGGACGGCCGCCGCTGTGACTGGAACCGCTTTCGCCCTCGTCGCCCGTGCCGTCGTCACTATTGTGGCCGCGATCGCTCGCGGGGTGGTCGGCGGCCGCCGCCTCGCCGCCGTGTGGGTGGTCACCCTCACCGGCGCTGCCGGGGTGGGCGTCCCCGCGGCCCTCAGAATCGCCGGCGCGGGCGTGTCCGGCCGCTTGCTCGGCGTGGGCGTCCGGTGTCTTGCTACTAGCGTGGGCGGCCCGTTCGGCCGTCGGCTGTCCGGCCGCGGGCCGCTCGTCGGTCGGCACTCGCTGTCCCGCGAGCACCGCCGGCAGGTCCACCGGGTCGAAGCGCCGGCCGACGTAGAACGGCCCGAACTCCGCGTATCGGGAGGTCGAGGGGTCGAAGCGCATCTCGGTCAGCAGTTCCTTCACGCTGGTCATGTCCTCGCTCCAGAGCGTGATGCCCCACTCCCAGTCGTCGAAGCCGATCGAGCCGGATATCATCTGACTGACCTCGCCGCCGTAGCCCCGGCCGATGTCGCCGTGGCGCTTGATGTGGGCCGCCCGCTCCTCGAAGGCCGTGTCGTACCAGTTCTGTTCGGGGTCCCGTCGCTTGTCCATCGGATAGAAGCAGACGAACTCCTCGTCGGGCACGTCGGGGTGCAGGCGCGACTGGATGTACTGGGCCAACCCCGAGTCGTCGTCGACCTCGCCGTCGAAGTACTCGCGGGCCTTCTCCGTGTAGCCCGACGCCTCCGTCACCGAGACGTAGGAGAACGCCCGCTCGGTGAACTGCGCGAACTCCGTCTGCTCGAAGTGGCGCTCGGCGGCGTCCAGATCGCCCATCGTCGGTCGCAGATGCAGGATCATCACGTCGGCCTTGTGTCCGAGCACCGTGTAGACGGCCGTCTGCCCCTCCTCCGCGTCTTGCACGCTCTCGTAGGCAGAGAGGAACTCGACGCCCTCAGAGAGCGCCCGGTCGCGGACTCGCTGCGGCGCGTCGCGCCACGCGTCCCAGTCGATCCGTCGACAGTCGTGTAGCACGTACCAGCCCTCCTCGGTCTGCGGGGGCTTGCGTTGGTCCATGTCGGCGGCTTACAGTTCGACGGTAACGAACCTTCCCATGTCGCCTAGCAACGTGCGGAGTTTGCTGTGCCACTGTCGAGAAGGGAACGACCGCAAACAGCCAGAAAGTCCCACCCGTGTCGGCTGTTCGGCTAGCTACTGGGTGGGACTGAAAGGGGCGACGTTCTGCACGAACCCCGGCGATGTAAGCACCGCAGGGAGCGAAGCGACCGAGGAGCACAGCGAGCCGTGGGAGTGCAGAACGTCGGGGCTTTCTGGCTGTTCACAATCTCGAACACAACAAACGCACCAGCGACTCGGACAGAGACACCAGTAACGACGACCCAAACAACTAGACGTCGAAGATGCGTCGGAGTTGCGACTCGATCTCGGCGACGAACTCGTCGAGTATCGTCTCGGCCTTCTCGTCGTCGGCGACGATCGCGGTGAGGCGGTCGAGCGGGTCCTCGGGCAGTTCGACGTAGAACCCCTCGTCCTCGTCGTAGAACGGCTCGGACTCGTTGAGGATCTGCTGGTCGATGGCGTGGACGAGCTCGGAGTCGTAGCGGTCGTTCATCACCTCGAAGGCCTGCTTGTAGGCCTTCTGCAGCTCCGGGAAGTAGTTCGCGTACTTGTCCTCGAACTTCTCGGGGTCGAACTCCGTCATTGGCGGGAGATGGACGCCGGGGAATAAAGGTGACGCGGAGTCGGTCGCCGCGTTCTCAGGGACCCGCCGAGCGAGCCGCCTTCTGCGGGAGGTAGACGACGAGGTAGGCGACGAACGACATGCCGACCAGCCCGCCCAGAACGAGGTAGACGCGGATGTCTAGCCCGATCAAGATATCGACGATGTCCATGATGGTCGCCCGCGGGTCCGCGAAGCCGAACGTCTCCGTGTACGAGAGCAGCGCCGCGAGGACGACCAGGGCGAGATCGAACGACAGTCGGGAATCCATTCGTCTCCCCAATGAGAGATAGGGGCGTATAGCTCTTGTTGCGAGCGAGCTATCCCAACTGCTCGGCGACGATCTCGTCGGCGGCGTCGATGAACGCCCCTTCCGTTCCGGCGGGGATCGTCGCGCCGGCGGCGATGTCGTGGCCGCCGCCGTCGCCGCCGACCGACTGTGAGGCCTCGCGCATCACCGCTGAGAGGTCGACGCCGCGGCCGACGAGCGGGCCGGTCGCCCGCGAGGACACCTTCCGCTCGCCGTCGGCGTCGGCGAAGGCGATGATGGGTTTCTCGGCGTCCACGCCGTTCGTTCCCAGCGCCATCCCGGCGACGATGCCGACGATGGTCTCACGGATCACGTCGCCGGCGTCGAAGTACTGGACGTGCTCCGACTGGGTGACGCCGCGCTCTTTGACGAGGTCCAGCCCCTCCGAGAGGTTCCGGCGGTGGTTCGAGAGCAGGGAACGAGCCTCGTCGAGGGGGGCGTCGCGTTCGCCGAGACACACCGCCAGCCCCACGTCCGCACGCTCGTACCGGGCGGTGGCGTTGAGCAGCGTCGAGAACTCGCTGGCGTCGCGCAGTTCCGTCCCGGTCGGCTCGGCGGTGAGCGTGTAGGTGGTGCCGACGAGCGAGTCGATCTTCGAGGCGGGCACGCCGCGTTTGACGGCGCGCTGGACCAGCGCGCTGGCGACAGTCTGGCGCTCGTCGGCGTCCAGGTCGGCCCAGGTGCGCCACTCGCCCTTCGCCTTCAGTTCCAGTCCGAGGTCTTCGAGGAACCGGGTCGCGCCGGCCTGGTCGTTCGAGATGCCCGGAATCGGCACCTCGGTGGCGTATTCCAGCAGTTTCGGGAGCGGACGGGTCTGCTTGCCGTACAGCGAGAGGTCCGTGCCCTCCGAGAGCACGTCGGCGGCGACGCCCTCCTCGACGATGCCGGCGTTGGCCCCGATCAGTTCGCCGCTGGTGGCCTGCATGTCGCCGACCGCCCCGACGACGGCCAGCGCCGCGAGGTCGCGGTTGTCGCCGTCGTCGGGTTCGAGCGCGCGGGCCAGCGCGTAGGCCGCGCCCGCCCCCGAGAGCTCCGACGCGCCGTTGAGTCCGACCAGCAGGGGGTTGACGTGACACTCGAAGTCGGCGTAGCCGTCCGAATCTTCGACGGCATCCGGGTGACAGTCCCCGGGGTCGGCCGGCTGGTGGTGGTCGGCGACGACCATCTCGAAGTCGCCCGCGGCGACGTGCTCGGAGATGGCGTCGAGTTGGCCCGAGCCGAAGTCGGTGAACAGCACCGTCTCGTGCTCGCGGGCGGCGATGCTCGCGATCTCGTCGGCGTCGAGTTGCTTCTTGAACACCGTCTCGACGGGAATCCCGGCGCGTTCGAGCGCCGTCGTGGCGACCGCGGCGCTGGTCAGGCCGTCGGCGTCGATGTGGGAGGCGTGCAGGACGCGGTCTGCCGACCGCAGGCGTCGCGCGCCCGCGGCGGCGCGTTCGTCGAGTTCGGGAACGGGACCGGCCATCGTGGCAGGGTACGTTCGGATTCGGATATAAACTCCCGGTCGTCGCCGCGGGGTTCACGACGATATTGTTATGCCGCCGTCAGTCGTAGAAAGCCGCATGTCACGTAGCCCGCGAGCGACGTCCGACGAGCATGGCGAGGTGGCCCGATGAGCCTCCTCGGTCGCATCTCCTACACTATCCGCGCGAAGCTCAACGCCCTGTTGAACCGGGCGTCCGACCCCTCGGCGGAGTTGGACTACTCCTACGAGGAGCTACGCGACGAGTTGCAGAACGTGACCCGCGGCATCGCCGACGTGACGACCCAGAAGAAGCGACTGGAGATCCACCGCCGGCGGCTCCGCGAGAACGTCGAGAAGTACGACCGGCAGGCCCGCGAGGCGATGCGACAGGACCGCGACGACCTGGCTCGGCGCGCCCTGGAGAAGAAACAGGCTCACGTCAGCCAGATCAGCGAACTTACCGAGCAGATCGACTCGCTCCAGGAGACGCAGGACGGGCTGGTCGGCAAGCGCGCGGAGCTGTCGAGTCAGATCGAGCAGTTCCGCACGCGCAAGGAGACGGTGAAGGCCCGCTACGAGGCCGCCGAAGCGTCGGCTCGCGTCTCCGAGGCGTTCACCGGCGTCGGCGACACGATGGCCGACGTGGGCCGGGCCATCGAGCGCGCGACCGAGCGCACCGAGCGAATGGAGGCCCGCGCCGCCGCCCTCGAAGAGCTCGAAGAGAGCGGCCAACTGGAGTCCGTCTTGGACGACAGCGACGACATCGACCGGGAACTCGACCGCCTCTCGAACGAGAAGGCCGTCGAGTACGAACTGGAGACGCTGCGAAAGGAGATGGAAGCGGACGAACAGTTGCGCGAAACTGCGGACTGAACGCCGCCCGCCGCGATTCGCCGCGGCCGCGAGCGGCCCCGCCGGAACCGGTTCACTCTCGATGAGTCGGTGCCGCCGCCTCGACGACCTCGCAGGCTAACGCCTCGAAGTCCGCGCGGTCGGGGACGACATCGACCGCGATCCCCGCGTTCTCCGCTGTTTCCTTCGTAGGTTTTCCGATAGTTCCGACCGTGGCATCCCGCAGTCCGGCGACGGCGTCCTCGCGGATGCCTCGTTCCTCGGCGGCCGCGAGGAAGTGCCGAACGGTGAGCGAGGAGGTGAAGAGTGCGGCGTCCAGTTCACCTGCGGCGGCGAGTTCGGCGGATTCACCGGATTCGGGCGGGCGGACGAGCCGGTAGAGCACCGTCTCGTGGACGTACGCGCCCGCGGCTTCCAACCCGTCGGTCAACACTACCGAGCCATGGTCCGAGCGGGCCACCTCGATGCGAGCGCCGGCCACCTCGGCCTCCAGCCTGCGGACCAACCCCGACGAGGAGAACTCCTCGGGGACCACGTCGACGGTGTAGCCCGCCTCGCGGAGCGCCGCGGCCGTCGCGTCGCCGATGGCACAGACCGTCGCCCCGCCGGGCGACCAGCCCGCGTCGGCGGCGAGTTCGACGCCCGTCTTGCTCGTCAGGACGACGTAATCGGCGTCGCTCCGGGGCGCGCCGTCGGTTGGCTCGACGGCGAGCATCGGGTCGGGAACCGGGTCCGCGCCCAGCGAGTCGAGCAGTTCGACCGCGGCCGTCAGCCGCTCGTCGTCGGGTCGGAACGCCGCGACGCGGAGGCGCGGTTCCTCGCGCATCAGGCCCCCTCCAGGAACTCGACGACGCGCTCGCGCTGGTCCGCGACGGCCCCGATGACGGTGATCGCGGGCGGTTCGATGCCCTCCTCGTCGCGCACGTCGACGATGGTCTCTAAGGTTCCGGTGGCGACTCGTTGGTCGGGCCACGTCGCCCGTTCGACCAGCGCGACCGGCGTCTCGGGGTCCATCCCCGCCTCGCGGAGCGCCGCGGTGTAGTCGGGCAGTTTGCCGACGCCCATGAGAACGACGATGGTGCCGCCGGTGGCCGCGAGCGCGTCCCAGTCGACGGCCGACTCGTCCTTGGTGGGGTCCTCGTGACCCGTGACGAAGGAGACGGAGGAGACGTGGTCGCGGTGCGTGACCGGAATCCCGGCTACTGCCGGGCCGGCGATGGCGCTGGTGATGCCCGGCACGACTTCGAACGGGATCTCGTTCTCGGCGAGCGTGACCATCTCCTCGCCGCCGCGGCCGAACACCGTCGGGTCGCCGCCCTTGAGCCGGACGACTTCCTTTCCTTCCTGGGCAAGTTCGACCAGCCGGGCGTTCGTGTACTCCTGTGGCGTCCACTCGCCGCCGGCGCGCTTGCCGACGTCCTCGCGTCGGTCCTCGGGGATCAGGTCGAGGATCTCGGGGCCGGGCAGTTTGTCGTGGAGGACGACGTCCGCCTCGTCGAGGAGGCGACGGGCCTTCACCGTCAGCAGGTCGGGGTCGCCGGGACCGGAGCCGACGAGGTAGACTTTGCCGACCGCAGTCTGGTCGGTCATGCGTCTTCCTCTTCCTCCCGGGCGGTCGCCGCGTCGTCGTCGGCCGCGCCCGCGTCGCGCTTGGCCTCGGCGATGAGGTCGTCGGCCCCCCGATCTGCCAGTTCCGCGGCGAGGTCGACGGCGGCGGAGACGTGGCGCTCTGCGGGGAGGTCGCGGCCGACCCGCACTTCCTCGTCGCCGTCCCGCGAGAGGACACGGACGTTCGTGTGGACGACGCCGCCTTCGAGCGTAGCGTAGACGCCAATGGGGGCCACGCAGCCGCCGCCGAGCTCCGCGAGGATCGTCCGCTCGACGGTCGTCTCGACGCGGGTCCGCCGGTGGTCGATGCGGTCTTTGATGTCCTCGGCGAGGTCGCCGTCGACGGCCGTCACCGCGAGCGCGCCCTGGCCGGGTGCCGGGACGAACCGGGACGGGTCCAGTTCCGTCGTCCCGACGTGGTGAGAGAGCCCGGCGCGGTCGAGTCCCGCCTGCGCGAGGACGATGGCGTCGTACTCGACGTCCGGCTCTCGCTCCATCGCCCGGCGTTCGAGTTCCGCCAACCCGTTGAACCACTCCTCGACGTCCTGCTCGTAGGGGAACTCGTAGTCGCTGTCTTCCGCTCCAGCGTGTTCCTTCCGCTCCTGCTCGGCCTCGTGGCGCTCCTGATGCTCGCGCTGGATCGTCGGCGCGAGCAGTTTCTCGATGCGCGTGTCGACGTTGCCCCGCAGCGGTTCGACGGTGAGGTCGGGCCGCTCGGCGAGCAGCTGCGCGCGGCGGCGGAGGCTCGACGTGCCGACCGTCGCGCCCTCCGGTAGCTCGTCCAGTTCGACGCCGTCGGGCGTCACGAGGGCGTCGCCCGCCGCGGCGCGTTCGGGGACGCCGGCGACGACCAGTTCGTCGGGCCGCTCGGTCGGCATGTCCTTCATCGAGTGGACGGCGGCGTCGAGTTCGCCCGCGATGACCTTCTCGTCTAGGCTGCGGACGAACGCGCCGGTCTTGCCGAGGCGGTGGATGAGTTCGTCGCGTATCTGGTCGCCGGTGGTCTCGACCTCGGTCAGTTCGACGGCGAGTCGTCTACTGGCCAGGGCGTCCCTGACCGTGGCCGCCTGCCGCAACGCCAGATCGGAGCCGCGCGTGGCGAGTCGGAGCGTGTCCCCGCGTGTAGTCATACGTCTCTCTCGACGTGCCGCTTTGAAAAGCACATCACTTCCCGCGGCCGGCATCCGCTGAAAACCTTGTGAGCATTCGTTCCTAAAGATTTAATATTCGCAGTATCGTACGACCGGTGCGTGCACTGGCATGGACAGTGACTGACTGGCACGCACGGCAGGGAAGCACAGGGTGGGAGAGACGCGATGCGCCGGCGTGAATTTCCGGTGGGAACCGCCGGCGCGGGGGTACTGGCACTCACCGGCACCCCGAAGGTGCCGGCGCGGTGGATACTCGTCCCGGACCACGGAATTCTCGAACCATCGGCGGAGACGGCGTTCTCACGGGTCGGACGCCCGCTCTAAACGACCGCAAGATAGACTACCCAACGCCGCGTCGGTTACTGGAAGAGTCGTAACTGATGATGAACAGACGAGCGTTCGGACTCCTCGTGCTAGCGACGATCGCGGCCGTCGCGGCGGCCCCGGTCACGGGCGCCCCGGGCGTCGACGGATGGGAGAGCTACGCCGGCAGCGAGCGCAACACCGGTGCCGCCGCGTCGCTGTCGCCGCTGGAGTCGCCGACGGACGACTGGAACCGCGCGCCCGGCGGCGACGTGGCCGCCAGTCCCGTCATCGCCGACGAGCAGGTCTTCGTGGCGACCGGGAAGTTCGTCAACGCGCACGCGCTCGGCGACGGGACCCGTCAGTGGACCAGAGACGTGGAAAATCAGCGATACGACGCGCTGGCCGTCGCCGACGGCACCGTCTACGCGTCGACGGCCGACGGCGTGACGGCCCTCGGCACCGCCGACGGCGACGAGCGGTGGTCGACGGCGCTCTCGGGAGCCCCCTTCGGGCCGCCGACGGTCCATGACGGGGTCCTCTACGTCGGCAGCGCCGACGGGACGCTGTACGCTCTCGACGCCGACACCGGTGACGCGGCGTGGACCTACGACGCCGGGGCCTCCCTCTCGACGACTTCGCCGGCCGTCGCCGACGGCACCGTCTACGCCGGCGACCGCAACGGGACGCTCCACGCGGTCGGAATCGACGGGAGCAGCCTGTGGACCGAGTCGGTCGCCGGCGAGCGGCTCACCTCGCCGGCCGTCACCGACGGGTCGGTGTACGTCGGCGCGGCCGACGGCACCGTCGCCGCGTACGCGCCCGACGGGACGCGGCGGTGGACGACCGCGCTCGGCGACGCGGTGCGCTATTCGCCGGTCGTCACCGCCGACGTCGTCTACGCCGCGACCGCCGCCGGCGACGTGGTCGCGCTCGACGACGCGGACGGCGGCGCGACGGCGTGGACCGTCGACGTACCGGCGACCGGCGATAGCGGCGTCTCGATGTCCCTGCACGGCGAGACGCTCGTGACCGCCACCGATGCCGGCGCAGTCCACGGTATCTCGACGGACGGGACCCGCCTGTGGACACGGGAACTCAGCGGGTCGACCGTCTCGCCGCCGGCCCTCGTCGACGGCACAGTTATCATCGGGACCGACGCCGGCGAGGTGTACGCCCTCACGGACGAGAGCGCGACGAGCGGGAGCGACGGATCGACCGAGAGCGGGGCGACGGCGACCGAGACTGCTTCGAGTGACGGCGGAACGTCGGGTGGAAACGCGCCACCGAGCGGCGGGAGCGACGGCGGCGCGGGCGGCGGTGGCGGGACGGGCGGCGCGGGCGGTGGTGCGACCGACGACGGGGCGACCGGCGGCTTACAGGAAGACGGGGCGACCGCGACGCCGTCCGGCGAGACAACTGCCGCGCCGGACGGCACGAGAGGCTCGACCGGGGACTCCGCGACCGCTACCGCAGTCCAGCCGACCCCGAACAGCGGTGTGACGACCGAGAGAGCGAGCGAGAGCGCGGTTGGAACGGAGAGCGACAGCGGGAAGTCGACCGGCACCACCGCACGGGCGACGGCTGCGACCGACGGACTCACCGGATCGCCGGTCGAGACCACCGACGCCAGCGGCCCCGGCTTCACCGCCGCACTCGCGGCGCTGGCGGTGCTACTGGCCGGCCTGCTCGCGCGCCGTCGCTAGAGGCTCACCAGGGCTCGTTCTTCAGCCCGAGCGCGTAGGCGATGCCGTTCGTCAGCACGTGTAACAGCGGCGTGAGCAGGAGGATCGCCACCAACACGGGGACGGTGAACGTCGCGCCGAACCACGACGGCGCGAGGACGAGCGCACAGGCGAGCGCGCCGACCACGAAGTCCAACTGGTCGAGCCCCGGGAAAGCGGCCCCGCGCTCGCGACCGCTCCGGCGCTTGAGAAACGACGCTCCGACGTCCCCGAGCATCGCCCCGAACGCCAGTCCGAGGCCCGCGCGCAGCGGAAACGTCGGGAGCGGGTGGCCGACGAAGTCGCTCGCCGCGGGCGCGAGCACCGAGAGCAGTATCGCCAGCGTCAGTCCCGCGAGCGTGCCCGCGAGCGTCCCGCGCCACGTCTTGCCGTCGCCGAGCAGTCGGCTGTCGCCCATCGTCCGTCCGCCGTCGATCGGCCGGCCCCCGCCGGCGAGCACCGCCGCGTTGTTGGGCACGTACGCGGGCAGCATCACCCACACCGCCGTCACAACCACACCGAAGACGTCCATGTCCGCGCCGTCTCGGCCCGGCGTCTTAACCCGTGTCATCTACCGACGACTGAAGTCGTGGGCTTGTCCGTGGACTCCCGGTCTGACGACGAACCGTCGTAGGCGGTGTAATCGCCGTTCCCGTTCACCATCCCAGACTTGAGGGCGAGATGACCGTCGCCCAACCCATCGGGACGTTTGCCCGGTGGTAAAGTTAGCAACTTGAGACCGATGTTCTTCGACGCGTTGTAGTCGCCGTCGACCGAGTAGCCACACTCGTTGCACTCGAACCAGCCAGTCTTGCTATCACGGTTCGTGCTGGACTGATGCTCGCACTTCGAGCAGGTCTGACTCGTAAACGCAGGCGGAATCTCCTCCACGCGGATACCGTACCCGCTGGCTTTGTACGCGAGCATTTCTTGAAGTTCGCGGAACGCCCAGTTGTGCATCTGACGCTTTATTTGGTCGTTCCCGTTGTCCATTCGCTCGCGGATGTGGGTCAAGCGTTCGACGGCGATGTACGAACAATCGTGGGCGTCGGCTTCCTCCACGATGCGCCGAGAGATAGTGTGCAGGCGATTCAGCACGAAGCGGTTTTCTCGCCCCGACAGTCGCCGGAGTACCTGCTTGGCGGAGCGAGTGCCTTTGTGCTGAAGGCTTCGACGCACGCGGAAGTAGTGGTTCTGGCCCCACAGCAGTTCGCCACCATCGTAGAACGACCCCGTACTCGTCACGGCGACGTTCTTCAGGTTCAAGTCCACGCCCAGTACCGTGTCACCGTCGCGTTCTTCGACCTCTTTTTTGATGACGATGTGGAGGTAGAACGCATCCTCGTCCTCGCGGTAGTGGAGCGTTCCCATTCGTTTTTCGTAGTCGTCGTCATCGAGGTAGGACTTCTGGTAGTCTCCGAGAACGTAGTCAACGCCAACCCTGCCGTTGATGGTGGAAAGGGTGGCAGACCTGTCCTTGATGGTCAGCGTCCGTTTGTCGTAGACGGCTGACGGCTCGTTGAATCGTGGGAGTGGTCGGCTGTTACCCTTCTTCCAGTCTGCAACTGTAGATTTCATCGCTTCG
The DNA here is from genome assembly GCF_010119205.1 of Haloarcula limicola. NCBI lineage: Archaea > Methanobacteriati > Methanobacteriota > Halobacteria > Halobacteriales > Haloarculaceae > Haloarcula > Haloarcula limicola. The sequence continues at coordinate 629,697 of NZ_WRXM01000002.1, forward strand.
ATGGCTTTCGAGTAGGCGCGAACGCAGAGGTTCGCGGGCAGGTCTGTCTCGTCTCGTAGGTCGTGGTACACTTCGTCGTGTATGGTGGACTTGTTGAGGATGAGATAGCCGTCGTCGTTTCTACCGTGTTGGACGGTGTAGTTGCAGGCGTGGTTGAACTGCCCGATAGTCTGATGGAGGTCGCTCTGTCGGTCTTCGGGAACCGAGAGTTTGACCAGAACGGTTCGTTTGACCTCCATCTGTAACCTCACGTACGAAGTAGTGTTTTATAAATTCTACAACGGGCGTGGGGGAGTCGAATTGCTATCGCTCGTGGTTGGTTTCGAGCTTTGTGACTCGTACCGAGCGCGTGTCACGACGATAGCGCGACGCGGCAACCTTCTTGCCGTCCGGGTGGCAACTATCGGGCATGTTGCCGCCACTGGCACGTCGGTTCGTCGCCGGGGAGTCGGCCGCCGCGGCCCTCGAACACGCCCGCCGGACGAACGAGCGGAACGTCGGCGTCATCTGCAACCGGTTGGGCGAACACTACCGCGAGCGCGCTCCCGCGGCGGCCGACACCGCCGCCTACGAGCGGCTCGTCGCCGACATCGGCGCGAGCGACCTCCGGGCCTGTATCTCCGTGAAGCCCTCCCAGCTCGGGCTGCTCGTCGACGAGACGTTCTTCCGCGAGAACCTCGCGCGCGTCGTCGAGAGCGCCGCGGAACACGGCGTCTTCGTCTGGATGGACATGGAGGACCACACGACGACCGACGCCGCCATCGACGCCTTCGAGACGCAGGCCGAGGCACACGAGGGCGGCGTCGGCCTCTGTCTCCAGTCGAACCTCCGGCGGACGGCCGACGACCTCGAGCGGCTCGCGGACGTGCCGGGAAAGCTCCGGCTGGTCAAGGGCGCGTACGACCCGCCCGCGGACGTGGCCTACCAGCGCAAAGCCGAGGTGAACGAGGCCTACCGGCGGGACCTGGAGTTCCTGTTCCGCGAGCGCACCGGCGGGATCGCCGTCGGCAGCCACGACCCCGAGATGCTGACGCTGGCGGCGGACCTCCACAGCGAGTACGAGACGCCCTACGAGGTGCAGATGCTGATGGGCGTGCGGACCGACGCCCAGTACGAGCTCGCCGACGTCTGTGACGTCTGGCAGTACGCCCCCTTCGGCAGCGAGTGGCCCGCGTACTTCTGGCGGCGCGTCCTCGAGCGAAAGGAGAACGCGCTGTTCGCGCTTCGCGCGCTCGCCGGCGGCTAGTTCCGCGCTCGGGACCGGAAAGGAAAGGGCTCATATCCCGTGCCGGCCACTATCTCCCTATGGCCTCGTCCTCGTCGTGGAAGCGTGACTTCGCGAGCGGCCTCATCGTTCTGTTGCCCATCATCGTCACTCTCACCGTCATCATCTACCTCTACGGCATCCTGGCTTCCGCGGCGTTTTTCATCCCCGCCATCGACTCCGGGCTCCTGATCGCGCTCGGCGTGCCCGCCGACGCCGCCACCGCCCGAGCGGTGGAGTTCGCCCGGGTCTTCGTCGCGCTCGTCCTGTTCGTCCTGCTCGTCTTCTCCGTGGGCTACCTGATGCGGACCGCCTTCGGCGACATCGTCGAGCGGGCCTTAGACGACGCGATGAACCACGTTCCGGGGCTTCGGGTGGTGTACAACGCCTCGAAGATGGCGGTCGAGACGGCGGTTTCGGGCACCGACGAACTCCAGAAACCCGTGAAGCTCGAAGTGTGGGACGGCCTGCGGATGACCGCGTTCAAGACCGGGAAGACGACCGACGACGGCCGCGACGTCCTGTTCCTGCCGACGGCTCCGAACATCACCACCGGGTTCGTCATCGAGGTCTCTCCCGAGGACTACGAGGAGACCGACGAACGCGTCGAGGACGCGCTGACGCGCATCCTCAGCGCCGGCTTCGGCGACACGCACGACGGCGATAGCCCGATCCCGATGACCAGCGAAGACTAGCTGCGGGCCGGCTCAGACGTAGCGGAACCACTCTTCTCGCTCGCCCGACTCGACGAGGTCGAAGAAGGCCGTCTGGAGCTCGTCGGTGACCGGTCCCTTGGTCCCCGCGCCGATCTGGTTGTCGTCGACGCTGCGGATGGGCGTCACCTCCGCCGCGGTGCCGGTGAAGAACAGCTCGTCGGCGGTGTACAGTTCGCCCCGCGAGATTGTCGCCTCGTCGTGGACCTCGTAGCCCAGTTCCTCGGCGAGTTCGATGGCGGTGCGCCGGGTGATGCCGTCGAGGATGGACTCGGCCAGCCCGGTCGTGTAGATCTCGCCGTCGCGGACGAGGAAGACGTTCTCGCCCGGCCCCTCGGCGACGTTGCCCTCCTGGTTGAGGACGATGGCCTCGACGTAGCCGTTGCCTCTGGCCTCGAGCGACGCGAGAACGCTGTTGACGTAGGGACCGGTCGTCTTCGCGTTGGTCGGGATCTGGTCGGAGGAGTACTTCCGCCAAGAGGAGATGGCCACGTCGACGCCCTCTTCGAGCGCCTCTTCGCCGAGATACGCGCCCCACGGCCACGCGGCGAGGCCGACCTGCACGGGCGACTTGCCCGGGTTCAGCCCGAGCGGTCCGTACCCGTAGAAGGCGATCGGGCGGATGTAGCAAGACTGCAGGCCCTCCCGCTGGATGAGTTCCACCGTGGCCTCGGTGAGCTCGTCCTTCTCGAAGGGGATCTCCATGTCGTACACCTCCGCGGAGTCGTAGAACCGATCGAGGTGTTCCTCCCAGCGGAAGATCGCCGGGCCTTCCTCGGTCTCGTAACAGCGGACGCCCTCGAAGACGCCGGTGCCGTAGTGCAGCGCGTGGGTCAGCAGGTGGACGTTCGCCTCCTCGAAGTCGACGAACTCGCCGTCCATCCAGACCTCCTCGACGCCCTCGAACATCTCGGGGCGGTCGCTCATGCCTCGCCCTCCGAGGTCCGACAGTCACGTTCGATACCGACCGTTCGCTCGTCGTGAGTCATATACTCCCAATTGAATTCCTCCGTTAAGAGTGTTGACGGTGTCTGTTCACTGTTGGCAGTCGCGTGACTCGACGAAAGAAAGGACGCCCGTCGGCGGCCTGCACGGCCGCCGGGGGGTCGGTACGCGTCCGCGAGATCGCTCCTCAGTTGTCCGCGGTCGCGGTCTCGTTCTCGGCCGTGGCCGTCTCCTCGTCTAAGACGATGACGTCCGACGGCGTTCCCGCTTCGGTCGCGGTCTCGGTCCCGTCCATCGGCGTCCCCGTCTCGGTCTCGCCCATCGGCGTCCCCGTTTCGGTCTCGCCCTCGTCGGTCGCGTTCCCGTCCGCGGCGACGCCCTCACAACCGCCGGTCGAGAGCGTCATCGGCTCCGAGAGGTCGAGGGCGGTCCGGGTCGGCTCCGCGTCCTCGTCGGAGGCGTTGGCCGAGAGGACCTCCCAGTTCTCGACGGTGCCGTTGTAGTACTGACCGGCCAGCACGGCCTCGTCGTTGAAGGCCGGGCTGACGCTGATCGAGAAGTTCTCGCCGAGGCCGCTGTAGACGCCGCCGTCCGTGGCCGCGTCGCCCCACGTCCAGTCGACGCGGGCGGTCTCGTTGTCGACGGTCCAGACGTCGTAGCTGGTAGGCCCGTCGTACTCGTCGTCGCGGACCGTCCACGTCCCGTTGGCCGGGAGCTGGGTGATGTCCAAGGACGCCGACCCGCCGGTCGAGTTAGCGTTGCCCTCGTTGCCGTGGACGAACACCAGGCTCAGCGTGTCGTCGGCCGTGTCCTCGGTGCCGTTCGTGTCCGAGTACAGGAAGACGATGCTCGTGTTGGCCCGCTGGAGGTCCCGCGTCCCCTCCGAGCCGTACGCGTCGCCCGTCGTGTTGATGTAGGGGTTGTCCGCGAACTCCTCTGGGAGTCGGTAGTCGTAGAACTCGACGGCGGACTCGTTCCCGGAGATCGGCGTCACCACGGTACACTGGTCGCCCTGGACGGCGGCGTACTGCCCGTCGGTGCTCGCCGCCTCATCGTCGTCGGACGGCGTCGCCTCTCCGTCGTCCGCCGGCGTCTCCGTCTCCGTCTCCTCGTCGGACGGCGTCGCCGTCGGTTCCGACTCGTCGTCGGGCGGCGTCTCCATCGGTCCGTCGGTCGGTGTCTCTGTCGGCGTCTCGTCGGCCTGTGCCGCGACCAGACCGGTCAGCGGTACCAACAGGACGGAGACCACCACGAGTAAGGTGAGTAGTCGTCGTCCCGAAAGCCGGTTCGAACTTGGAATCGATGCCATGCGTCCAACCACCCACGACAAGCGGGCATTGTTATTCCCGCCGTAGCGATTCGTAAGCCGGGCTGAGGCAGACGGAGATGACGGCAAGCCCGGCTTAGCGACGCGCGATTCCCGGTCGCGGAGCTCAGTCGAGCGCGGCCAGCAGCGCCGCTCCCTCGACGTAGACCAGGCCTTCGCGCTCGGCGTAGGCGCGGGCGGCGGCCGGCGGCAGCGCCTCGCCCGTCTCGTCGTCGAGCATCTCACAGACCACGGCGGCGGGGGGCTGGTCGGCGGCGGCGGCCAGCGCGATTCCGAGTTCGGTGTGGCCTTCTCGGTCGTCCAAGAGGTTCGGCGCGGCCCGCAGGAGGTGGACGTGACCCGGCGAACGGAACGCCTCGGCGAAGGCCGCGGCGTCGGGGTCGGCGGCGGTCGCGGCGAGTTCGCGGATGGTCAGCGCGCGGTCCTCGTCGGTGATGCCGGTGAAGGTGTCGCGGTGGTTCACCGTCAGCGAGAACGAGGAGCGCTCGTCGTAGCCCAGTTCGTGGTCCGCGGCGGTCGGGTGGTCGACGACCTCCCGCATGAACGGGAGGTCCAGGGCGTCGGCGACGGCGTCGGAGAGGGCGACGCAGACGAGACCGCCCGCGTCATTGCGCATGTGGGCGACGGCCGCCGAATCGACCGCACCTGCCGGGTAGATCACGTCCGTCTCCCCTTCGCGGTCGGCGGCGTCGTGGACCAGCACGGGGTCGCCGCGGGCGAACGCGGCGACGGCGTCGGCGGCGCTGTCCGTGTCCACGGGCGATTCACTCCGAGACATGGACGATCACCTCGTCGCCGTCTTCCAGTTCCAGCACGTCCCGGAGCTTCTCGGGGGCGATGACCTCAAGTTGCTCCTCGCCGTGGTGGGTCCGCTCGGGCGCGATGACGTGGGCGGGCTCGTACTCGCCGTCGCCGCTCTCGATGGAAACCGGGTAGCAGTACGCCGGGCCGTAGGTTCGCTCGTCGTCCTCCCAGCCCTCGATAGTCACGGGTTCGAGCGCGCCGAGCCGCGCGCGCTTGCGGACGCTCTCCTCGGTGAGTTCGAGGTTCAGCGTCCCGGCGAACGGTTCGTAGTCCAGCCGCTCGATGAACTGCTCCATGTATCCGGGAAGCGTGATGTAGTGCCGTCCCTCGCCCATTCCCGAGGTGACGATGCCGTTCAGGTGGACGCTCGCGTCCGACTCGAAGATGCGCCGGTAGTCGGCGTACTCCGACTGGAGGCGGCGCTCGCCCGCGGCGGTGATGCGGACCTCCTGGCCGTCGCCGCCGATGTCGCGGTCCAGGAAGTCGGCGTCTTCGAGCCGTTGGAGACGGCGCGAGGCCGTCTGATTCGAGGCGTCGAGGCGCGCCGCGAGGTCCGCACAGGACACCTTCGTCGGCTCGTCCATCGCGCCGTCGAGCGCGAGCAGTTTCAGCGTCGCCAGCTCGTCGCGCCCGACGACCCGTCCCGATGATTCAGCCATGCGCGACGCTACGGAGTCGCGCCCGATAAGCGTACCGAACGTGATATGAGTTCCAGATGTGGAACGTCGAGGAACGGGAGCTCAGTTGTCGGTTCGAAGCCGGCTCTCAGTACTCCACCAACGCGTCCCGCTCCCAGAACTCGCTTCCCTTCTTCAACTTCGGCACCCACGTCTGCTCGTCCTCGGCGAGGACGGCCACGCGGGACTCCTCGACCTCCTTGAGCACGTCGTGGGGGAGGTACTCGCCGACGGCTTCCGTGAACGCCCGGACCTCGCTATGGTCGGGCATCGAATCGCGATCGAGGCGTCCGCGGGAGTGGCCGACGTGCATGTACGCCTTCATCTCGACGAAGTCGGCGTTCGCCCGGTCGCACATCGCCGCGTACCACTCGGGGTGGTGCATGTTGTGGCCGTTCACGAGCGTCGTCCGAATCACCGTGCGCGTCTCGTCCTTCTCCGCGAGGACGTCGAACGTGTCGATCAGCGATTCCCACGCGCCGTCCTCGACGGCCTTCACCGTCGAGTCGAACGTCTTGCGGTCGGGGGCGTCGACGGAGACGTACAGCTGTGTCGGGTCGCACTCGGCGAGCAGCTCGGGGTTCGTGCCGTTCGAGACGAGGAAGGTCGTGATGTCCCGCGCGTGGAACTCCTCGATGAGTTCCGGCAGATACGGGTACAGCGTCGGCTCGCCGTCCAGCGAGATGGCGACGTGGCGCGGCTCCATCGCCTGGTCGAAGACGTCGTCGGGCACCTCGTCGTTGCCGCCGAACCCCGAGAGCAGGTCCTTCTGCAGCTCCACGGAGGCGTCGGCGACGGCCGCCGGGTCGTCCCACTCGACGTCGCCCAGTTCGTAGGCGTGGCCCGCGTGGTCGCGCCAGCAGAAGACGCAGCGCTCGTTGCACTTCACGACGGGCGTCATCTGAATGCAGCGGTGGGACTCGATCCCGTAGAAGATGTATTTGTAGCACTTTCCCTCACCCCGCATCGCGTTCTTCGTCCAGCCACAGGCCTGTGCGGCCGTGTGGTTCTGGCTGTGGTAGTCGGGGTCGTCGACCTGTTTGGCCCCGTCGGACTCGCTCATTGTGAGGACAGATGGACGCCGAGACTGAAACATCCTTTCGTCCGTCACACCGAGTCCATCGATCGGGAACCGCTCACGCCGAGAAACACCGTAGAGATTAGTAGCAATTCATGCATATAATGCCCCGTGATGCATTCGTATACTCCGATATATTTCTCTATATCCTGTATGAATATGCTTTATCTCCAAAATGTCCAATTTCTAATTCATATTTCGGTTTTCTATATGTGCCCTTCGTTCGATAGCCATACTTTTTCCTCGTATGACTGTCTATTCGTTTTCAGCGGGTTATCAAGCCGTTTCTGCCCGCCGAATGGTCCCGTCTCTGAAGCGGTCATTCGTAGGTCTCTGCGGAATGCGGTAGACTCCCCTCCTTGGATTGCCGAACCGGTTCGCCCGGAACAGTCGGAGCGGGCGACTATTCGGTGGGACACAAGCCGCATTTCTCTCGTCGTACGTATATTCCACCCATATTGAGTCGGATTTTCCCGAAACCAGTATTTGAGTACACGTCACATATTGGACGATAGACAACGCTTAAACGTCCGTAGAAACTACGTGCTGTCGTACGAAACCGATGTCAAACAGCCAATCGGAAGTGTCGACTGAACTCGCCGCCCGCGACGACCCCCGCCTGAACGAGGAGTTCGTCCGAACGCAGCCGGCGACGTCCGACAGGCATCCCGCGATGCTCGTCGGCGTCGTCCACGATCACCCCGCCAGCAGTTACCGCGTCCGAGAGGTAGCGACGGCGTTCGACCCGGACGTCCTCGGGCTCGAACTCCCGGCGGTGGCGGTACCGTATTTCGCGGGGCGAGGGGCGGAGAGCGCGGACGGAGGAGACGACGCGGCGGCGACGGACGAGATGACCGCCGCCGTCGCCGCGTCGCCGGACGCGGAGGCGGTCGGCATCGACACGCTCGGTTGGCGGTTCGGCTATCGCTTCGCCCGCAACGCGGTCGACGAACGCGCGTCGCCGAGGACGGTCGGACGGGCGGTCGGCGAGATCGGTCACATCGCCCGCCACGCCCTCGACTGCCGGCTGGGGGCCGAGGGAGCCCACCGCGACGCCCTCGCTCACGACGTCACAGCGGCCGACTCGCCGACCGCCCAGGCCGACGACGAGCGGACCCGTGTCGCGCGGAGCCGGGCGCTGCTCGGCGCGTTCGAGCGACCGCACGCCGATCTGTTGCTCGACGGGACGCGCGAACAGACCATGGCGGCGAACGTCGACGCCCGCCGGCGAGACGGGTCGGTCCTCGCCGTCGTCGGGATAGACCACCTCGATAGCGTCGCCGACGGACTGACCTGAGACGCGAAAAAAGGTACCGGACGAGCGGCCGGCGACTCAGAAGTTCGATTTCAGGTGGATACCGTCGTCGTCTATCTTGTCGACGTTCGCCTTCTCGAGGCTGTACGTCTCCTCGCTCTCGTCGGTCCAGCCCAGTTTCCGGCGGATGCTCCCGGAGAGTCCCGAGTCCGGTTTCACGTGTGCGGTTCCGCCGCTGGCTCGTTCGATGGTGCCGACCATGTCGCCGTCGGCTGTCATCACGTGCTTTCCCTCGTCTTCGGAGCGGAAGTTTCGGACCATGGCTGTGTGTCACGCTGACGTCGAGCCCCTCCAGAATCGGGCGCTCGTAGCGTCCCGTGACGGAAGAGACGACGGCGCGAGCGGATATTGATATACGCGGACTAGCCGAGAGGGCGTCTGAGGTAAGCCCGCTCGCCGATTCGCCCGCGATCGCGACCCCGCGGAAAGCGCCGCTTGTCGGTATCGTCGGGCAGCGACCGAAATCGCCCGAACACGGACCGGCCGCGTCTCGGAGCCGGATACGGACCGCTTGTTCGTTCACACCGAGCTCGGCAGCGACGATAAGTCGGCGTTGCCCGTCTCGAGTAGCGACGGCGGACGAGCGAGTCGCTGCCAACCGTAGTTATCTGGTCTGTCATGTACAGCCGGACAGCAACGAGATGGGGATCGGCGACTGAAGATATCGCTCCAACCGGCGACGGAACGTACCAGTCGGGACGCTGTCAGGCGGCGAAACGCAGGCATACCGCCAGTACCGGCCCGCGGCGCGTCCGGTCGGCGACGCACCCGACCGAGGCGCGGACCGCTACTCACCGCCGCGCTCTGTCCGACTCGGCGGAGACGACCTCCCTCGCCTCACCGGAGACGCGCCGCGCTTCCGCGCGGGACGCCGGTGAGTGACGGCGATGTCTCGGACCGCTGCCGCGTCCATGCTGGTCCCCGTTCGAGTCGTTCAGCCGCCCCACTCGCCGCCGACGTCGTCGGTTATCCGTTCGCGCCACGACTCGAATCGCTCCGCGCAGGGCGGGCTGTCGTCCATGTGGTCGACGAATCCGGCACCGCCGTCGGCCAGCGCCGTGCCGCAGAACGGGCAGAAGTCCGGGCGCTCCCAGTCCGGCGAGTCTCGCTGTGGATGGTCGTGTGAGGTCACGCATGTAGTGTTGACACCGCCGGGCAAATACTCTTTCGCGCCCGCCGCTCACCCCCCGGCGTCGCTGCCGAGGGCGTCGAGCAGTTCGACGTTCGCTCGGACGCGCACCGTCTCCGACGGCATGGGGACCCGGCCGCCCGCGAGTGGGAGATACACCTGCGGCTGGTCGGCCGTGTGCGGGTCGACCGGCGCGCCCGTCGCGTGGCACGTTCGGAACTGCGCGACGGCGTCCTCCGCGACGGCCTCCGAGGTCCGACCCCGCTCGCCGAGCACGTCGAACCCGGTCGTCGCGCCCTTCTAAACGGCATGGAGAAGGATCGAGGAGCCGGCACAGCGGGCCGGGACGTACTCGGCGGCTCGTATCGCGACCGAAGTCACGTCGGCTTCGAGACATTCGCGTGGTTCGCCTGCCGGTCGGCCACCTCCGCGGGGACACGGCGGCCACATCGACCGGCGCGGGCACGCTCGAAAGTAGCCTCCGCTTTGCTCGGATAAGAGGCCGGTACCGACGATGTTATAACAAAAGTACCTATGTTACTGGGCCGGTAACGGCGACGCAGTGACGAGCGCGGTCGTAGCCCGTCGACGCCGCCGAACGAGGCGGAGATGCCGTCGAGACGGCTTCGCACACCGGTAGTCAGTCGCTTCCGACGCTGGATCGTCGGCCGACGCGGACCGAACGCCACGGCTCTCACTCGTAGGTGAGTCGCTGGAGGCTGTAACGGTACGTCCGCGGGTCCGCTTCACGACGAGCGTGTAGCCGTTACCGGTCCGTTCGAGGCTGCGAAGTGCTGACCCAAGTTCCCCGGATTCAGCGACCCCGTCCCGCCGTCCAGTCCGAAATACAGCGTCGCCGTCTGGCAGCACACGTCGTCGCGCTGTCCGGCCGCCACCGCGAGGAGGCTCCCGTCTCGCCAGACGTCCACCGTTCCGGTGAGTTCCCACGGCCGGTCGCAGTATCGGAGTTCTTTGCCACTGAGATCGGCCTAGGGCATCTCGTCCATACGTCTCCTTTCTCGTGACACCTATCACTTTTCGGCCCGCTCGCCGCCGTTCACAGCCCCCAGACGACCGGCAGCCAGAGGTACGTCGCCGCCGTCAGCAGGAGGATGCCGAGCAGGTTCAGCCAGAACCCGACGCGGGCCATCTGCGGGATCGAGAGGTAGCCGCTCCCGAAGACGATGGCGTTCGGCGGCGTCGCCACGGGGAGCATGAACGCGAAAGAGGCGGCGACGGAGACGGCCACCGCGAGCACCAGCGGCGAGACGGCGAGCGACGCGCCGAGGCTCGCCATCACCGGGATGAACAGCGACGCCGTCGCGCTGTTCGACGTGACCTCGGTGAGGAAGACGACCAGCGTCGTCACCGCGAGGAGGACCCACAGCAGTTCGACGCCGCGCAGCCCGGTGAGGTTCCCGGCGATCCATCGGTCGAGACCGCTCGATTGGAATCCGGTTGCCAGCGAGAACCCGCCGCCGAACAGGAGCAGGACGCCCCACGGAATTCGCTCGGCGTCGTCCCACGAGAGCAGGAACTCGCCCCGGCGCAGGTCGACCGGCACCAGGAAGACGAGCAGGCCGCCGACGAGCGCGACGGTCGTATCGGAGACGCCGGGGACGAGCGGTTCGAGGACGAACGGGCGCAGGACCCACCCGACGACGACGACGGCGAAGACCGCGACGACGCGGCGTTCGCCGGTGCGCATCGGCCCGAGCGCCGCCAGTCGCTCCCGGACGATAACCTCACTGCCCGGCACCGTCGCCGTCTCGGGTCGGAGGAGGGCTATCAGCACCAGCCACGTCACGAGGAGGAAGACGACGGCGATCGGGACGCCGAAGGCCATCCACTGGACGAACCCGATGCGGACGCCGAGCGCCGACGGCGCGAGACCCGCGAGGATGGCGTTCGGCGGCGTCCCGATTATCGTGGCGATACCGCCGATGGACGCGGCGTACGCGATTCCCAACAGGAGCGCGGTCCCGAAGTTCGACCGCGGGGCCGCCCCCGCGTCGAGCGTCGCTGCCGAGTCGGCGACGGCGACCGGGTCCGCCTCGTCCGGCCCCTCGAAGGCCCGCAACTGGCCGACGACGGCCGTCCCGATGGGGACCATCATCATCGCCGTCGCCGTGTTCGAGACCCACATCGAGAGGAAGGCGGTGACGGCCATGAACCCGAGTATCAGCCGGCGCGCGTCGTCGCCGGTCCGGAGCAACACCGACAGCGCGATGCGCTGATGCAGCCCCCAGCGCTCGATCGCCAGCGCCACGAGGAACCCGCCGAGGAAGAGGAAGACGACGGGGTTAGCGTAGGGCGCCGCCGCCTCGGTGACGCTCGCCACGCCGAGCGTCGGAAAGAGGAGCACCGGCAGCAGGCTCGTCACCGGGATGGGGACCGCCTCGGTCATCCACCACGCGGCTATCCAGAGCGTGCTCGCCAGCACGGCGTTGGCCCCCGGCGAGAGGCCGGTCGGGGAGACGACGTACCGCACGAGGACGAACGCGACCGGACCGAGGACCAGCCCGACTCGTTGGAGGGTCGTGTACCGCGTGTCGCGTTCGTTCATGTTCCACCTGTTGGCCGGTGGGATACTAAAACGCTGCAGGTCGGTTCCGAGCCGCGACCGTCGCCGTCGATCCGCGGGTCGTTCGGAACGTCCCGGCTCGCGACTCGATAGGTAGTCACACGGTATTATATAGCTAGCCCGAGCAGTTTCGAGCGGGATTTACAATGGTCGACAGACTCGCGGACCGAACGGCGCTGATCACAGGTGCGGCATCGGGTATCGGGCGGGCGATAGCGATTCGATTCGCCGAGGAGGGCGCGAACGTCGTCGTCGCGGACATACGCGAGGAGCCGCGGGAGGGCGGACGGCCGACGCACGAGGTCGTCGCGGACGCCGAGTTCGTCGAGACCGACGTCTCCGACGTCGAGGCGATGCGCGACGCCGTCGAGGAGACGGTGTCGGCGTTCGGCGGCCTCGACGTGCTGGTGAACAACGCCGGGATATTTCCCGGCAGCTGTCCGATAGAGGCGGTCGAGGAGGCGGAGTACGACCGCGTGATGGACGTCAACCTCAAGAGCGCCTACTTCGGGAGCAAGTTCGCGGCGGGCGAGATGCGCGAGCGGGGCGAGGGCGGTGCCATCGTCAACATCTCCTCCATCGCGGGACTGGTCGGCTACGACGACGCCGCGTCCTACTGCGCCTCGAAGGGCGCGGTCGCGAACCTCAGCAGGGAACTGGCGCTCGAACTCGGCCCGGACGACATCCGGGTCAACGCGATCAACCCCGGCGTCGTCGAGACGGCGATGACCACGCAGGACACGTCGGCCGCCGGGACGATGGCGGAACAGATCCCGCTGCACCGGGACGGGCAACCCGAGGACATCGCCGGTGCCGCGCTGTTCCTCGCGAGCGACGACGCGGCGTACGTCACCGGCCACAACCTCGTCGTCGACGGCGGCTACACCGCGAAGTGACCCGTCCAACGCGAACTGCTTTGTGGGTCGGAGCCGAAATCGAGCCATGGGCGACCAGAGTCCACAGCCCGAGGTGTCGCGGAGAGAGTTCTTTCGGCTCGCGGCGGGCGGCGCGGCCGCCGCGGCGACGGCGGGCCGAGCCGCCGCACAGGAAGGCGACGGGGAGGGCGGCGAGACGGTCACCGTCGAGATGACCGACGACCTCGTGTTCGACCCGAGCGAACTGACGATCGCGCCCGGGACGACCGTCGTCTGGGAGAACGTCGGGGGGATCGGTCACTCGGTGACGGCCTACGAGGACGAGATCCCGGCGGAGGCCGAGTACTTCACCTCGGGCGGGCTGGAGAGCGAACAGGCCGCTCGGCAGGCGTACCCCAGCGAGGGTGACGTCGCGGGCGGCGAGACCTACGAGCACACTTTCGACGTCGAGGGCGAGTACGGCTACTTCTGTATTCCCCACGAAGGTGCGGGAATGGTCGCCTCGCTGACGGTGACGACGGAACCGCAGGGAGGCGGGGACGGCGGCGTCCAGGAAGGGCTCCCGAGCGTGCCGGAAGGCGCGGTCACCGTCGGGGTGGGGGCGGCCGCCACCATCTTCGCCGTCTTCGTCCTCGCGTACGTCTTCACCAAGTACGGCGGGGACTACGGCGAGGAGTGAGTCACCGAACGAGAACGGTAAAGTGACAGGTATCCAATGCGAGCGTATTTGCACTCCGGCGGCGAACCGTCTGTCGATGGGTCACTACGATACCATTCTCGTCCCGACGGACGGCAGTACGCACGCCGAGGAGGCCGTCGAAGTCGCCTTCCGACTCGCCGAGACTGACGACGCCGACGTCCACACGCTGTTCGTCGTCGACACGCGACTCTACGGCGAACCCGCGCTCAGCAGCGTCGAGCTGTTCCTGAACGACCTCGAAGAACAGGGCCACGACGTCCTCTCGGAGTTGGTCGGCCGGGGGACCGAACGGGGAATCGACGTCGAACGGGAGATCCGTCACGGCGACCCGGAGGTGACCATCGTCGAGTACGCCGACGAGATCGACGCCGATCTCCTCGTCATGGGCTATCAGGGGCATTCCCACCAGAAATCCAGAGGGGCCGTGCTCGAAGGCGTACTGGACGCTACCGACCGGCACGTCCTCGTCATCTAGCGCGGTCTCCCGGGCGTCCCGCGCCGGCGGTAACGCGGTCTTTCTCGCTGGGATCGGTCGGCGACCGAAACCGAGTGACGAGTACCGACAGGCTACGGTGGAATTACCGGCTATAACTACGAGTCCGTCGGGAGACGAGGTGGTGTATGCCAGCGAAACGCTCCTTCGACATCGATACGCCCGGTGGGACGGGGTCCGACACGACGCTCGTCGTCGGACAGGCGCACCTCGGAATGGCCGGGGTAACCGCGGTCGACTACCTCGTTCGGCACCTCGACGCGACGCAGATCGGCCACCTCTCGCCGACGGAGTTGCCCGGAATCGCTCCGTTCGAAGAGGGGAAACCCCGCCACCACAGTCGGTTCTACACGCTCGATTCGACCGATCTGACGGTCCTCGTCGAGGAACTGTTCATCCCGGTGACGAGCGCTCGACCCTACACCGACGCCCTCATCGAGTGGATAGACGAGCAGGTCATCGAGGAAGTCGTCGTCCTGCACGGCGTGCCGTTCCCCCACGGTCCCGAAGAACACGAGGTGTTTCACGTCTCGACGCCGGGCTTTCACGACGATCGGCTCGCGAATCGTTCGATTCCGCCGCTGAAAGGCGGCTTCCTCGACGGCGTCGTGGGGGAACTGGTAACACACAGCCTCGACGAAGCGGGCTCGGAGATCGGCGTGTTCGTCACCCCGACGCATCCGCCGGGACCGGATATCGACGCCGCGCTCAAACTACTCGACGCGCTGACGACGGTGTACGGGTTCGAAGTCGACGAGACCGAACTCCGCGAGCTGGGCGAACAGTTCAAGCAGTACTACGAACAGTTAGCCAATAGGATGGCCTCGATGGCGGAGGAATCGGACTCTCTCGGCAGCCACGATTACCCGGAAGACCGAATGTATATGTGAATTTCGGTTTTTCGTCGCAGAAGTGGCAAGTTTGGTTGTTTTTCTTTCGTCTGTGGAACTATATTTCGTCTCCTTATTTCTATATTGTCAGCTCAGAGCCCGGACATCAGTGTATGATAGTGTATTTATCCTTTTGTCGCCAAAAACTGCCGGCCAACCTTCAGTTCAGCGTGATCGGCTGCCCGTCGTCACTGCTCTCGTACAGGGCGTCGATGATACGCATGATGTCGACGCTCTCGTCGCGGTCGACTCGGGGTTCCTCGCCGGACTCGACGCTGTCGGCGAAGTGTTCGACTTCGAGGCGGTAGTGGTCCGTCGCGTCGAAGGACTCCGTCGTCTCTTCGCCGTCCACGGAGTAGGTCAGTTGCGTCGAGTTTTCGACGCCGATGTCGAAGGTCGGTTCCGCGCGGAGCCACCCGTCGGTGGTCTCGACGCGGTAGTACTGCGTCAGCGGCGTCTCGAACCCGGACTGGAGCCGCGCCGTCGCGCCGTCCTCGTATTCGAGGACGCCCGTCATCTCCGTCTCGACGCCGCAGTCGCGCTCGTCGTTCGTCACGCCGTAGGCCCGCTCGGGTGTGCCGAGGAACAGCCGCGCCGCGCTGACGGCGTAACAGCCCACGTCCATGACGCTCCCGCCGGCGAGGTCCGGGTCGATCCGGATGTCCTCTGCGCCGTCGGGCAGCCGGAAGGTGAACGTCGACGTGACGTTTCGGACCTCTCCCAGTTCCGACTCGACGAGTTCGGCAGCGCGCTCTGTCAGCGGATGGAAGCGGTACATGAACCCCTCCATCAGCGTGACGTCTCGCTCGGCGCAGTAGTCGAACACCGCCGCCGTCTCCCCGGCGCTCGCGGTGAGCGTCTTCTCACAGAGGACGTGTAATCCCGCATCGGCGGCCTTTCGAATCCACTCGGCGTGGAGACCGTTCGGGAGCGGGATGTAGACGGCGTCGAGCGTCTCGTCGTCGAGCAACGCCTCGTAACTGCCGTAGGTCTCGGGAATGTCGTGCCGGTCGGCGACGCTTTCGGCCCGGCTCGCGTCCCGCGAGGCGATCGCGCCGACCTCGTGTTCGCTCGCGACGATTCCCGGGATGACTGACTCGACACCGATGTCCGCGGTGCTGAGAACTCCGAATCGCATACGGATGTGAGCGAGTGGTAACAGAATAAAACTATGGATTGTCGCGTCTCGACGCGATTTTCGCGGACGACGCCGTCACGAAACGGTCGACGGAAACCGACTCGTCGACGAATTCCCGTTCAGCAATGATGAACACGTAGCTAATCCCCGTACGTCTGTTATTCTATCACCGTCGCTGGCACCGGTCCCGTCTGAGCGGTATCCCGCGTGAGACCCTCTCGGGACGGTGAATCCGTTATCGTCAGACCCGGATAGATCGTCGATATCTGGAAAAGGTCGTTCAGATATAGTGAACACAAGGCCGGCCGCGGAGTTACGAGTACGTGATTACGAGTACGTGAAGTTGAGCTCGATGACGTTCGCGACTTCGAGCACCTTCTGCGGGAGCTCCTCGCGGAATCGGTCGCCGCGGAAGCGGTTGGTCGGCCCGGCGACGCTGATCGCGCCGATGATGCGGTCGCTGTTGTCGAGCACCGGCGCGGCGACACAGCGGAGGCCGTTGAGCCGCTCCTCGTCGTCGAAGGCGACGCCCCGTTCGCGGATGGCGTCGAGGGTCTCTTCGAGTTCCGCGCGGCTCTCGATGGACTGCTCGGTGCTCCCGCCCAGCCCGTGTCGGTCGACGATCTCGTCGACGCGCTCCTCGGGGAGATACGCGAGGATCGCCTTCCCGAGCGCCGTCGTGTGCAGGGAGACGCGCGTGCCGACGTGGGCTTTCACCCGGACCGCCTGCTCGCCGTAGGCTCGATAGAGGTACGACCCGCGGCCGTGTTCCTCGACGAGGATGTTCGCCAGCTCCCCGGTCTCGTCGGCGAGGCGGTCCACCTCGGGTTTCGCGATCTGGAACAGCTTCCGCTCGTGGCGCGAGTACGCGCCGAGCTCTAAGAAGCGGAGTCCGACCCGATAGACGTTGTCGTCCTTGACGATGTACTCCTCCTGTTCAAGCGTGCTGAGGTAGTTGTGGACGGTGCTCTTCGGGAGGTCGAGGTGGCGCGCGAGGTCGGTCACGCGGGCGCCGCCCAGCTCTTTCAGCGCGTTGAGTATCTCGAACGTCGTGCCGACGGACTTGACGGGGTTTTGGGCTGTACTCGGCATATCCCGTATCACGATTCAAGCACACAAAACAGTTGTTCATTTTGTCGAGAGAGACATTCAGCGGAATATACCCTTCGGGCAGTCGGTTGGACGGCCGGACACGAAGAGACGGCGGCGAAACGGCGACGAGGCGGCGGCGAGATAGTGACGGAACAGCGGACCCTACAGTTCGACCACGTCGCCGCTCTCTGCGGCCTCGTGGACGGCGCGGATGATTCGCATGTCCTGGAGGCCGTGGCGACCGTCGGCGACGATCTCCCCGTCCGTGAGCACCCGGTCGGCGAAGTAGTCGAACTCCTCGCGCATCTCGCGCTGGGAGTCGAACGCGTCGTGCGAGACCGTGGCCGACAGCTCGCCGCGGGCGAGGTGCATCGTACACTCGCCGTGGAACGCCGGGCGCAGGTCGATCTGCCCCTCGGTCCCCGTCAGCTTCAGTTGCGTGTCCTCGTGGGCGTTCTGACTCGTCGTGGTGACCATCTTCACGTCGTCTTCGAGGACGAGGACCGACCCCGAGCGCT
The DNA here is from genome assembly GCF_010119205.1 of Haloarcula limicola. Lineage (NCBI taxonomy): Archaea > Methanobacteriati > Methanobacteriota > Halobacteria > Halobacteriales > Haloarculaceae > Haloarcula > Haloarcula limicola. The sequence continues at coordinate 647,239 of NZ_WRXM01000002.1, forward strand.
CGTCGGGCACGTCGGCGAAGGCCTCGTGATGGGAGCTCATCTGTGACTGGACGGCCACGGGGTCCCGGTCTAAGATGAACCGCGCGGTGTTGAGCGAGTAGATGCCCAGGTCCATCACCGAGGTACCGTACCCCGAGATGTCCGGGTCGAGTCGCCACTGGTCGTGGTCCGGAATCATCTCCAGGAGCGGTTGGGTGTTGTTGCCGTACACCGACACCGGGTCGCCGATGAAGCCGTCCGCGATCAGCTCCTTCGTCCGTCGCACGGCGGGGTCGGTGTGCATCCGGTAGGCGATCATCAGCGGCGCGTCCCCGCTCTCGGCGACGTCGACCATCTGCTCGGCCCGTTCGACGGTGGACTCCATGGGCTTCTCACAGAGCACCGCCTTACCGAGGTCGACCGCGGTCTCGACGTATTCGAGGTGGTAGGCGTTCGGCGTGCCGATGTACACCGCGTCGTAGGCGTCGCTCGCCTCGCCAGCGTGGAACTCGTCGTAGCTGATGCCGCGGTCGACGTCGCTCTCTTCGGCCAGTCGCTGTGCCTTTTCCGTCGAACTGCTGACGAGCGTCGTCACCTCGCCCAGCTTGGAGTTCTCGATGGCCGGCAGGGCGAGGTCCATCGTCCACCAGCCCAGTCCGAGCAGCGCGTATCGGACGGTGCCCTCGGTGGTCGTCTGCCAGTCGCGTTCGTCGTAGGCGTCGAGCCAGTCTTTCATCGCTACTGGCTACCGGAGACGGGGAGTAAAACCTTCGGACACGTATCAGGCAGCGGAGGAGTAGCTGAGGCCGACCGAGAGCGGGGTCTCAGTCGTGGAGTTCCGAGACGTCGAAGACCGGTTTGCACGTCTCGCCCGCGACGAACGCCTCGAAGGCCTCGTCGGCTTCGAGCAGCGAGAAGCGATCGTCGAGGAACGTCTCGGCGTCGACGTCGCCCCGGTCGATGAGCCTGAGCGAGCGGTCGAAGTCGTCGTACATCGAGGCGTAGGAACACTGGAGGTCGATCTCCGAGCGGACCAGCGGGGAGTACGGCATCGTCGTCTCGCCCGTCTGCCCGATAAGCACGATCTGGCCGCCCTTGCGGACCTCGTCGACGGCCGAGGGAAGTCCAGACGGGTGACCGGTCGTGTCGAACACCACGTCGTAACCCACGCCGTCGGTGAGAGCCTCGCGGCGCGCCGCCATGTCGTCCTCGGCGACGTTAACCGTCTCGAAGCCGAGTTCCTCCGCGAGCGGGAGGCGGTACTCGGCGTCCTGGCCGACGCCGGAGACGAGCACTCTGCCGCCCTGTGCGTCGGCGATCTGCGCCGTGAGGAGACCGATCGGCCCCGGCCCCTCCACGAGGACGCGGTCGCCCGCCGAGACCCGCGAGTTCTCGATGACCGCGCGGGCGGCGATGCTCGTCGGTTCGACCATCGCGGCGTGCTGCTGTTCGACGCTGTCGGGGACCGGATGCAGCGCCCGCTCGGGGACGGCGACGAACTGTTCGTAGGCCCCGTCGTGGTCGACGCCCGTGATGACCGCGTTCTGACAGACGTTCGACTCCCCGATCTCGCACTGGTAGCAGTCGCCACAGCCCCGGATCGGCCGCTCGACGACCCGGTCGCCCACGTCGAACTTCGTGACGGCGTCGCCGACCTCGACGACGCGCCCGGAGTACTCGTGGCCGATGACCGTCGGGAGATTCATCCGCTCGAAGGCCGATTCGAACTCGTAGATACCCGCGTCGCTCCCGCAGAGACCGGCGTAGTCGACCTCGACGAGCGCCTCGTCGGCGGCCGGTTCCGGCCGGTCGCGGTCGACGAACTCCATAGCGCCGTGACTACGGTTAACTTTGGCTAGTCCACGCATACGGTTTGGAAAATCGCTCGGGCGTAATAGTTCTATGGTTCCCGGCCTAGCAGTGGTCAGTGAGGGGGAGTTCGACGAGGGGAGTATCTCGAACAGCCAGAAAGCCCCCGGACGCTCGATTGCCGGGACTCGCTGTGCGCGCTCACTTCGTTCGCGTGCTTACGTCGTCCGGGCTAATCGAGCGTCCGGCCCCTTTCAGTCCCACCCCGTAGCTGGTCGGCCAGCCGATACGGGCGGGACTGAAAGGGGCCGCTCGTTCCGGGAAGACGGGCGACGTAAGGACCGCAGGCCGGAGGCCGAGGACCGCAGCGAGCCCCTCGACTGGAACGAGCGGGGGCTTTCTGGCTGTTCTGGGTCCTCACGGTTCCGTCGGCGGTACACGAATCAGTGGCTGCTAGCGGGGCTTTCTAACCGTCCGTCGTCGAGCTCTCACTCTCCGTTCGAACTGAACCAACCGTTGCTAGGTCCACAAGGGTCAAATAGGCGCGTGCCGAGGTGTGGCGTATGGTTTCCTACGAGCACACGCCAGTCACAGTCGCGGGCAAGCGGGCCGTCGTCGTCGGCGGGACCAGCGGCATCGGACAGGCCATCGCCCTCGGCTTCGCGGCGGAGGGCGCGGACGTCATCGCCACCAGCCGCAGCGAGGACGCCGTCGAGGAGACGGCCGCGGAGATCGAGGAGCACGGCGTCGACACCGCGCGGGTCACCTGCGACGTGACAGACGCCGAGACGCTCGACGAAGTGCGCGAGACCGCCGAGGACGCCTTCGGCGGCGTCGACGTCGTCGTCGCCTCGCAGGGGGCGATCTCCCGGGAGACGGTGCGGGACATCGGCGACGACGACTGGGACTTCGTCACGGACGTGGCCCTCGACGGCGTCCGCCGGGTCACGCAGGCGATGGCTCCGGCGATGGACGGGGGCGGCTCCATCGTCAACATCTCCTCGCTCGCCGCGCGCCTCGCCATGGCGAACCTCCCGGCGTACTCGGCCGCGAAGGGCGGCGTCGAGGCGTTCACGCGCGCGTCGGCGAAGGAACTCGCGCCCGAGATCCGCGTCAACGCCATCGCACCCGGGTTCGTCATCACGCCCCAGAACGCCGAGACGTACGCCGAGGGCACCGAGAAGCGGGAAAAGATCGATGACAGGACACCGCTCGGTCGGGTCGCGGACCGCGAGGAGATGGTCGGCGCGGCCGTCTACCTCGCTAGCGACGCGTCGTCGTTCGTCACCGGCGAAGTCCTCACCGTCGACGGCGGATTCGCCGACAGCGCCTTCTGAGCGCCGGGAACCGGGAGAAACTACGCCGATCGAGAGGAGCCGAGACCCGAGGGCGATTACAGCCGAAGCGCCTGTTCGTCGAAGGTGAGCCGCCGGTCGTGGAGCGTCTCGCCGGTCCTCGTATCGAAGACGTGGACGGCGTCCTGCGGGAGCCGCACCGTCACGGTACTCCCCTCCTCGACCTTGTGTGACCCCTCGGTGATGGCGACGAGGTCCTCGGTCCCCTCCGTCTCGCCCGGGAACTCCAGGTGGACGACGTTCTGGTTCCCCATCGGTTCGACGACGGTGGCCGTCATCTCGAACTCGTGGGCGGCGTCGTCACCCGTACCGTTGACGGCGACGCCGGAGCCGGAGACGATCTCGACGTCCTCCGGGCGGATGCCGAGGATGATGTCCGTCGCGTCGCCGACGGCCCGCTCGATGTCGTCGGCGAAGGGGTACTCGACATCGTCGGAGACGAACGACGACCGCTCGTGTCGGCCGGACATGAAGTTCATCGACGGCTCGCCGATGAACTCCGCGACGAACAGGTTGGCCGGTTCGTGGTACAGTTCCAGCGGCCGACCGACCTGCTGGAGTTTCCCGTCGTTCATCACGGCGATGCGGTCGGACATCGTCATCGCCTCGGTCTGGTCGTGGGTGACGTAGACGGACGTCACGCCGAGTTGCTGCTGGAGCTGCTGGAGTTCGGTTCGCATCTCCGCGCGCAGTTTCGCGTCCAGGTTCGACAGTGGCTCGTCCATCAGGAACACTTCGGGGTCCCGGACGATTGCCCGACCCAGCGCGACGCGCTGTTGCTGACCGCCGGAGAGCTGGCCCGGTTTCCGGTCCAGCAGGTCCTCGATGCCCATCATCGACGCCGCCTCGGTGACGCGGCGGTCGATCTCGCTGTCGGACATGTCGGTCGACTCCTCCAGCCCGAAGGACATGTTCTCCCGGGCCGTGAGGTGGGGATAGAGCGCGTAGGACTGGAACACCATCGCGATGTCCCGGTCCTGGGTCTTCACGTCGTTCAGCGTCTCCGTCCCGAGGCGGATCTCGCCGTCGGTGATCGTCTCCAGTCCGGCGATCATCCGCAGCGTCGTCGATTTCCCGCAACCGGACGGCCCGACGAGGACGAGGAACTCCCCGTCCTCGATGTCGATCGAGACGTCCTCGACGGCGACGATCTCGTCCTCGCCGTCGTCGAACACCTTGGTCACGTCGTCGAGTGTCAGGCGGGCCATCAGACGTTCGTCACCTCCGCTTCGGGTTCGACGCTACGATTGTGCAACGCGTCGCCGGTCCTCGCATCGAAGACGTGGACGTCGTTCGGGTCGATAGAGACCACGACGGTCTCCCCCGCTTCGAAGATGTTCGTACCGCTGGTGAGTGCGTGCAAGAGGTCTTCCTCGTCGGTGTCTTCCGGGTGGTTCAGGTGCAGGACGTTCTGGTCGCCGTGGGGTTCGACGACGGAGACGTTCATCAGGAACTCGTGACCGCCGAGGTCCGCGGGGTCGGTCCCCTCGGCGGACTCGACTTCGAGGTCCTCCGGCCTGACGCCGAGGACGACGTCGTCGGTCCCCTGGACCGACTGGCGGATGTCGCCGTCGAAGGGGTACTCGACGTACGTCCCGACGAACGTGCCGTCCTCGTTGCGTCCCTCGACGAAGTTCATCATCGGTTCGCCGATGAACCCGGCGACGAAGCGGTTGGCGGGCTCGTGGTACAGCTCCAGGGGCGGGCCGACCTGCTGGAGCTCCCCGTCGTTCATCACGGCGATGCGGTCGGACATCGTCATCGCCTCGGTCTGGTTGTGCGTGACGTACACCGTCGTCACGTCGAATTCGTTCTGGAGCTGCTGGAGTTCGGTCCGCATGTCCGCGCGCAGTTTCGCGTCGAGATTCGACAGGGGCTCGTCCATCAGGAACACTTCGGGGTCCCGGACGATGGCCCGACCCAGCGCGACGCGCTGTTGCTGGCCGCCCGAGAGCTCGTCGGGTTTCCGGTCCAGCAGGTCGGAGATGCCGAGCGTCCCGGCGATCTGTTCGACGCGGTCGTTGCGCTCCGCCTTCGTGTATCCCTCCTCCTCTTCGAGCCCGAAGCGGATGTTCTGCCGGACGGTCATGTGGGGATACAGCGCGTAGTCCTGGAACACCATCGCGATGTCCCGGTTCTGCGGGACGCGGTAGTTCATGTGGTCGCCGGCGATGTAGATGTCGCCCTCCGTCGGCGTCTCCAGTCCGGCGAGACAGCGAAGCGTCGTGGACTTGCCACACCCCGAGGGGCCGACCAGCACGAGGAACTCGCTGTCGGCGATCTCCAGCGAGAGGTCGTCGACCGCGACCGTCTCGCCGAACCGCTTGGTCATGTGCTCGATGGAGATTCGTCCCACGCTCATCCACCTCCCGTCCGCAGGCCCTTCGCAAATTGCTCCGCGAAGGCGACGTAGATGATGAGAGTCGGAATCGCCGCGAGGAACGCCGCGGACATGCGGATCCCGAAGTCGATACCGGACGTCGAAGCGCCGACCGCCGGCAGGATGAGCGTCACGGGCGCTTCCGGCGTGTCGGAACCGGTGACCAGCGTGAACGCGAAGAGGAACTCGTTGTAGATCTGCGTGAACTGATAGATGAAGACGACGCCGAACATCGGCTTGGAGATGGGGAGAATGACGCGGCGGTAGATCTTCGAGATGGACGCGCCGTCGATCTTCGCGGCCTCGACGAGCGAGCTCGGGAGGCTCTGGTAGTACGACCGGAAGAGGATCGTACAGATGGGGATCCCGTACGCGATGTGCGTGATGATGAGCGGCACGAGGTTCGAGTGGTACGCCTCGAGGAACGGCAGCGCCGCGAACGTCGGCGCGAGCATCGACGCGAGCGGGAAGATGTTGTTCCAGAAGCGCGCCAGCGGCACCAGCACGGCCTGGTACGGCAGGAAGATACCGATGAGGAACAGCACCAACATCGCCATCTGGCCGCGCCAGCGGACCATCGTGAGGCCGTAGGCGGCCATGCTGCCAAAGAGGACGCTCCCGATCGTCGCCGGGATCGCCATGAACAGCGAGTTGAAGAACGCGCCCGAGAGTTGGTTCAGCGCGAACTGCATGTTGCCCCAGGTGAACCCGTCGGCGGACGGGGGCGCGAGCGGGACCGACCGCGCGACGGCTTCGTTGGTCTTGAACGCGGTCATGATACCCGTCTCCAGCGGCGCGAGGAAGAAGCCGATGAAGATGATGACCAGCACGTACTGGGCGATACGACCGAGGTTGACGTCCTCGACGAGCGATGCGACGTCGATGTTCGATCCCGAAGTGGATTGTGACATTGTTAGAGGCTCCCCTGTCTGTACTGGTAGTAGAGGTACGGTGCGATGACTCCCAGCGCCAGTATCATCAGGTACGTGGCGATGGTCGCCGCGTACGCCCACTTGCCGAACTTGAACGCTTCGCGGACCATCAGCGTCGCCAGGATGTCGGTCCCGTTCGGCGGTCGGTATCGGCCGGTGAGCGCGTACAGGAAGGTGAACGCCTTCAGGGCGAACACCATCAGGACCACGGCCGCGCTGACCGAGGACTCCTTCAGCTGCGGGACGATGATGCGCAGGTAGGTCTTGAACGTGCTCGCGCCGTCGACGCGAGCGGCCTCGAACTGATCGTCGGGGAGCGAGCGCAGGCCGGCCAGATAGACGACCATCGTATAACCGCTGAACTGCCAGATGAGCGCGAAGATTATCGCCCCGAGCGCGATGGCCGGGTTCCCGATCCAGTCGACCGGGCCGATTCCCAACGGCGTCAGGATGAGGTTCAACAGTCCGTTGTCGTAGTTGAACATCCAGAGCCACATCTGGGCCGTGACGACGAACGAGAGACTCATCGGCAGGAGGTAGATGGTCTGTACCTTGTCGTCGAACCGGATACCCTGATCGATGAGCACGGCGAGGATGAGTCCCAGGAAGAGGCAGATGGTCGTGAAAGTGACCAGCAATACGAGGTTGTTCTGGGTGGCCTGAACGAAGGCGTCGCTCCCGAATACCTGGGAGTACATCTCCAGGTCTAGGTTGCTCAGGCTGTAATCCGGCGGCGTCAGCCCGCGGGCGTCGGTGAGGGAGATGGCGACGTTGTATCCCATCCCGCCGTAGACGGCGATTCCCATGATGACGAACGGCAGTCCCCAGTACGGCGACGAACGGACGAAGTCGCTATTGAGGAAGTACCGTAACTTCGTCTCCCACTCGACGTCCTCGGAGGACGTCTGCGTGGCATCGGCTGTTTCGTGCGTATCCATATATGGACTGATTTCGCTCCTTCGTAATAAATCGTGCAGTTGTTCGGCGCGTTACTGTGAGACCGCGTCGAGCAGCGCGTCGGCCGCCGCGTCGGTGTCGTAGGGCCCCATCATGTTGTCGCTCATCGCCGTCTTGCACGCGCCCATCACCTCGGGCGGGACGGCGAGCCCGTGGGCGATGGTCGGGGGATATCGCTCGGAGCTGGTGAGGTCCTCGTAGGTCATCCCGATGAAGTCGCCGAGTTCGCTCGGGTCGATGTCCGTCCGGAGCGGGACGGAGCCCTTCAGGTTGTTGAACGCGATCTGGGCCTTCTTCGTGCCGACGAACGTCTCCCAGGTGACGGTCTGGTCCGGCGTCGGGTTGTTCGCGGGCGCGACGATGGCGTCGATGTGGTAGCCGTAGACGCCCTCGGTGCCGGGGAACGGGACCCAGTCCCAGTGTTCCTTGTAGTTGAACGAGTCGTCCACCCGGAACTGACCAGCGAGCCAGTTACCCTGGTGCATACACGCCACTTCACCGTTGATCATCTTCCCGCCGACGTCGGTGAAACTCACCGAGGACGCGTCGTTGGTGATGTAGTTCTGCTGGATCTCCTTGACGACCTCCAGCGAGTTGACGATCTTCTGCTTGTCGCCGTTGCCCTCGATGAAGTTCATGTAGGCGTCGACGCTGGACTGGCCCATCAGGACCTGCGCCCACAGCTGCAGGACGGTCCACGGGGCGACCATCGCCTGCCCCATCGGCGTGACGTCCGTCTCCGAGTCGATGGTCTCGAGCGCGCTCATCAGCGCGTCGACGCTGTCGAGGCTCTCGGCGTCGATCCCGGCCTCCTCGAACACCGAGATGTTGTAGAAGAGGTTGTTCATCCGGTGAGAGCCCAGCGGGACCGCCGGCATCTTCCCGTTGAACGTACAGAGTTCGACCGCGCGACTCTGCATCACGTCCTTGTATCCCGCCGCGTCCCAGACGTCCGATTCGAGGTTCATCAGGTGTCCCCGATACCGTTCGAGGTTGTTCCCCGGCCAGTTGGCGAAGGAACTCATCGGGTTGTTGTTCACCATCCGCCGCAGGATGGTCGCGTTCAGGTTGACGTTCGCGCTCGCCCCGACGGCCTGGAAGTTCGTCGGCACGTCCGGATGTTCTTCCTTGAACGCGTCGATGAGCGCGTTGACCGCGGCCTCACCATCCCCCCCGGCCCAGCCGTGGAGGACTTCGAGTGTGGCACCCGACTGCCCGCCGCTCGTGCCGCCGGTGCTGCCGCCGTCGCCGGAACCGCCGTCGCCGCCGTCGGAACCACCGTCGCCGCCGTCACCGCCGTCACCGCCACAGCCGGCGATCCCGGCCGCGGCCCCTGCGCTCAGCGCTGCGAGGTACTTTCTCCGATCCATGGTCCGGTCTGGTTTGTCACGTTTGACCATACAGGTATACGGGTTTGGCTGGTGGGATATAAAACTATCGCTCGTGGCGGTGAGCGGGCTACAGAAGGGCCGAGAGCGGAGTTCGAGCGACAATAGCGCTCGAACTGGTGCAACCGCCATCGGCGAGAGACAGACGCGGCGGCGCTGGGTTATGCCTCGTCGAACAGTTCCTGTCCCTCCACGAGATGCGCTTCGACAGCGTCCAGGTCGAGCGTCACGCCGAGTCCGGGCGCTTCGGGTATCTGCAGACGGCCGTCCTCGATGAGATTGTCCTCTTCGACCAGGTCCTCCCACCAGCCGAGTTCGTAGGAGTGGTACTCCAGCGCGAGCGCGTTCGGAATCGCCGCGCCGACGTGGGCCGACCCGAGCGTGCCGATGGGCGAGGAGACGTTGTGCATCGCCACCGGCAGGTAGAACATGTCCGCGAGCGTGGCGATCTTCGCCGACTCGCGCATCCCGCCGACCTTCGGCACGTCCGGCGCGATGATGTCCACCGCGTCGTCGGTGATGAGCTGGCGCTGGCCGTGCGTCCGGTAGACGTTCTCGCCGGCCGCGATGGGCGTCGCCGTCGACTGCGTCACGTCGCGCTGGACGTCGTGATTTTCCGGCGGCACGGGGTCTTCGAGCCACCAGACGTCGTACGGTTCGAGGGCCTCGGCGAGCCGCTTCGCGCTGCCGCTGCCGAACGCCCAGTGGCAGTCGAAGGCGGCGTCGGCCTTGTCTCCGACGCGCTCGGTGACGCGTTCGACGATCTCGACCTTGTGGTCAATCTCGGGCTTGCGGAGGTGGCGGTTCGCGCGGTCCTTCTCGTGGCCCGAGGGGACGTCCAAGTCGAACTTCAGGGCGTCGTAGCCCAGTTCGTCGACGACCCGTTCGGCCTCGTCGGCGCACGCTTCCGGGTCCGCTTCGTCCTCGGTGTGGCAGTCACAGTAGACGCGCACCTCGTCGCGGTACTTCCCGCCCAGTAGCTGGTAGGCGGGCACGTCCAAGACCTTCCCGGCGGCGTCGTGCAGCGCGAGTTCGATACCCGAGATGGCGGCGATGTCCTTGCCCGCGATCGAGCCCTCGCCGGACATCTTTTGGACCATGTGCTCGTAGAGACGGTCGATGTCGAGCGGGTTCTCCCCGACGACGAAGGGTTTCAGGCGCTCGATTATCTCGGGCAGCGCGCCGCCCCAGTAGGCCTCGCCGTTGCCGACGACGCCCGCGTCCGTGTAGACGCGGACGAGCGTCCACGGGTAATTGCCGTCGACGATGACCGTCTGTACGTCGGTGATCTCGACGTCGCGCCTCTCGCCGCGGGACTCCGTGAGTCCCATCGTCTCCCCCGAGAGGTCGCGCATCGTGTACTCTGCGTTGGGGTCACGCAAATCTGCGTAGTTCATGCGACACGCTGACCTGAACGTCTACGATTAAAACGTTTCCGGGACCCCTTCCCGTTCGGGGTCGTCGAGCGGGATAGTCGGCACTCGCGACCGGCGCACCGGCCGCCGTCCCGCGGTCAGTCCGCGCCGTGATACGGGACGTGCCCGCATCGCAGACACGTCCAACCGTCGACGGCACGCCGCAGCACCCGCGTGCGACACTGTGGACACTGATGGACCATGTGCGCCGATATATTTCGACAGCTAATAACTCTTGCCACGACGATAGTCGAATTATACGGTCGTCACGGGGTTGCTCAGGGTTCCGATTCCCTCGATCTCGATGTCGATGTGGTCGTCTTCCCGAAGCGTGAACCCCTCGTCGGGGACCAGCGGCGTCCCGGTGAGCAAGACGGCGAGTTCGGGGACCGTATTGTGGGCGGTGTAGTACGACACCAGTTCCTCGCAGGTCCGAACCATCTCGCCCGTGTTCGTCTCGTCGCTGTAGACGCAGTCGCCGTCGCGGTGGATCGACATCGAGAGCGTCAGCGAGTGGGGGTCCTCGACGTCGGTCACGACGCTCGGGCCGAGCGAACAGCAGCGGTCGTACACCTTCGCCTGGGGGAGATAGAGCGGGTTCTGCCCCTCGATAGAGCGGCTGCTCATGTCGTTGCCGATGGTGTAGCCCACGGTCTCGCCCTCGTAGAGGACGATCCCGAGTTCCGGTTCGGGAACGTCCCAGTCGGAGTCCGCCCGGATGCCGACGCGCTCGCCGGGTCCGACCGTCCGACTCGGCGTCGCCTTGAAGAACACCTCGGGGCGTTCGGCGTCGTAGACGTTCAGGTACATGTCGGGCGTGTCGCTCTCCTGCTCCCGGGCCTCCTCGCTCATCTTGTAGGTCACGCCGGCGGCCCACACCTCGTCCGCGGTGACGGGGACGGTGTGGTCGGCCTCGACGCGCTCTCGCGCGATCTCGTTCTCCTCGCGGACGTGTCGGGCCGCGATCTCGTCCGGAAGCACGCCCGCGACGCTCGCCGCACTGGCGAGGTCACGAAACGAGCGGAGCTGTGCCTTCGCCGCGGTCAGATCGTACAGACCGCGCTCTGTCGAGACGACTAACCTACCGGTGTCGTCGCCGTCTAGCTGGTGGTACTGCATACAGCGAGAGTACGATTAATAGTTAAAGTATGTTCGGGTACCGGAGAATAGCTGACCGAAACACTTCTATAGGAATTTCGAGAAACTCCGGATACGTGATGGCGTATCAGAACTTCATCGGCGGAGAGTGGTGCGACTCGGCGTCGGGCGAGACGACGCCGAGTCGGAACCCGGCCGCACCGGACGAGGTCGTCGGCGAAGTCCCGCGGTCGACGGCGGCCGACGCGACGGCGGCGGTGGACGCGGCGGCGGCCGCGAGCGGAGAGTGGGCGGCGACCCCGGGCCCGGAACGCGGCGCGGTCCTCCGTGAGGCGGGTGGGCTGCTCGAAGACCGACGGGACGATATCACTGAGACGCTCGTCCGCGAGGAGGGCAAGACGTGGTCGGAGGCCGCGGGCGAACTGCAGCGCGCGCTCGACATCTTTCACTACTACGCGAGCAAGGCCGCAGACGTCGGCGGCGAGGTGAGAGCCAGCAGCGCCCGGGAACGTCACCTCTACGTCGACCGCGAGCCGGTCGGTATCGTCTCGGCGATCACGCCGTGGAACTACCCCATCGCCATCCCGGCTTGGAAACTCGCGCCCGCGCTCGCCACCGGCAACGCCGCCGTCCTGAAACCGGCGACGGCGGGCGCGGTCACGGCCATCGAACTCGTGCGCTGCCTCGACGACGCCGGATTCCCCGACGGCGTCTGCAACCTCGTCACCGGCCCGGGCGACGCCGTCGGCGGCGTGCTCACGACCGACGACCGCGTGGACGCCGTCTCCTTCACCGGCAGCGAAACCGTCGGCGACATCGTCTATCAGGCCGCCGCGCCGGACCAGAAGCGCGTCCAGTTGGAGATGGGCGGGAAGAACCCCACCGTCGTCATGCCCAGCGCCGACGTCGGCGAGGCGGTCGATATCGTCGGCGGCGGCGCGTTCGGGACGACCGGGCAGTCCTGCACCGCCTGTTCGCGAGCCATCGTCCACGAGGACGTCCACGGGGAGTTCCTCGACCGCATCGTCGAGTACGCCGAGTCGCTCTCGGTCGGTCCCGGCATCGACGACCCCGATATGGGCCCCCACGTCAGCGAGGCCGAACTGACGGGCACGCTCGACTACGTCGATATCGCTCGGAACGAGGGCGCGACGCTCGAAACGGGCGGAAACCGGCTCGGCGACGACGAGCTGGCCGACGGGTACTTCGTCGAACCGACCGTCTTCTCCGATGTCGAGCCGGATATGCGGATCGCGCAGGAGGAGGTGTTCGGCCCGATCCTCTCCGTCGTCTCCGTCGAGAGCTTCGAGGACGCGCTCGACGTCGCCAACGGCGTGACGCAGGGTCTCTCCGCCAGCGTCGTCACCGACGACCTGCGGGAGGCGCATCGGTTCGTCCGCGAGGTTGAGGCCGGCGTCGTCAAGACCAACGAGAAGACGACCGGTCTCGAACTGCACGTCCCCTTCGGCGGCATGAAGGCGTCCTCCAGTGAGACCTACCGCGAGCAGGGCGACGCCGGACTGGACTTTTACACCATCAGTAAGACGGTCTATCTGAACTACTGACCGGGTTCGGCACGCCCGGTCAACGCCGTATTCCCCGTTCTTGTCGACAGCGGATGCGATCGACAATCCGTAGTGAATCGGCCTGAGCTCGTTACCGCAGCCATCGTTCACCTTCGGAGCGATGTTTTCCGTAGACTGGAAAATGAGTTCCAAATTACTGAACGGACGGAATAACAAAAGTACCCCAATTATCCAGAGTTCGTGAGCGTCGTTCACACGCTTCACAGACAGCCTACTCATAGAAAACCGCGCTTTCGAAGAATCGGCGGCGATGCCGACGAAGAGACACGATCGTCTGGTAGTTTGGAACTGTGTCCTACAATGCTGAACAGAGGTTTCGATAGCACACATATCGTATTTACTCACGTGAACGTTCCGTGGCGCGTCGTCCGGACGGTTCGCGACCACCGTCGTCGAGACGATCGTATCGTCCGAGATGTGGCTATTTCGACCGAAATTCTGGGCTTTCAGAAATATTATTCACTAAGTATATACGAAAATACCCTATATGGCCACAGATAGTTGTATATAGAACTATTATACTCATCAAAAATCTGTTTTCACTCGCAATAGTATCTCTCCTGTTCCTACTATATACCGCCATCTAGAAAGATTAGTCTGGTGTATCGAGTTTTTCCACCGCTCTCCGGATATTTTAGAACCTCTGGTCGATGTGATCGGAGACCGGTTCGAAGAGAAAATATCACCGAGAGACCGGTGAGACGAACGACAGTAACCGAGAAACGGAGAGAAGTCGCGAATCGACGTCGCTGTCGATCACCTCCGCAGAGACGACCAGCCGGGATGTGGCTCCGCACCGGCTTTTTCTACCTCCGTCACGAATACAGAGTAATGTGTCGGACGGCGGTCCGAACCGACCGGTCGCCGCGCGCTAGTATATAAATGCACCCGGCCGAACACCGGACGACCCCGAGATATGTAAAAGACTTATTGTTGTTACCGGCTAGCATACTGGTATGGCCGCTGTCTCCGACCCTGACGACTCCCTGCTGTTCGTCGACTCGTTGCGGGAGTACGTCCTCGAACCCCTGATCGCCGCCGAATCGATGGCCGCGCGCGAGCACACCGAGTTGACCGCCGAGCGCGACGCGTTTGCGGCGCTCCGCGAGCGAGTGGAAGCCGTCGAACCCGTCCAGACCGTGACGACCCAGTCGCCGTCGTGGTCGATGTCGTCGTCCGGTTCGACCGCCTGTGCCGAAGTCCGGACCGCGTACCGGGAGACCGTCATGACCGTCGACCACTACGACGAGGTGTACGACGAGCCGCTCCTCCAGAACGTCACGGCCGAACTCAGCCCGGACATCGGCGGCGCGCTCGACCCGGAGAGCGGCGTCCAGTTCTCCCCGCAGGTGAAACGACTGGTACTCGCGAGCGTCGAGGACTGCGTCGAGCGACGGACGGCCCTCTGTGAAGTCGTCGAACGCGAACTGGACGCGCTCGCCGACCAGAAGCGTGCCCTGATCGACCTCCTCGACGAACTCGACGGCTGTACGATCCCCGAGTGGTACGGCGAGTCCTTCGACGCGGAACTGACCGCGGTGATGTCGGCGCGACAGCGACACCTCCAGCACGGCTTACAGCAGTTCGAGGGGACCGAGTTCTGTTCGTACCTCTACGGCGACGAGGGGTGGACGCACCCGGTGTTGACCGCCGTCGCCCGCCTCCGCGAAGCGGTCGTGACCGACGAGTGAGCGCGTAGCGAGCGGTATTCTTCGAGTTCTCGGCGACGGCATCGCGGCTCCGTTTCCTCGCGAACGGTCCGATCGCGACGTAGTGTCATTCGGCAAAGAAATATATACCATAATTAAAAACCGTAGTACAGAACGGTCCATGACCGACGAAACAACTGACGGCGACCGGGCGACACCGGCGTACAGACGGCGACTGACCGCGAACGAGATCGACCGGCGAACGATCCTTCGGTCCGGGGCGGCGCTCCTCGGCACGGCGGGATTGGCCGGCTGTCTCACAGACGACGGAGACGGGGGCGATGGGGGCGACGGGAACGGTGACGGCGGCGACGGTACCGCCGGTGACGGCACGGGAACCGGCGACGGGACCTCCACCGGCGACGGCGGCAGCGGTGGGACCACCAACATCGCCATCGTCTCCAGTCCCGCGGGGTTCGGGGACCGGGCGTTCAACGACCTCGCGTTGGAGGGCTTGCAGAACGCCGCCGAGGAGTACGACATCGAACTCCAGCAGGTCGAGGAGACCGACCAGTCCCAGTACGGCACCGTCCAGTCGCGGCTCGCCGAGAGCCAGAATCCGGATTACGACCTCATCGTGCTGGTCAGTTACAACCACACGCAGGCGCTCCAGACCAACGCCGAGGAGTACCCCGACCAGCGGTGGATGCTCATCAACGCCCATGTCGAACAGCCGAACGTCGCCGGCTACACGTGGGCGAACCACGAGATGTCCTTCCAGGCCGGCGTGCTCGCCGGGACGATGACCACCCGAGAGCTGTCCCACGAAGGCAATACGCTGAACCCGGATAACGCGACCATCGGCTTCGTCGGCGGCGTCGACGGCGCGCTCATCAACGCCTTCGAGCGCTCGTACGTCGCCGGGGCCGAGTGGGTGAACGAGGACGTCGACGTCCGCGTCGGCTACATCGGCAACTACACCGACACGCAGACGGCGAACAACATCGCCAGCTCGCAGTACGACGCGGGCGCGGACATCGTCTACCACGCCGCCGCGGCGGCCGGACAGGGCGTCTTCCAGGCCGCACAGGACGCCCAGCGGTTCGCCGTCGGCGTCGATGCCGACCAGTCCGTGACGCTACCGGACTATCAGGACGTCATCATGGGCTCTGCGGTGAAGTACATCAACCGCGGCACCGCCGAGGTGGCACAGGCCGTCGTCGAGGACAACTGGGAGAGCGTGCAGGGGCCGAACGTCCTCGGCCTCGAAGAGGACGCCGTCGAGGTGGTCCTCGGGCAGGCCGTCGGGCCGAAACTCCCCGACGTCGTCACGCAGAACTTAGAGGAATCGAAGCAGGCCATCGTCGGCGGGGATATCACGGTCCCGTGTACCGCCGGTGGCTGTCAGGACTGAAGCGGTCACTTGTCTCGATTTATCGCCTTTACTACCACTATGACAACCGAAAACGCGGGCCAGTTCGCGGTGCGACTCGACGGCATCACCAAGCGGTTCGGCGACGTCGTCGCCAACGAGGGCGTCGACCTCGCCGTCGAATCGGGGTCGGTCCACGCGCTCGTCGGCGAGAACGGCGCGGGAAAGACCACGCTGATGAGCGTCCTCTACGGGCTCTACCGGCCGGACGCGGGAACTATCTCGGTCCACGGCGAGGAGCGCCGCTTCTCCTCGCCGCGGGACGCCATCGACGCCGGTGTCGGCATGATACATCAACACTTCCAGTTGGTGGATACGATGACCGTCCTTCAGAACATCGTGCTCGGTCAGGAACCGACCAGCGGCGGCTTGGTCGACCAGGCCAGTGCGCGCGAGGACGTGAAGGCCATCTGTGACACCTACGGCTTCGACGTCGACCGGTACCTCGATACGCGCGTCGAGCAGCTCGGCGTGGGCGTCCAACAGCGCGTCGAGATCGTCAAGAGCCTCTATCGGGGCGCGGAGACGCTCGTCCTCGACGAGCCGACGGCGGTGTTGACCCCACAGGAGGTCGACGCGCTGTTCGACGTGATGGCCGAACTCACCGACCGCGGGCGCTCGCTCATCTTTATCACGCACAAGCTCGACGAGGCGATGACGGCGGCCGATCGAATCACGGTGCTTCGGGACGGGAAGGCGGTCGGTACCGTCGACGCAGCGACCACCTCCCGCGAGGAACTCGCGCGGATGATGGTCGGCCGCGACGTGTTGTTCGAGGTGGAACAACGCGAGACGACGCCCGGCGACGTGCTGGTCGACGTGGACGACCTCCGCGTGCGCGACGACCGCGACCTCGAACAGGTCGGCGGCGTCGACGCCGAGATACGCGAGGGGGAAGTACTGGGGATCGCCGGCGTCGAGGGGAACGGCCAGTCCGAGCTCGTCGAGGCGCTCGTCGGCCTCAGATCGGTCGATGGCGGATCTATTTCGTTCGAGGGCACCGACGTGACCGAGACGAGCCGCCGCCGCCGCATCGAGTCCGGCATCGCCTACGTCCCCGAGGACAGACAGGAGGAGGGGCTCGTACAGGACTACACCCTCGCACGCAACGCGCTACTGGGCAATCAGACGCTCGACCCCTTCGAGCGCGGCGGCTTCCTCGATTGGAGCGCCGTGCGCGACCACGCCGACGACATCATCGACGCCTACGACGTACAGCCGAGTGACCGGGAGGCCGAGGCCGCGTCGCTCTCCGGCGGGAACCAGCAGAAGTTCATCGTCGGACGGGAGCTAGAGCGCGACCCCGCCTTCGTCGTGGCCTCGCACCCGACCCGCGGGGTCGACATCGGCTCCATCGAGTTCATCCACGACCGGCTGCTTGAGATGCGCGACCGCGGAATGGGGGTCCTGCTCGTCTCCTCGAAGCTCGACGAGGTCCAGAAGCTCTCGGACCGCATCGCCGTCATGTACGAGGGGCAGTTCGTCGACGTCGTGGACCCAGACGACGTGACCGAACACGACCTCGGACTACTGATGACCGGCGACTCACCGACGGACGACCGGTCGGGCGACGGCGACCGGGAGGTCGAACTGTGAGCGGCCTCGATAGCGGAAACGTCAGGGCGACGCTCGACCGAGCCGCAGACCGGATGGTCCGCGCCTCCGTCTTAGAGCGGTTCGCCATCGCGGTGGCCTCGACGCTGCTGGCACTCCTCTTGGGAGCCGTGATCGTCGCCGCGTCGGGCTACGACGCCGTCGAGTTCGTCACGGCGCTCGTCTACGGCGCGTTCGGGACCATCTCCAACGTCGCCTTCACGCTCCGGCAGACGACGATGCTCCTCCTCACCGGCGTGGCCGTCGCCATCGCGTTCCGGGCCGGCGTGTTCAACATCGGCGTCCAAGGACAGTTCGTCGTCGGCGGGTTCGCCACGGTCGTCACCGTCCTCTTCCTCGCGCCGTTCCTGCCGACCGGGGTCGTCGGCGGCGTCCTCCTGATGCTACTGGGCACCGCCGCCGCGATGCTCGTCGGCGGGGCCTACGCCGCCATTCCGGGCGTCATGAAGGCCTACGCCGACGCGAACGAGGTCATCACGACCATCATGTTGAACTTCATCGCCTCGGGCGTCGTCTTCTACCTCGTCGACAGCCACCTCCGGCCCGAGGGAGCGTCGGCCCCGAACACCGAGCAACTCCCGTCGTACGTCGACCTCCCCGGCTTCGCCTTCGGCAGTAGCTCTTTCTCGGTCATCGGGCTGGGCGTCGCTCTCCTGACCGCCGTCGTCGTCGCGTTCGTGCTCGGTCGCACCCGCTACGGCTACGACCTCGTCACCAGCGGCCACCAGGCGGCGGCCGCGGCCTACGCCGGCGTGGACCCGAAGCGCACCGTCGTCCTCACGATGACGTTCTCGGGGATGGTCGCGGGCCTCGCGGGCGCGATGTTCGCCATCATGATCCTCGGGTACTACAGCGACCCGAGCACGTTCCCCCGCTTCGGCTTCGACGCTATCGCGGTGAGCTTACTGGCCGCGAACAACCCGCTCGGCGTCATCCCGGCCGCCCTGCTGTTCGGCGGCCTCGACGCCGGCGGGCAGTACATCGGTTTCACGCTCGACGTCCCCCGTCAGTTGGTCGACGGCGTCGTCGGCCTCGTCGTCCTGTTCGTCGCCACGCCGGAGCTGTTTCGGATGGCCGGCCGGCGGACCGGCCTCGGAGGTGACGAGGAGTGAGCGTCACGGAGTACGCGAACCCCGTCCGCGTCACCGTCGGCGTCGGCCTGCTGGTCCTGTTCGTCGTCGGCGGCGTGGCGACCCTGCTCGATCTCCCCGGGGCGGAACTGCTCACCGTCGGGGCCGCACAGCGTGCCTTGCAGGCGGCCATCCCCATCGCGCTGGCGGCCATCGGGGGTCTCTACGCCGAGAAGAGCGGCGTGTTCAACATCGGGCTGGAGGGGTTCATGATATTCGGCGCGCTGGCGGCCGCCGCCACCGCCTCGATCGCCTCCGGTGAAGGTGCGGTCACGCAGGCGCACCTCTGGCTCGGCATCCTCGTCGCGGTACTCGTCTGCGCGCTGCTCACCGTCGTCTACGCGCTGTTGACTATCCGCTATCGGGCCGACCAGATCGTCGCGGGGCTGGCGGTCTGGTTCGTCGCGCTCGGGTTCGGGCCGTTCACCGCGACGGTCATCTGGGGCGGCGTCTCCAGTCCGTCGCTGCCGAACGTCGACGCGATCACCGTCCCGGTCCTCGCCGAAATTCCGGTGCTCGGGCGACTGGTCTTCGACTCCTCGCCGCTGCTGTGGCTCACGCTGTTTCTCACCGCCGCGGCGTGGGTCGTCCTCTATCGCACCCGCTACGGCTACTGGGTGCAAGCCGCCGGCGAGAACCCGCAGGCGCTCGACACCGCCGGCGTCTCCGTCAACCGCGTCCGCTACGCCACGGTTATCTTCTCCGGCGCGATGGCGGGGCTGGGCGGTGCCGTCCTCTCCATCGGCATCGGCAGCGGCTTCACGGGAACCGGCGTGACGATGGTCGACGGGCGGGGCTGGATCGCCATCGTCGCGTACCTCTTCGGCAACTACAACCCGGTCGGCGCGTTCGGCGCGGCGCTGCTGTTCGGCGCGATGGAGATGCTCCAGATCCAGCTCCAGACCATCGGCATCGCGCTCCCGGGCAGCATCACCGAGCTGTTCCCCTACGTCGCCGTGCTGGTGGTGCTCGCCGCCGTCGGCTACACGCGGATGCCCGCCGCCGTGGGCGAGCCCTACGAGACGGAGAAGTGAGCGACCCGCTGGCGGGGATTCACCGGTTCAGCGAACCGCCCGACGCACCCGCGCGACGACGCCGACGAGGACGAGCGCGACGAACGCCAGCGCCGCCAGCCCGAGGTCGAAGCCGGGGCCGTCACCTTCCGTCAGTCCGGTGCCGGGATTCCGGTCCCAGTCGTCGCTCTCGCCGACGCGCATCCGGCCCGCCTCGACGCCCTCGACGGCGACGGTCCCCTCCGTCGCCGGGAACTCCAGCGTCACGTCCTTGCGCTCGCCGGGCGCGAGCGAGACGTTACGAGCGGCGACCGCCTCGCCGTCGACGGTGACGGTCAGCGTCCGGTTCGCCGGGCGGTCGCCGGGGTTCTCGACGGTCGCCACGATACTCGTTTCGTAGCCCGATCGGGCCCAGTCCGGCGGGCTGGTCGTCTCGACGACGCTCACCTCGCCCGGCGCGAGCGAGACGACCGCCAGCGAGGAGAGACCGTCGGCGGTCGCGCGATACTGTCCCGCGTCGGCGTCGTAGGTCGTCTCCAGCGGCTGCCACGACCCGTTGGCGTATCGGTACAGCGCGACGCTGTCGCGCGAGCGATCGGTGGGGAGGGCCGACTCGTCGACCCGAACCGCGACGTCGACGCTCCGGACCGCCTCGTCGTCGGCACCCGTCTCGACCGGGACGTACCCCAGCACGTCACCACGGGCGACCGACGGAAGCGCGCCCGAATCCGCCCGCGCCGCTCCCACCGTCGACTGAACGCGTTCTCGTTCCACCGCGAAGGTGACGCGCATACCGGAGACGGCGACCGCGGACTGCCCGTCCGCCCGGAAGTCGGGCGTCACCGTCGTTCCGACCGCGGCGTTCCGGACGGTGAATCTGAGGCCGTCACCCGTCTGTGACTGCGTGACGAGCAGGGTCGACGAGTCGCGCTCGTCGGGCGGGTTGCCGTACCTCGGGCCGCTGTCTCCGCCGCTCTCGTCGCTCGCTCCGTCGTCGTCGCTCGATACCGATCCGGCGTCCGCATCGGCGTCGTCACCCGAGTCGTCTGGGGTCGGGGTGGCCGTGGGCGTCGGCGAGGGGGTAGCCGTCGGCTCGGGGGTCGGCGTTGCAGTTGGCTCTGGCGTGGCTGTCGACGTCGGCGTCGCGGTGGGTTCGGGCGTCGGCGTCGGTGTTTGCTCCGGAGTGACCGTGGGCGTCGGCGTAGCCGTCGGTGTCGGCGTGGCGGTCGGCTCCGGCGTAGCTGTCGGCGTTGGCGTCGCCGTGGGCGTCGCAGTCGGTTCGGGTGTCGGCGTGGCGGTCGGCTCCGGCGTAGCTGTCGCCGTGGGCGTCGCAGTCGGTTCGGGTGTCGGCGTCGCCGTTGGCTCCGGTGTCGCCGTCGGTTCGGGCGTCGCGGGCTGGTCGAATATCGGCGACAGGAGCGGCGGAAGCCCGGGAGTCGAAGAGGGCGGCTCCGTCTCGGTTTCGTCCGCTTCGTCCGCCTCGTCGGTCTCGGTCTGTGGATCGTCCGCCTCGTCGGTCGTCGCCGCTTCGGTGGCCGCTTCCGCTGTTTCGGTCTCCGTCTCGGTCGGCTCCTCGGTTTGCGTCTCTGCTTCAGTAGTTTCCTCGGTCGGCTCTTCCGTGGCAGTCTCGGTCTCGGTGTCTTCCTCGGTCGGCTCTTCCGTGGCAGTCTCGGTCTCGGTATCTTCCTCGGTCGGCTCCTCGGGAACCGTCTCTTCCTCGGTCGGCTCCTCGGGAACCGTCTCTTCCTCGGTCGCCTCCTCCGTCACCGGCTCCGCCGTGGATTCTGCAGTTGCCGTCTCGGCTTCGGTCGTCTCCGTCTCGGTCGCTTCCCGCGTCCCCTCCTCGTCGGTGGGCGACAGCAACTCGTCGATGAGCGACCCGATCCCGCCGTCGTCCGTCTCGGTTTCGTCCGCTTCGTCTCCGTCGCCGCTTTCGGTCTCACTCTCTGTCTCGGTGATCTCGTCGGCAGTCGTCTCCGATTCTGCCGTCGGATCTTCGGTCGCCGTCTCGGTCTCGGGACTATCCGTCTCCGTTTCCGGACTGTCGGTTTCGGTTTCCGTCTCGGTGGCTCCGTCGTCGGTCGCCGTCGGTTCCTCCGTGGCCGTCCCGTCAGTCGGCGTTTCCGAGTCGACCTGGAAGGTGGGCGACTGGTCCGCCATAACCACGCCGTGGTGTGTCGCGGTTGCCACCGGCGTCGCGCCAACGATCATCAGCGCGAACGCGAGAGAGAGGAGTAAGCGAGACGGCGAAATCCAGCCCATGGGGGACCGTCAGTCCATCGCGGGATTAGTTACACACAGGCAAGAAACCGATAAGCCGGCCTTATCGGCCGGCAGCTACGGAGTCCGGTAGCGAGATCGAGAGCCAATAAGAAGGGTGTAACTATCGACCAGCATATCCAATGTGAACATATGACAGTATTCGCTGTCTCTCGTCGTCAGGTACTGCAGACAGCGGCCGTCGTCGGTGCCGTCGGCGTGGCCGGATGCGGCGGCGGTGGAAGTGATGGTGGCGACGGTGGAGGCGGAAGCGGCGACGGCTCGATTTCCGCCGAAGACTACCCCAACGTCGACGAGTGGTTGACCGAGACGGAAATCGGCGGCGCGGACGACACGTACGACGGGTCGCTGACCGACCACCGCGACAACGCCAGCCTCACCGTCGACGTGGGTGCGGAGGGCAACGACGGGAACTTCGCGTACGCCCCGTCCGCAGTCGTCGTCTCGACGGGCACGGAGATCCGCTGGAACTGGACCGGTGAGGGGAACCCGCACAACGTCGAAGCGCTGCCCGAGGAGCAACTCGGCGAGTCCGACTACGAGTTCAGTTCGGGCGAGCCGACGGGCGGTTCCGGCGTGAAGTACACCCGGACGCTGGAGGAACCGGGCGTCGTGCTGTACCACTGCGAACCCCATCTCTCGCTGGGGATGAAGGGCGGAATCGCGGTGGAGTAACGGCGGTCAGCGCCTACTCGTCGGCGTCGCGCCCGAGGTCGTAGAACTCCTCGTTCGGCCGTATATCCGCGAGTTGCGCCAATCGGTTCGAGAGGTTGAAGAAGGCGGCGACGCTGCCGATGTCCCAGACGGCGCGCCGGCTGAAGCCGTACTCTTCCAGTCGTTCGAGGTCGCTCTCGTCTACCGCGGCCGGGTGTTCGGTCAGTTTCACCGCGAAGTCGAGCATCGCCTCGTGGGCCTCGTTGATGTCGGCCGTGCGGTGGTTCGTGGCGACCTGTTCGGCCAGCCGCGGGGCCTCGGCGTGGATCCGGAGGAGCGCGCCATGAGCGACGACGCAGTACAGGCAGTGGTTGTCGCCGCTGACCGCGACGATGATCATCTCTATCTCCGCGCGTTCGAGTTCCGTGTCCTCGACGAGCGCGTCGTGGTACTCGAAGAACGCCCGGAAGTGCGAGGGGCGATAGGCCATCGCTCGGAAGACGTTGGGCGTGAAGCCCGCGCGGTCGGTCTCCTCGTCGATTCGCTCTCGCACGTCGTCGGGGAGGTCCTCGCGGTCGGGGACCTGAAAGTGCCGCATCGGCGCTCCCGTGTCATCCATATACACACTAGCGTCAGGCAACGGTATCAAAGTTGACCCAGCAAGTTCTGGCCCTCCGAGCGGTCCCCCGGGCCCCTAGTCCAAAGGTCTATGTCTCCCCGGCCCCGACCTAGAGTCACCATGAGCACGGAGACAGAGGAGGCGGACGACCTGCGCGAGCGCATCACGAACTTCCTGCGCCGGAACTTCCCGCAGATTCAGATGCACGGCGGCAGCGCGGCTATCGAGGAGATCGACCGCGAGGAAGGCAGCGTCACCATCCGGCTGGGCGGTGCCTGCTCGGGCTGTGGCATCTCCCCGATGACCATCCAGGCAATCAAGACGCGCATGACCAAGGAAATCCCCGAGATCGAGGAGGTCGTCGCGCGCACCGGGATGGAACAGCAGGAGGGCATGGCCGGCGGTAGCGGCATGAACCCCTCGTTCCCCGGCGGCGACTCCCGCGGTGGCGACGTCGGCGGCGACGACGAAGGCCCCGAAGCGCCGTTCTGACGCCGGATTTCTCCCATTTTTCTCGGCCGGCGAGCGGCGGCGCTGTTACTCGACCTATCGAGGTGACGGAGAACAGCCTGGTGAGTTTAGATTCAAATATGGCGGATTCGGCCACACATTACGCTCGACCTACATTGGATGAGAATATCGAAGGTCGTTTTGGCGTTTTAGTTCCACCTCGCCGATATTTAGCTCCCGAAATCGCATCGAGAAAATAATTCTATCTAAGAGAGGGGTAGATAGCTCGAAATGGTACGCAGTTCGAGACTATCCGAATGCGAAGCGAAACAAGAGGGTTCGTGCGGTCCCCGTCAGGTACCCTTCATGCCGCCGCTCGCGAGCCCCTCGACGATCCAGTGCTGGAACACCGCGAACAGCACGACGACGGGGATCATCGTGACCGTCGCGGCCGTCAACAGCAGCTCCCACGCGACGGTGTTCTGCGACTGGAACAGCTGCAAGCCGAACGGCAGGGTCCGGGTCGCCGCCGTCTGTGAGAGGATGGAGACGAACAGGAAGTCGTTCCACGAGAGGATGAAGGTGTAGAACCCCGCGACGGTGATGCCCGGCAGCGACATCGGGACGATGATGCGCCCGAGGATGTCCAGATGCGAGCAGCCGTCCATCTTCGCGGCCTCGTCGAGGGATTCCGGAATGTCGTCGAAGTAGCCTTTGAGCAGCCACGTTCCCAGCGGGATTCCCAGCACGGAGTGGGCGATGACGATGCCCAGCAGCGAGTCGATGAGGTTCAGCGAGAACATCACCAGGAAGAAGGGGATGAGGATGAGCACCCGCGGCAGCATCTGCGTCCCCAGGAAGGTGAACAGCAGGCCGCTCCGACCGGGGTACTCGAACCGGGACATCGAGTACGCCGCCAGCGTCCCGACGACCAGCGTGATCGCCGTCGTCGCGGTGGCGACGATGGTGGAGTTGATGAAGTACTGCTGGAACAGCCCGGTCGAGAGGATGGCGACGTAGTTCTGGAGCGTCAGTTCGCTCAGCGCCGGCACCAGCCGCGGCGAGTAGAGGAAGTCCGGCGACGTGAACGTCGCCATGACCATGTACGCCACCGGGAGCAGCAGGAACGACATGTAGACGCCGAGGACGGCGTACACGCCCAGCGCGCGCTTGGGCGACATGTCCTCCGCGAGCCACGCGTCCAGTCGGTCCGAAAGGGAGCGATCCGTCGAACGTGCTTGCGATTGCGTGTCAGTTGCCATGATCAGTCACGCGCCTCCAGGGTGGCGTACACGACGGTGAAGGCCATCATGATGAGCAGCATCACGACGCCGATGCTCGCGGCGTAGCCCATCGCGTACTGCTGGAAGGCCTGTTTGTAGATGTACGTCGCGAGCACCTCGGTGTTGCCCAGCGGGCCGCCCCCCGTCGAGAGGAAGACGATGTCGAAGTTGTTGAACGTGAAGATGACGTGCAACACGATCATGATCATCGACACGTACGAGATCTGCGGGAGCGTGATGTAGCGGAACCGCTGGAGCGGACCGGCCCCGTCGAGCCGCGCGGCCTCGTACTGGGTCTCCGGGATCGACTTCATCGCCGCCAGCAGCGCGATGGCGTAGAACGGCGTGTTCCGCCAGACGTGCATCAGCACGACGAGCGGGAACGCCACGCCCGGCCGGCCGAACCACGCGGCCGTCTCCATTCCGAGGCTGTCGAGGATGACGTTGACCGGGCCGAACCCGGTCTGAGTCAGGAATCGGAAGATGATGACCATCACGATGATGGGTAACACCCACGTGATCATCGACAGGCTTCGGAACAGCCCCGCGCCGGGAACCTTCTCTTTGAGCGCCAGCGCGAGACCCAGCCCGAGCAGGTACTGCAGCGAGACGGCTATCGAGGTCAGCAACACCGTGTGCCACAGCGCCGACTGGAACGTCGCGTCGGCGAACATCTGCGCGAAGTTCTGTAATCCGACGAACGTCTGTTGCTCGGGGTTCAACAGCGACGCCTCGAAGAAGGCCAACTGGATCCCCCGGAGCGTCGGGAAGATGATGATGACGCCCATCAGGACGACCGCGGGGAGGACCAGCGCGTAGCCCAGCCACGTCTCCTCGAGGAACGACCGGAACTCCTCGACGTAGCCGCCAGCCGTCGGGCCGGTGTCGGTGCTCGTTGCCATCGGACGCTCAGAGCTCGCTTTCGAGGTTCTTCAGCTCGTCGTGGAACTGTTTGCCGGCCTTGTACGGGTCGGTTCTGCCGTAGGCGACTTCCTGCATGTGCTTGTAGAACGGCTGCCGGACCGGCCCCCAGCCGATCTTCGCCAGCGCGCGACCCGTCTCGAAGACGTCAGTGAACGGCCGCCAGCTCTCGTTGGTGATGGTCGATTCCACGTCTTCGTGGACCGGCGTCATGCCGTTCCCCTTCGCGTCCTCGCCCATCGCTTTCAGCGTGGACGGCGAGGCGAACGACGCCACGACTTCCTTCGCTGCCTCCTGCTGGTCGGAGTGACTGTTGACCATCACCGGCTTGACTTCGAGGAAGGTCCCCTTCGAGGCACCTTCGCCCCGAGGCAGGTGGGCCACCCGCGTCCGCTCGTTCAGGATCTTCTCGGCCAGTTCGCTGTCGTTGATGTTGTCGCCGGTGGTCCACGAGCGGAGCCACGTCCCGCACTCGATGAACGCGAAGTTCCCGTTGATGTAGCCGGGGTCGTTGACCTGCCACCCGGTTCCGAGCTGGTCGGGGTTGCCGACCGGGTCCTCGGCGGCGTAGATCTGGTAGTACCAGTTGTCGAATATCTGTCCGAGCGCGTCGGCCTCGACGTTGAGCTTCCAGGACTCGCCGTCGGGGACGTACAGCTGGTCGGTGTGCTGATAGACGTGGGACATCCACTCCTGGAACGCCCGGACGCTGCCGTCCTTGGTGCAGTTGTGGTAGGCCCACATGTCGTCGTACTCGCTGTTTATCATCCGGCCGACCTCGTGGAACGCCGAGGCCGACTGGGGGACGTCCTGACCGAGTTCGTCGAGGACGTCCTTCCGAGTGATGAACGCGCGAGCGTTCCCGTTGTACGGGAGGCCGTACAGTTTCCCGCGGTAGGTCAGGGCCTCGATGGTGCTGTCGACGTAGCCGTCGTAGAACTCCAGCCCCTCGGCCCAGTCGCCCAATGCAGTGAGGTGGCCCGCCTTGACGTATTCGGTGAGGTGGCTCAGGACCCCCTCGATGGCGTCCGGCTTGCCGGTCCGAGCGCCGGTGAGGAACTTCTGTCGGAGGTCCTCGTAGGAGAACCGGCCCATCTCGAGGGGTGTGTCCGAGCGCTGCTTGAAGTTCTCCTGGAACGTCTCTTTCCAGACGGGCGGCGACCCATCGTTCGGGAAGGCGTAGTTCCAGAAGAGGACGTAGTTGCCGCTTCCGCCGCCGCCGCTACCCTCGGTGCCGGTACCGCTCCCGCTTCCGCCGTCGGCACCCATCTCGTCGGCCGCACCGTCGCCGCCGCCACCACAGCCGGCGAGTCCGGCGGTGGCTCCGACGCCGATGGCTTTCACGAGCGAGCGTCTGCTGAGTCCAGGGGAACTACTGTCTGACATGAGGCGAACCCTAGCGTGGACATTGGACTACCCCCATTTATAATTTTCCCCCAAAGACCGTTGACAACCCGTGGTAGTTGTTGTCATTATCCAGTAGATTTATCACTCGCTGTCCGAAACGCACATCCTGTATGCCGAAGATCGCCTTCGTCGGAGCGGGTAGTATGGTGTTCGCCACGAAACTCGTGGGGGACATCCTCTCGTTCGACGAACTGAACGACAGTACCATCGCGTTGATGGACGTAGACGAGCATCGACTCGAACAGACGACACGCATCGCCGAGGCGATGGTCGAAAACGAGGACCTAGACGCCACCATCGAGTCGACGACCGACCGCGTCGACGCGCTCGACGGTGCCGACTACGTCATGAACATGATCAACGTCGGCGGCACCGAACCGTTCGAAAACGAGATCCGCGTCCCCGAGAAGTACGGCGTGAAGCAGGCCATCGGCGACACGATCGGGCCGGGCGGCATCTTCCGGGGCCTCCGGACCATCCCGACGATGCTCGATATCGCGAGCGACATGGAGGAGCTGTGTCCCGACGCCCTCCTGTTGAACTACACGAACCCGATGTCGATCCTCTGTCAGACGATGTTCGAGGCCACCGATATCGAGACGGTCGGCCTCTGCCACAGCGTCCCCCACACCGCCGAGGCCATCGCCGACTACGCCGGCGTCCCCGGAGACGAACTGGAGTACTGGGTCGCCGGCGTCAACCACGTCGCGTGGTTCCTCGAAGCCAAACACGGCGGGGAGAGCGTCTATCCCGACCTCCGAGAGGCCTACGACGACGAGGAGACCTACGAGCGCGACACCGTCCGCTTCGAGATGATGAAGCACTTCGGCTACTTCCCGACGGAGTCCTCGCATCACATGTCCGAGTACGTCCCCTACTTCCGGACCGACGAGGACACCATCGAGGAGATGACCGGGACGGACTTCGCCGAGCGGATGCCCACCGGGACGTACCTCGAAGGGTGGCAGGCCCGCTCCGAGGAGCGCGACGACCCGGAACTGGACGTCGATCTGGACGAAGTGGGCGTCGAGCGCTCCGAGGAGTACGCCTCTCGGCTCATCCACTCCCTGGAGACGGACACCACCCGTCGGCTGAACCTCAACGTCAGCAACGAGACGAACGCCATCGAGTCCCTGCCGACCGACGCCTGCGTCGAAGTCCCCGTCCTCGTCGACGGCACCGGTCTCCGGCCGTGTTCGGTCGGCGAACTCCCGAAGTCGATCCGGACCTTCCCCCAGCAACACGTCGCCGTCCAGCAGCTCGTCGTCGAGGGCGCGCTGGAGAACGACCGCGAGAAGATCCACCGGGCCGTCAAGCAGGACCCGCTGACGGCGGCCGAACTGACGCTGCCCGAGATCCACGAGATGACCGAGGAACTGCTCGCGAAGAACGAGGCGTACCTGCCGACGCTTCGCTGATTTCCAGTCCGACTACCGCTTCTTCTCTCCGCTTCGACTGAGAAGCTCCGCGGTCTCCGACGGACCGCCGCCGGTCACTCGACGCCGATCTCGACGCCGTTGACGTCGTCGAGGCCGGCCAGCGCCGCCACGTCGTCGCTGTCCGGGGGCGCACGGTTCCGCAGCGCCTCGCCGGTCTCGCCGTCGAAGAGGTGGATGCGGTCCTGGGGAAACTGCACGGTGAGCGTGCGACCGGACTCGATGACGATGTCGCCCTCCAGCGTCGCAGTGTACTGCTCGCCGCCGATGTCGAGGTAGACGTAGCTCACGTCGCCGAGCGGTTCGGTGACCTTCACCGTCGGCGAGATGGCGTTGTGCGTCCCCTCCGGCACCGCTTTCACGTCCTCCGGGCGGATACCGAGCGTGAGCCGCGGGCCGTGGCCCTCGACGTCGGCGTAGACGTCGTCGTCGAGCTCGTACTCGAAGGCGTCGTGGACGAGCGTCGGCGTCGCCCCCGAGGTGTCGAGTTCGACGTCGAAGAAGTTCATCGAGGGTGACCCGATGAACCCCGCGACGAAGCGGTTGGCCGGTTCGTGGTAACACTCTAACGGGGTTCCGAGTTGCTGGAGTCGGCCGTCGTCGAGCACGGCGATGCGGTCGGACATCGTCATCGCCTCGGTCTGGTCGTGGGTGACGTAGATAGTCGTCACGCCGAACTCCTGCTGGAGTTCCTGGAGTTCGGTCCGCATCTGCGTGCGGAGCTTCGCGTCCAGGTTCGACAGCGGTTCGTCCATCAGGAACACCTCGGGTTCGCGGACGATGGCCCGACCCAGCGCGACGCGCTGTTGCTGGCCGCCGGATAGCTCGTCGGGCTTCTTATCGAGGAGTCCGCCGATACCCATCATGTCGGCCGCGTTCTGGACCCGGTCGGATATCTCGTCCTTCGAGAGGTCCGTCGTCATCTTCAGCCCGAAGGCCATGTTCTCGCGGGCCGTCATGTGGGGGTACAGCGCGTAGCTCTGGAACACCATCGCCATGTTGCGCGACTTGGGTTTCTTCTCGGTGACGTCCTCGCCGTCGAGGACGACTTCCCCCTCCGTGGGGTTCTCCAACCCGGCGATCATCCGCAGCGTCGTCGATTTGCCACAGCCCGACGGCCCGACGAGGACGACGAACTCGCCGTCCTCGATCTCCGCGTCGAACGAATCGACCGCGACGATGTCGCCGCCGTCGTCGTGGAACACCTTCGTGAGGTCTCGTATCTCTAGCTCGCCCATGCCACATCCACTATTGTAGGAGGTGTTAAATCTTGCCACGAGCCGCGTCGACAGTTGCAGTAACGCTACCCGCCGAACTCCCCGTGAGCGTTTCCGATGCGTGAACGAATCGCGCTCGGAATCGGTCGGCGAGAACGCATCGACGAGAGTAGCGTCGGGGTAGCCGACTACCACTCGGCGACGCTGCCGTCGTCGTGTCGCCACACCGGATTGTGCCAGTCGACGTCCTTCTCGGCCTGCTCGCGGACGTAGTCCTCGTTTATCTCGACGCCCAGTCCGGGGTCCGTGGGGACGCTGACGAACCCGTCCTCGTACTCGAAGACCGACGGGTCTTCGAGGTAGTCCAGCACGTCCGTCGTCTCGTTGTAGTGGATGTTCAGGCTCTGCTCCTGGATGAGGGCGTTCGGCGAGCAGGCGTCGACCTGCACGCAGGAGGCCAGCGCGAGGGGGCCGAGCGGACAGTGCGGAGCCATCGCCACGTCGTAGGCCTCGGCCATCGACGCGATCTTCTTGACCTCGGTGATGCCGCCGGCGTGCGAGAGGTCCGGCTGGATGACGTCGACGGCACCGTCCTCGAACACTTCCTTGTAGTCCCACCGGGAGAACATCCGCTCGCCGGTGGCGATGGGGATCGTCGTGTGGGCGGCGATGTCCGGCAGCGCCTCGTTGTGCTCCGGGAGGACGGGCTCCTCGATGAACATCGGTTCGTACGGTTCGAGCGCCTTGGCGAGGCGCTTGGCCATCGGCTTCGTGACGCGGCCGTGGAAGTCGACGCCGATGTCGACCTCGTCGCCGACCGCCTCGCGCACCTCGCGCAGGCGGGTCGCGGCGGCCTCGACCGACGCCGGGTCGTCCACGCGCTCGATCGCCGGCGTCGCGTTCATCTTCAGGGCCGAGAAGCCCGCCTCGACCTGCTCGCGGGCCTGTTCGGCGACGTCAGAGGGCTCGTCACCGCCGATCCACTGATAGACGCGGATCCGGTCGCGGGCGGCCCCGCCGAGCAGCTGATGGACCGAGACGCCCAACTGCTTGCCCTTGATGTCCCACAGCGCCTGGTCGATACCCGCGATGGCGGACATGAGAATCGGGCCGCCGCGGTAGAACCCGCCGCGGTACATCGTCTGCCAGTGGTCCTCGATGTCCGCCGGGTCCACCCCGAGCAGGTAGTTCTCCATGAGTTCCTCGACGGCCGCTCTGACCGTGTGAGAGCGGCCCTCGACGACCGGTTCGCCCCAGCCGACGGTGCCGTCGGCCGTCTCGACCCGGAGGAAGAGCCATCGCGGCGGCACCTCGAACAGCTCGTAGTCGACGATGCGGTTCCCGGTTCCGTCGTCGGTGGCGTTCGAACTCATCGGTGACGCCGCGAGCGAACGGAGAGAGTCGTCGTCGGTGCTTCGTCGCTGTCGAGGCCCGCAGCGGCGCGTTTCGTCTCGCGGCGCGCGGGTCGTGTGTCGTTTGGCATCGTGCGGGGATTTGTGAACGGCCCATTTAATCGTTGTGTCGACAGCTGCGAGACCATGTCGATGGCTTTCACGGTGTGTGAACGATATACCGCCGCTCTCCGGCTGATCGAACCCGAGGCCGGCCGGACGGTCCATGCGAGTTGTGGGCAATCAACACTTAGTCGCGCCGAACCGCCGCGCGTGACCGCTCGAATCGTCGGTTCGCGCTCGCCACAGCGCTCGTCTCGGCCTCACCGCGACGAGAGTGGTTCGGTCAGGTATTTCACGATGTGTGAACAACAGGGACAGCTACCACTGATCCGCGTCTCTCGCCGATCGGCGAAACGCCGCGCTCGTCGAGGCCAGACGCGGCCGGTCGCGGCGGATCTCGGTCGTCGAACGGCGAAACGCCCATCCTCTGATAACATAGGTACATTCGTTATCTCGTTCGACCAGCTCGTGGACACCGAGAGTTCACACATCGTGAACGGCCACGTAGAGGGGGGTGTCGGCTAACAGGCCGCCGCTGCCGCGCGAGTCGCGGCGAAAGCGAGCCGTCCGACCCTCGGCTGTCGGTCGACCTTCCGAGATCTGTTTCGGCAGGCATACGATTCTCGAAGCATTACTATATCTAATGTACCCATATCCACCCACATAATCTCCATACTCACATTCCTCTTCCTCTTTTTTAAGTATCTATTTTCGTAGAATGGCTCTAATATTCTTCTTTTATCTCTATATCTCGGTATTTGGATGGTTTTAGTCCAAAGATACCGTAGCTGCCGGCGTCTCGACGACGGCCACGTCGAACGCGCCGACGGTTTCGCCGCCGACGACGAACGCGGCGTCGGTCGGGGCGGAGAGCGATAGTTCCTCGCTCGTGAAGTTCGTCACCCACGCGTACCCGTTGCGCTCGGCGACGCGAACGCCCTCGGGGAACCGAGACGTGTGCGCGACGTTCGCCGCGCCCAGCAGGTCCGTCACCAGCCCGTCGGCGAGTCGGTCCGTGGGCCAGCAGCCACAGTAGGTGACGCTCCCCCGGCCGCGGTCAGTGCGGGTGACGGCCGTCCGCCCCTCGGCGACGCCCGCGGTGTACTCCCCGACGGCGGTCGCCCCCTCCGCGTCGAGCCAACTGGCCCACGTCCGGTAATCGTGGGTCTCGCCGTCGTAGCGAAGTCGGGTCGGCATCCCGTCGGGGAGGCTCTCGTGCTGGTCCACGCGCACGCCCGCGAGGTCGGCCAGCGGTCCCGGCGCGAGCGACTCGTGAAGCTGGTTGTGCGGGTCCTTCTCGCCGGTACGCGCGCCGAACAGGAGGTGACCGCCGTCCGCGACGTAGGCTTCGAGGTGCGCCGCGAGGTCGTCGCCCACCAGATAGAGCGTCGGCGCGACGGCGGCCGCGTAATCGTCGAGATCGCTCGTCGGCGAGACGACGTCGACCTGCACGCCCCGCGCGCGGAGCGCGTCGTAGTACGCCCGGAGGTGCGACCAGTAGTGCCAGTGAGGCGAGTGGGGTTGATTCTCGGTCGCCCAGAGGCTCTCGTAGTCGTGCAAGAGGGCGACGGGCGCGTCGACCGGTTCCAGATCGAACAGTTCGTCGGCGGCCGCCGCGGCGTCGTCGTACCCTCGGTCGGGGCTGCCGTCCTGCTTTCGGAGGCCCGCGTGGTACTGCTCCTGACCCTCTCGACAGCGCCGCCAGCGGAAGTAGAGCACTTCGTCGGCCCCGTGGGCGACGGCCTGGTGCGCCCACAGTCGCATCGCGCCCTCAGCCGGTTGGGGGGCGTGGGGCGGCCAGTTCACGTCGCCGGGTTGCTGTTCGAGCACCCAGAAGGGCGCGCGCTTCGCGCCGCGGTAGAGGTCGTGGTTCATCGCCACCTCGTCCGGGTCGCCCGCGCGCAGTTCGTCCGTCGTCGCCTGCCCCGGCCGCCGGTCCTGGACGAACCCCGTCGGGTACGAGTCCCACCCGAGGAAGTCGAGGTCGTCGGCCAGCGAGTGGGCGTCGAGCGCGCCGAAGTCGCCCATGAAGTTGTGCGTGACGAACCAGTCGTCGTTCGCCTCGCGGATCAGGTCGGCGTGCAGGCGGTTGTACTCGGCGACGCTGTCGCTGGCGAAGCGGTGGTAGTCGAGCAGGCGCGAGGGATGGTGCTCGGCGGGTGTCAGACCGGGCGGGTCGACGGCCTCGAAGGACGGATACTGCTGGCTCCAGAACGTGTTGCCCCACGCCTCGTTCAGCGCCTCGACCTCCTCGTACTTCGCTTCCAGCCACTCACGGAATGCGGCCGCGCAGTCCTCGCAGTAACAGCGGACGGTGTCGTGACAGCCGTACTCGTTGTCGGCCTGCCAGCCCGCGACGTGGGGATTGTCGGCGTAGCGCTCGGTCACCTTCCGGACGATGCGTTCGGTCTCCTCGCGGTAGGTCGGCGAGTTGAAGCAGGTGAATCGGCGGCTCCCCCACTCCCGCGGCGTCCCATCGGGGTCGGCCTGCCGAATGTCCGGGTGTTCGTCGACCAGCCACTTCGGCGGCGTCGCCGTCGGCGTACAAAGCACCGCCTCCATCCCGTGGTCGCCGACGAGCCCGATCGCTTCGTCCAGCCACGCGAAGTCGAACTCGCCGTGTTCGGGTTCGATGCGGCCCCACGCGAACTCCCCCATGCGGACGTACGAAAGTCCCGCCTCGGCCATCTGTCGCACGTCCGTCTCCCAGCGCTCGTCGGGCCAGTGCTCCGGAAAGTAGCAGACACCGATGGTCATATCCCCTCCGCGTAGCGGGGTGACATACGTCTTCCCCCGCCGCCCGAGCCGGGACCGGCGCGTAGCAAACGAAAGCGCACCGTTTTAATCTCCCGACCGAGTCCTAGCGCGTATGACCGACACGGACGGGTCGAACGTCCTTTTCGTCGTTCTGGACACGGTTCGGAAGGACCGCCTGTCCGTCTACGACGACGACGTGGCGACGACGCCCAACCTGCGGGAGTTCGCCGAGGAGGCCGCCGTCTTCGAACAGGCCGTCGCGCCGGCCCCGTGGACGTTGCCCGTCCATGCGTCCCTGTTTACGGGCCTCTACCCCAGCGAACACGGTGCCACACAGGAGAATCCCTACCTCGAAGGGGCGACGACGCTCGCCGAGTCGCTGTCGGCGGCGGGCTACGACACCGCCTGTTACTCCTCGAACGCCTGGATCACGAGCTACACGAACCTCACGGCCGGATTCGACGACCACGATAACTTCTTCCAGATCATGCCGAGCGAGCTGCTCTCGGGTCCGCTCGCGACGCTCTGGAAGACGATGAACGACAACGACACCCTGCGCGGGGTGGCCGACCGACTCGTCCAAGCGGGCAACAAGATTCACGAACACCTGGCGGAGGGCGGCGGCGGCGACACCAAGACGCCGCAGGTCGTCGATAGGACCATCGACTTCGTCGACGAGAGCGACGACTTCTTCGCGTTCATCAACCTGATGGACGCCCACCTCCCCTACCACCCGCCAGAGGAGTACGCCGACCGATTCGCGCCCGGCGTCGACTCCACGGATGTCTGTCAGAACTCCAAGGAGTACAACTGCGGCGCGCGCGACATCGACGACGAGGAGTGGAGAGACATCAAGGGCCTCTACGACGCGGAACTGGCCCACATCGACGACCAACTGGACCGCCTCTTCTCCCATCTCAAGGAGACCGGCCAGTGGGAGGACACCACCGTCGTCGTCTGTGCGGACCACGGCGAACTGTTCGGCGAACACGGCCTCTACGGCCACGAGTTCGGCATCTACGACCCGCTGGTGAACGTTCCGCTCATGGTGAAACACCCCGACGTCGAGCCCGACCGCGACGACGAGACGACGGTCGAACTCGTGGACATCTACCACACGATTCTGGACGCCGCCGGCGCGGACGGTCGCGGCGAGTCGCTGCAGTCTCACCGCTCGCTGCTGTCGCCGGAGTACCGCGAGTTCGACGCCGACCTCGGCGGCGTCCCCCGCGGCGACGTGGGCTTCGTCGAGTACCACCAGCCGGTCGTCGAGTTGCGCCAACTGGAGGGGAAAGCCGAGGCCGCGGGCATCGAACTCGACGAGCAGTCGCGGTTCTACTCGCGGATGGGCGCGGCCCGGACCCCCGACTCGAAGTACATCCACTGCACGCGCATCCCCGACGAGGCCTACGACCTCGTCGAGGACCCCGGTGAGACGGCGAACCTCGCCGGAACGGACGCGGAGCCGTCCCACCTCGAAGACGCGCTGTGGGCGTTCCTCGACGAGGTTGACGCCGACTGGCCCGCGGAGGCCGACGGGGCCGACGGCGACGTGTTGAACGGGATGGACTCGGAGACGAAAGACCGCCTGCAGGACCTGGGCTACATCGACTAGCCAGTGAGCGACGCTACTCCCGCGACCGACTTCGCCGATCGGAAGACCGTCGCACAGATAGTACTGGGCTTCGCCGTCGCCGGACTCGTCGTCTACCTCCTCGTGGACTTCGTCGGGACCGCCGGCGTCCTCGCCGAGCTGCGGACCGCCGAGCCGACGTGGCTCGCGCTGGCCTGCCTCTCGACGATGCTGTGTCTCGTCGCGTGGGGGAAGGCCTGGCAGATCGTGCTCGCGGTCGTCGGCATCGATGAGCGCTTCTCCAGCCTCGTCGTCACCTACTTCGCCGCGACGTTCGCCAACTACGTCACGCCGCTCGGACAGGCCGGCGGCGAGCCGTTCATCGCCTACGTCCTCTCGCGTGACACCGAGGCCAGCTACCAGGACAGCCTCGCGAGCGTCGTCACGGCGGACCTACTGAACCTCTTCCCGTTCGTCACCTTCGCCGGCGTCGGCTTCGCCGCGCTGCTCTATCGGAGTTCGCTCCCCGACGCCATCGAACCGCTCGCTGGCGGCTTGGTCGTCCTCTCGGTGGGCGTCCCCGTCTTCGCCGCCGTCGGCTGGCGATACCGGCAGCGACTCGCCGAGACCGGACTCGGTCTCGCGGCGCCGATAACGAAACGGACGCCGCGGGTGACGCTGTCGGGCCTACGCGAGCGCCTCCGCGAGACGGAGACCGCCTTCCAGCGCATCGCCACCGACCGCCGAGCGCTCGTCGAGGCGCTCTCCTTCTCGTACGTCGGCTGGATATTCTTCGCGCTCCCGCTCTACCTGGCCGCCCAGTCCATCGGCGTGGAACTGACGGTCCTACTCGTCCTCTTCATCGTCCCGGCCTCGACGCTCGCCGGCATCGCTCCCTCTCCCGGCGGCTCGGGAGCGGTCTCGACGGCGCTGGTCGTCCTCATCGTTGCGCTGACCGCCGTCAGCCGAACCGACGCGACGGCCGTCGCCATCCTCTATCGCGTCGCCAGCTACCTCTTCGCGCTGCTGCTCGGCGGCGGCGCGGCGCTGTACGTCCTCAAGCGGAACTAACGACTGGACGAATCGCCAGCCTCGTCCTTCCACGGGGAGGGACTGAGCGGAATCTCCGATTCCGCGAGGGTCGGAAGACGCGAAGCGTCTTCCGGGAATGAAAGGGGCCGACGGCTCAGGGAACGAGGCGACGCAAGCACGCGAAGCGCGCGTGGTTCGAAAGACGGCTTCGCCGTCTTTCGTCATCACGAAAGGCGCTGCGCGCCTTTCGGACGACAGCGAGCCACAGCCCCTGAGCCGTCGGGGGCTTTCTGGCTGTTCACGGTAGCCCCGACTCCATCGAAAACAGCGAAAGCAACCGCTCCTAGGCGGTGTTGTGTTCGACGAACGTCGGCCGCCAGTTGTCCAACTCGCGGAGGTCCCGCCCCGCGACGCGCCAGTCGCCGTCCGGGGGGATCGGCGAGACGATCATCGTCGTCGGGGTGGCGAGCAACCGTAGCGGTAAGCGGTGGTCACTGTGGAAGCCGAAGTCGGCCAACAGGTCGCGCGGGATCGAGTCGCCGCGCACCGCGACCACCGCGGAGTCCCTGTGGTCGGCGAGCGCGCGGGCCAGCAGCGCCGGGAGCGCGCGGTCGCGTTCGACGTCGCCGACCAGCGGCACCACGTCGGCGACGTTGGTGACGGGACCGGTGTCCGTCTCCTGCGTTCCGGTGACGAGCCCGGCGACCGGGTCGCCGCCCAATCGTGCGGTGTAGGCGGTGTACTCCCACTGCGGGTTGCCGAAGCGGTACTCGAAGAACTGCTCGTCGCGGTAGGCGTGGATCTCGGCGGGCGGCCGGCGGCGGTAGAGGCGCGCGAGTGTCTGCGCGGGAATGTCGGTGTGGCGGGTGACGCTCACCTCCGGCGGGCGGTCGACGCGTCGACCGCGCGCGCCGAGATACCCGCGGGCGGCCAGTTTTCCCGCGGTCGAGAGAAGGCGGTCGTCGACGCCCGCGTACACCGCCGGGTCCTGTACCCGGTAGTAGGTCGTGTGCTCGCCGGCGATCTCACAGCCCAGCTTCGCCAGTCCCGCGGTCGTCTTCGAGTTCGGGACGTTGAACGTGAACGCCGGCGGCCCGTCGGCGTACCCCTCGAAGAGCCGCTCGCTCATCCGGCTGAACAGCCCCTGTCGGCGGTGGTCCTCGTGGACCATCGTATCGCAGGACTGGATGGCGGTGTGGTACGTATCGCCCGCGCGCATCTGGAACGCGAGGTTGGGCCGCGCGCCGACGATCTCGCCGTCGCGTTCGGCGACGACGACTGGCGACTCGGTGAGGTAGGGGTTGTCGGCGAACTTCCAGTCGAACCACGCCGTCGAGAACCCCGGCCAGATCCGGTCGTGCAGCGCCATGAACCCCTCGCGGTCGCCGGGCTCGAACCAGCGGATAGTGTAGCCGTCGTCGGCCGTCGACCGCTCGACGGTCGCCCGGCTAGTCGCCATCCTCTAAGTTCAGACCGGGGACGAGCTGGTCGGCGGCGTGGTGCCGTTGATAGACTGCACAGTGGGTCTCGTGGTGGAAATCGTGGCGATCGCGACAGAGGTCGGCCTCCATCGGTGAGACGAACGCCGCCTGAATCTCGCAGTACGGTCGCTCGTGGTCGAACGCCTGCTCGCCGTCCGAGTCGCGGTAATCGAGGTGCGGACAGACCATCGAGAGGAGTGGCGACCGGCAGTCGTTTGGTTATTGAGGCGGTTCTGGGGATAATTCGGGGTTACCGGCGCGAAATCGCCGATAGCTGTGTCGTAACCAAGTAGCGAACGGTGTGAGTGACACCAGTGTCATACGACGACTACCACCGGCGGAAGAAGGTCATCCTCACCGTGGCCACGACCGGCGCGATTCACGGGAAGAACGTCAACCCCAACCTTCCCGAGCAGCCCGAGGAAATCGCCCGACAGGTGGCGGCCTGCGAGGAACTCGGCGCGTCGATCGCGCACGTCCACGGGCGGAACGAACACGGGGAGAACGACGCGTCGCGGCTCCAGGAAGTCAACGACGCCATCCGCGAACACTGCGACGACATCATCATCCAGAACACGACCGGCGGACAGAGCCCCTACGAGAAGCGAGTGGCGGGGATCCGGACCGACCCGCCGCCCGAGATGGCGTCGCTGGACATGGGACCGTTCAAACGCGACAAGCACATCATCACGAACCACACCCGGAACAACATCGAGCGCCTCGCCGTCGAGATGCGGGCCAAGGGCATCAAACCGGAGATGGAGGTGTTCAACTCCGGTCAGCTGGCCGAAGTCAAACGGCTCATCGACGAGGGGCTGGTCGAGGAACCGCCCTACGTCAACCTCATCTTCGGCGGTTCGTTCACGCCCGCCCGGCCGCGGAACCTCATCAACATGGTCGACAACCTGCCCGAGAACGCCGAGTGGAACGTCCTCGCGGTCGGGCCGCACCAGCTGCCGCTGACGACGATGGCCGTCCTGCTGGGGGGCCACGTCCGTATCGGCATGGAAGACAACCTCTACTACCGCCGGGGCGAGAAAGCCGCGAGTAATCAGCAGCTCGTGGCCCGCACCGTCGAGATACTCGACCGGCTCGACCGGGAGATCGCGACGCCCGAGGAGGCCCGCGAGATGCTGGGGATGCCGAAGAAACAGGTCGAACGGCCCGCCGACGGCGACTGAACGAACGGTTCGTCCCCTCGGTGGGAAACGAGCGGCGGCCGGCGAGACGCCGTATCCGAGTCGTCACCGACCGGCGACAATGGGGTCGAGAACCGCGGTAAGCGCGACAGTCGCTCAACTAGTGAGTGTCATATCGCGGTAAGCAGCCCTTGTTAGCGATTCTCTGACAAGGTCCGCGACCCGATCGTCGGAGTAGCTATCGAGCGTCTCGTCCCCGCTCCCAGAGGCGGACGAGCCGCGTCAACGTCTCATTGACCGGCACCGGCTCGGCCGCTCGCTCGACGACGTAGCCGTTGATGGCGTCGATCTCGGTCGGGCGACCGGTCTCCACGTCCTGCAGCATCGACGAGCGGTTCGCGGCGGTGTCTCGGACCACGCGCTCGGTCAGCGAGACGGCGCGTTCGTCGGTGAGGGCGACGCCCCGCTCGCGGGCGACGCGGGCCGTCTCGCGGGCGGCGTCGGCGGCGAGTTCCCGTCCGGGACCGTCGGCGAGAGCGCCGTTCTCCACGCGAGCGAGCGCCGTCGCGGCGTTGATAGCGGCGTTGACCGCCAACTTCTCCCAGAGACGGGTCGGCATGTCCGTCGCGACTGTCGCCTCGATCCCGGCCGCGTCGAACGCCTCGCCCACTTCGTCGGCCGCCGTCGACGGGCCGCCGTCCCGAGCGCCCAGCACCACCTCGCCGCGGCCCGTGAACGCGACGGTGCCCGGCGCGTCCAGTCGCGCGCCGTAGGAGCAGGTGCCCGCGAGCACCGGGCAGTCGAGTTCGGCCGCGAGCGTCGCCTCGTTGCCCATTCCGTTCTGTACGGAGAGACACGCCGCCAGCTCGCAGTCGGCGAGCGCGCGGGCGGCGTCTCCGGTGTCGCCGCTCTTGACCGCTACCAGCGCGAGGTCCGCGGTCGCGGGGACGGCGGTGTCGGCCGCCGGTTCCGCGCGGAACTCCTCGACGCCGACCACGTCGAGACCGTCGCGTCGAACCGCCTTGACGTGCGGGTCCCGCCCGACGAGCGTCACCTCGTGCGCGCGGGCGAGCAGCCCCCCGAGGAGGCTCCCGAGGCTCCCGGCTCCGAAGACGACGACGTGCATGTGCTGGGGAAAGCGGGGGCGGTACAAAAGGGTTCCAGCGGTTCCGATCCATCCAGAAATTGTCACTTCGTAGACCGACCGGCCGGGCGGAGGCGCGATACGGACGGTGGCTGCCTCGGAACTGCGATCCGGGGACCTCGTCACCGCGTCAGCGGTGACCGTCCGAGAGGCGAGCCTCGTTGGTCACCCGTCCACGGTTTCGATGTGGCTCTTCTCGACCCACTCCTCGAAGCAATCGTCACAGAAAGCGACGTATTGGCCGATGTTCGAATCGTAACAGGTGTTGGTCGCGTCTTCGCTACAGGACGGGGCGGTACAGGGAACGTGCGTCTCCCCGTCGTCCATAGTGACCGGCTCGCTCTCCGCGAGTGTCCGGTCTGCATCTTCCGATCGAGTCACGAGCGATCCCCCCATTGATTCGCCGCCGCGAGCGGAGTCGTACCGCCGAGGAGTTGTAACACCTCGCGAATACAGAGACCTCCGGTTCCTCGGTTCTCAGCCGGTATCGCGTCTTCGAGGCGAGAACGCGCCTCCTCCCTGTGAGCTTCTACTGTCATGAGTGACTTCCCCCTCTGGTTCGTGGACTGTGCGGGTTCTCAAAAGTAGTGTGCCTTGACCGGTCTGGCGTTTTATTACGCGGGGCCTGCGATCACTCGTATTGCGATCCGGCGGAGAGCAGAGCTTTCCGGAGGACTTTCTCGTTGGCGGGACGGATCCGATCGGAGATCGCCTGCCGGGAGATCCCGAGTTCGTCGGCGAGCTCGGTGAGTTCGACCCCCCTCGGCGTGGCGAAGTATCCTTCGCGCAGGGCCAACACGAGGGCTTCGCGTTGTTCGGGCGAGAGGTCGAAGCGATGCCCGCGTTCGGTGTCCTCGTTCAGCGTATAGGTGCGTTCGATGTGAATCGTGATATCCCGGTCGGTGCAGAAGTTGTGGAAGCGGGTGAGTTTCTCGTGGTCGGCGAAGCGAACCCGAAACGCCCACTTGTCGGCCCCGGTGGCCTCGAGGATGGTCGCGTCGAGGGCCGCGAGTTCTTCGACGAGGTTCTCGGGGTCGTTCAGCCACCGGAATCGGTACAGGCGACTGTCGCCGACCTCGTCGAGTTCGCGGAACGCTTCGACGTTCGGATGGTCGCGGACCGCCGTCTCGAACGCGTCGATGTCTTCGGCGGGGCCGGTCACCCAGAGTAACGGCAGGACGGCTTTGCCAGTGGGAACGACGCGTTCGAGCTCTATCTCCATCGTGGGCGGCCCCGAGAGGGCCTGTCCGAGAGTGAACTCGTCGGCGTCGAGTGTGAACTCCAGAATGACGCTCATGCCTTGATCGTCTTCTATCGGCCGGACTTGTAGGCGTTCCCATCAATAGACCCCGTGAGCGACTCGGCGACGGAGAACGAGTGAGTGCAATAGGGCCCGCCGGCTCAGACCACCAACCACAACACGCCGCGTCGCGAACGCCCGCTATGGACGAGCGGAAATCGGACGCCGAGCGCGTCACCGACGCCATCGAGGACATCGGTGCCGACCGCCTCACGGACGCCATCGTCGACGCGTGGGAACGGGCCGGACTCGACACCGGGACGCCGACGTGGCCCGACGACGAGCCCCGGTTTCGAGTGCGACCGCCCGTGAGCGACGAGGGGGCGGGACTGGACGCGCTCGCGGCGGTGCTCGATACGACGCCGCGCCGTCCCGAGGCCGCCTTCTGCTACCTCGACCTCGGCCGTCGAGCGGACCTCGTCGGCCCCAGGCGCGTCGAACTGGAGGCGCTGTCGGGCCACGCCGACGTCACCGTCGACGCCGACCACACCGCCGGCACCGTGCCGTTCGCGCCCGAGACGTTCGACGCGCTCGCCGCGCTCTTCGAGGACCTCTCGTATCTCGTGGTCCGCGACGCCGACGGCGTCGCCATCGCCGAGTGGCGCGGGGAGACGCTTCGCTTCGCGCTTCCGGACGGTGACGTGGACGCGGTGAAAAACGCGCTCGACGCGGCGACGGCCGACCGCATCGAACGGGCGGAGTAGCGCGCTCAGTCTCCACTCGCGCGAATCCGCTACTCGCCGATAAACCGCCTCGACGCGCGGATCAGTCCTCGGTCCAGTAGTAAATCTCTTCCTTGGACGCGCCACAGGAGGGGCACTCGTCGGGGATGTCGTCCTCGATATCGCCCATCTCGCCGCACTCCCAGCAGCGCCACATCAGTTCGGCCTGCCCGGCGGCGCCCGTGGACCGGTGCTCGTCGGACATCGACTCGATGCCGCCCTCGACGGTAACGTAGAAGCCGTGCTGGTCGAACCCGCGGATGCTACCGAGCTCGTTCCCGTCCTCGTCGTACACCGTCTTCCCGAAGGAGAGTTCCTCGTCGCCGGCGTTGACGAACATGTCTGTCATACAGGTGAACCGACGGCGGGAGGTGTGATAAAAGCTAGCGCCTAGCGCGAGAAGAGACTGTTGTGGACGGGCGCGAAGTCG
This sequence comes from Haloarcula limicola, assembly GCF_010119205.1. Classification (NCBI taxonomy): domain Archaea; kingdom Methanobacteriati; phylum Methanobacteriota; class Halobacteria; order Halobacteriales; family Haloarculaceae; genus Haloarcula; species Haloarcula limicola. The sequence continues at coordinate 690,275 of NZ_WRXM01000002.1, forward strand.
CTCGACTCGCTCTCGACGGCCTTCGTATCGGAGACGGCGTTGCCGTCGAGTCCCTCCTCCAGGAAGTCAGACAGCGGCGGGCCGACGTTGTCGGGTTCGACGAGGAAGGCGTCGTGGCCGTAATCCGAGTCGACGACGTGGTGGGCCACGTCGGTGTCCGTCTCGCGCAGGGCCTCGGCCAGCGCCTCGGACTGCTGGGTCGTGAAGTGCCAGTCGCCGGTGAAGGACATCACCAGCGCCTCGCCGTCGAAGGCCGCCAGCGCGTCGGCGTCCGACTCGAACCCCGAGGAGAGGTCGTAGTTGTCCATCGCCCGCGTCAGGTAGAGGTAGCTGTTGGCGTCGAAGCGCTCAACGAACTTCGAGGCGTTGTAATCGAGGTAGGACTCCACGTCCCGATACGGGAAGAAGCGGCCCGCGGGGTCGGTCGGAAAGGCGCGCTCGGCCTCCCGCGTCGCGGCGCGGCGACCGAATCGGCGCTCCATGCTCGCCTTCGAGAAGTACATGACGTGGCCGATCTGCCGGGCCAGCGCCAGTCCCTCGTCGGGGTGGGTCCCGCCGTCGGACGTGGCCCCGTTCTCGTCGCTGTCGGAGCCGCCGTAGTAGTGGCCGCCGTTCCAGTCGTCGTCAGTAGTGATGGCCCGGCGGGCGATGCCGTTCAGCGCGAGACACTGCGGGTCCAGTCGCGGGGCGGCGGCCACCGGGACGAGTTTCTCGACGTGGTCGGGGTGGCGCTTGCCCCACTCCAAGACGTTCATGCCGCCGACGCTGCCGCCGACGACGGCGTGCAGCGCGGGGATCCCGAGTTCGTCCAGCAGGCGGCGCTGGGCCTCCGTCCAGTCGGCGACCGTGACGGGCGGGAACTCCGGCCCGTACGGCTCGCCGGTCTCGGGGTTCGTACTGGAGGGACCCGACGACCCGTAACAGGAGCCGGGGACGTTCACGCAGACGACGAAGTACTCCTTCGTGTCGATGGCCTTCCCCGGGCCGACGATGTCGTCCCACCACGCGTAGGCCTGGTCGCCCTCCTCGAAGCGGCCGCGCGAGGAGACGTGGGCGCTCCCGGTCAGAGCGTGACAGACGAGGACGGCGTTGTCGCCCGAGAAGTCGCCGTAGGTCTCGTAGGCCAGTTCGAGGTCGGCGACGGTCTCGCCGCACTGGAACTCGAACTCGCCGATCGAGACGGTCTCCGATTCGACGCTCATGTGGCTCGCTCGATGGCCTCGTCGATGTCCCCGAGCACGTCCGCCGGGTCCTCGATGCCGACGCTCATCCGGATCAGGTCCGGGCTGACGCCGCTCGCGCGCTGTTCCTCTGCCGAGAGCTGGGCGTGGGTCGTGCTCGCGGGGTGGATGACCAGCGTCTTCGCGTCGCCGATGTTGGCGAGGAACTGCGCTAAGTCCGTCTCCTCACAGAACTGTCGGCTGGCGTCGTAGCCGCCGTCGAGCCCGAACGTGACGACGCCGCCGTAGCCGCCGTCGAGGTAGCGGTCGGCGAGGTCGTGGGTCTCGTGGGATTCGAGACCCGGATAGGTGACCCACGAGACGTCGTCGTGGTCCCGGAGGTGTTCGGCGACGGTCAGCGCGTTCGAGCAGTGCCGCTCCATCCGAAGCGAGAGGGTCTCGCTGCCCTGCAGCGTCGCCCACGCGTCGAAGGGCTTCTGGCCGTCGCCGAGCGAGCGGAGGCCCCGCTGGCGGGCGGCCATCGTGAACGCGCGGTCGCCGAAGCGCTCGGCGAAGTTCGTCCCGAAGGCGGGGTTCTCAGCGCCCATCTCGGGGTACTTCTCGGGGTAGTCGGCCCACGGGAACGAGCCGCCGTCGGCCAGCACCCCGCCGATGGTGGTCCCGGAGCCGTGGATCCACTTCGTCGTCGACTCCCAGACGACGTCCGCCCCGTGGTCTAACGGCCGGCAGAGGGCGGGCGTCCCGAAGGTGTTGTCCACGAACAGGGGGACGCCGTGGTCGTGTGCGACCTCGGCGATCTCTTCGAGCGGCGGGACCACCAGCGAGGGGTTGCCGATGGTTTCGCAGTGGACGTAGGCGGTGTCGTCGTCGATCGCCTCGGCGTAGGCGTCGGGGTCCAACGTGTCGACGAAGCGCGATTCGATCCCCCGTCGGCTGGCGGTGTTGGCGAGATACGAGTGGGTGCCGCCGTAGATAGAGGACGCCGAGACGACGTTGTCGCCGGCCCGGGCCAGCACCGTCGTCGCGGCGTCGAGCGCCGCCATCCCCGACCCGGTGGCGACGGCGTCGACGGCGTTTTCGAGCGACGCCAGCCGGTTTTCGAGAGTCCGAACGGTCGGGTTGTCGAACCGCGAGTAGACGTTGCCGTCGTCCTCCAGCGCGTAGCGGTCGGCGGCCGTCTCCGCGTCCTCGAAGACGTACGAGGAGGTCTGATAGATGGGCGGCGCGCGCGCTCCGGTCGCCGGGTCGGGTTCCTCCTGCCCGGCGTGGACACAGCGCGTCCCGAATCCGTAGCGATGAGTCATGTGCAGTATGCATATATCTCTGAACATCTATAACCACGAGTTACGGCAAAACTCTCCCCGAGTGGGTTGGTAACTCGTAAGTCAGGGCAGCGGACGAGGCGGAGCCGGGAGACAGCGACGGTGGAGGCGACACTGCAACGGGACCGGTCAGTCGACGGTAGCGGACTCGAACACGGGAGAAGGGGTCGACGACTCTTCGGGATCGCAGATCTGGATTCGGCCGTCGCCGCTGACGAAGACGTTCCATCCCGAGACGGCGAAGAAGAACACCTGTTCGGGGCCGCGCGTCGCGTCGGCGCTCTCGAAGAGCGCATCGAGCGCCACGGCGTCTATCGTGTCGGCGAGCGGTTCGAGTTCGATGGGGCGAACCCCCTCGACGGTCGCGATCGCCTCGACGAGCGTCTCGGACAGCGTCGCCTCGTCGGCTTCCCACACCACTTCGTGTTCTGGCGTGCAGTCACAGTACATCATTGGCAGGGCGTCCCGTAGAGGGGCGAAACGGACAGAGTGGCAAAGTAATGGACGACTTAGCCGGTGGGCGACGGGTATCGTACCGCCGGTAAGGTCGGACGACGCGCCGACCGCGGCACCGCCGCCTCGGAGGATACAAGCCGCCGGCCCCACAACCCCGTCCAATGACAGACTCCGAGGAGACGGTGCGGTGCTGGCTGGTCGAACGCTCCAGTTTCGGCGACGAACGGATGGTGACGCTGGTCTACGCCACGCCGGAGGGAGACCGTCACGTCACGAAGCAGCTCTCGACGAACCTCCTGATGAAGAAGCGCGTCACCGCGGCGATCGACGTCGAACCCGACCGACTGGAGCCGGTCGCCGACGAGGACCGGGAGCGCTACGCGACCGAAGCCCGGCGGATGGCCGACAATCACGACCCGGATTCGGAGGTCTGAGGCGGCGCAGCCGCCGTTTTCGTTCAGTGTAGCCAACACGAAAGACTATACCGGAGGGCGGCGCAAACCGGGCGTATGACCGCTATCGAACTGAACGACGTCCGCAAGGAGTTCGGGGACGTCGTCGCCCTGCAAGGTGTGGACCTGACGGTCGAGGAGGGGGAAGTGTTCGGATTCCTCGGCCCGAACGGTGCGGGGAAGTCGACGACCATCAACGTCCTCCTGGACTTCGTCCGGCCGACGGCGGGGTCCGCGACGGTGCTCGGCATGGACGCACAGGACGATTCGAAGGCCATCCGCGAGCGCATCGGCGTTCTCCCGGAGGGCTACGACGTCTACGAGCGCCTGACCGGCCGCGAGCACATGGAGTTCGTCATCGAGTCGAAAGACGCCGACGACGACCCGGAGGCGCTGCTCGAACGGGTCGGCGTCGCCGACGCGATGGACCGGCGAGCCGGCGGCTACTCCAAGGGGATGAAACAGCGCCTCGTGCTGGCGATGGCGCTGGTCGACCAGCCCGACCTGCTCATCCTCGACGAACCGACGACCGGACTCGATCCGAACGGTGCCCGCAAGATGCGCGACCTGGTCCGCGAAGAGAGCGAGCGCGGCGCGACGGTCTTCTTCTCCTCGCACATCCTCGGCCAGGTCGAGTCGGTGTGTGACACCGTCGGCATCCTCCAAGACGGTCGACTCATCGCCAAGGACAGCGTCGAGGGCCTCCGCTCTGCGGCACAGGGCGACATGAAACTCGTCGTCACCGTCGCCGACGCCGACGGACTGGCGGAAGCCATCGAGCAGGTCCGCTCGCTCCCGGAAGTCTCGGGCGTCACGCGGGAGGGCGACCGCGCCGTCGTCAACTGCCAGGGGGACGCGAAGATGACCGTCCTCAACGCGTTCGAGGAGGCGGGCGTCACCGTCGAGGACTTCGAGACCGAGGAGGCCTCGCTCGAAGACCTCTTCACCGCCTACACCGACCAGCGCGAGCGAGAACGGGAGGTCCAGGCGTGAGCACCGCCGATTCAGGTCCGCTCGGTGGCGTCGACCGCTCCCTCAGAAACACCTTCGAGTGGTACACCGTCTCGAAGAAGGAGTTCAAGGACGCCATCCGGTCGAAGGGGCTGTGGCTGCTCGGGCTCATCTTCACCGTCGCGTTCATCTCGCCCGTCGCGCTCGCGCTGTACTTCGACGTCGGCGTGAGTCAGGGCGCACAGGAACTCGGGATGCAGCTCCTGCTCTCGCAGATCTACACGCGGATGGTGACGTTCCTGTTGCCCATCGTCGCCATCTTCGTCGGCTTCGCCGCCATCTCGAAGGAGCGCACGTCGGGGTCGCTGAAGCTCCTGCTGTCGCTGCCTCACTCCCGGAAGGACGTCATCGTCGGGAAGGTGCTGGGCCGCTGTGCGGTGCTCGGCGTCCCCCTCGCTATCTCGCTGGGCCTCACCGCCGCCTTCCTGGCGCTCTCGCGGCTGACGTTCAAGCCGGGGCTGTTCGCGGTGTTCAGTTTCTTCACGCTGGTGTTCGCGCTCGTGTTCGTCGCCATCACCGTCTCAATCTCCGGGGCCTTCTCGAAGAGCCTCTGGTCCGGTGCCGCGAACTTCATCGTCTACTTCTACTTCACGTTCCTCTGGAACGCGGGGGCCAACGGCGTCGGGAAGATACTGACGAACGAACTGGGCGTCACCGGGGCGATCCGCTGGCACGTCGTGCTCCTGTTGAAGCTCCTGAACCCGAACCAGGCCTACCAGACGCTCGTCAACTCGATTCTCGGCGAGGGCGAGAACGCCGCGCGCAGCGCTCGCTACGGGATGTTCAGCCAGGGCGAGCAGGCGAGTCGCACCATCTGTTCGAACGTCCTCAACGGCTCGCCGCAGGCCCAGGATGGGCTCTTCGGGACGTTCGTCTCCTGCCAGGCCGGCGGCAACCCGATGCCGTTCGTCTACTCCGACCCCTTCGTCGTCGTGTTCATGCTCGCGTGGATCGGCATCGCCGCGACCGTCAGCTACTACACGTTCAACCTCGCGGACCTGTAACGGGGCCGAACGCCTCGTCTCTCGTTACTCGCTCTCGACGCCGCGCTCGTCGAGCAACGCCTCGAAGGACTCCTCGTCCAGTAGCTCGACGTCGTTCGCCTCGGCGTCCTCGCGCTTTCGCTTCCCGGCGTTCTCGCCGACGACGAGATAGTCCGTGTTGCCCGAGACGCTACCGGTCGCGGAGCCGCCGTGTCGCTCGATCAGTTCCTGTGCGTCGCCGCGCGTGTAGCCGTCGAGCGACCCGGTGAACACGAAGGTCAGTCCGTCCAGCGCGTCGCCGCCGGTCGCCTCGGCGGCCTGCGGGTCGACGTGGTCGAGCAGTCGGGTGAGCACGGCGCGGTTGCCCTCGCTCTCGAAGAACTCGACGACGCTCTCGGCGACTTCGGGACCCACGTCGGGGACCGCCTCGAACGCCTCGCGGTCGCCCGACTCCGCTGTCTCGCGTATCGCCTCGAACGTCCCGAACTCCGCGGCGAGGTTCCGGGCTGTCACGTCGCCGACGTGGGGGATGCCGAGCGCGACGAGGAAGTCCGAGAGCGGCGGGTCGCGGGTGGCGTCGAGTTCCGCGACGAGGTTCCGCGCGCTGGTCTCGCCCCAGCCCTCCAGCTCTTCGAGGTCCTCGACCGCGAGTTCGTAGAGGTCGGCGGCGTCCTCGACGAGGCCGGCGTCGAGCAACTGCTCGACGGCTTTCTCGCCCAGCCCCTCGATATCGAGCGCGCCGCGGCTGGCGTAGTGCTCGACGGAGCGTTCGCGCTGGGCGGGACAGGAGAGACCGCCGGTACAGAACGCCATCGGGCCGTCGCGCTCGACCGGGCTGTCACAGACCGGACAGGTCTCGGGGAACGCGAAGTGGCCGTCGCCGTTCTTCTCGACGACTTCGACCACGTCGGGGATCACGTCGCCCGCGCGCTTGATGCGTACGCGGTCGCCGACGTTCACGCCCAGTTCCTCGATGAGCGAGGGGTTGTGCAGCGAGGCGCGCGTGACCGTCACGCCGCCGACCTCGACGGGGTCCATCAGCGCGACGGGCGTCAGCCGGCCGGTGCGCCCGACCTGGACGACGACGTCTCTGACGGTGGTCTCCTCCTTGCGGGCGGGGAACTTGTAGGCGAAGGCCCACCGCGGGGCGCGGCTGGTCGTCCCCAGCAGGTCGCAGGCGTCGATGTCGTCGACTTTCAGGACGACGCCGTCGATCTCGTAGCCGAGGTCGTCGCGGGCGGCGAGCTGGTCGTCGCGGTAGTCGATAGCCGTCTCTATGTCGTCGACGAGACGCGTCCGGTCACAGACCCGCAGGCCCCACTCGGGGAACCGTTCGTGCAGGTCGGCGTGGCTCTCGAACTCGACCGACGCGTCGAGGACGCCGAAGAAGAAGACGGCGAGCGGCCGCTGTGCGGTGACCTTCGGGTCGAGCTGGCGGAGCGTCCCCGCGGCGGCGTTGCGGGGGTTGGCGAAGGGGTCCTCGCCCGATTCGACGCGCTCGCGGTTGTACTCGGTGAAGGCGTCGCGGGGCATGTACACCTCGCCGCGGACCGCCAGGAAGTCGGGGTAGTCCCCGCGCAGGCGCTGGGGGACGCTGGCGATGGTCCGGACGTTCTCGGTGACGTCCTCGCCCACCTCGCCGTCGCCGCGGGTGGCCGCCCGCCGGTACTCGCCGTCCTCGTAGACGACCTCGACCGAGAGCCCGTCGAACTTCGGTTCGCAGAAGTACCGCAGGTCGCCGTCGTAGTCGGCCTCGTCGAGTCGGTTACGGACTCGCTCGTCGAACTCGCGGACGGCGGCGGCGTCGCCGCCCTGGTCGATCGACCCCATCGTCGCGACGTGTTCGACCTCGTCGAGTTCGGAGAGCGGTTCGCCGCCGACGCGTTGGGTCGGACTCCCGGACGTGTCGAGGTCGAACGCCCCCTCGAGTTCTTCGAGACGCGCGAACAGGGCGTCGTAGGCCCGGTCGCCGATAACGGGGTCGTTCTCGACGTAGTACCGGTGGTCGTGATAGCGGACGGCCTCGCGCAACTGCTCGGCCTGTTCCCGGGCCTCGTCCGCGTCGAGTTCGCCGGCGGGGTCGAACTCGGTCGGCGGGTCCGAGACGTAGGGGTTGTCGGTCTCGTCTTCGAGGGCTGCCATCGTCGGTACTGAGAGAGCCACCCACTAATACTGCCCGCTGTGCGCACCTGACGTGACGACGCCGGTTCGGCGGCCGCTCACCAGACCGAGTCGGTCGCGGGCCGCGCCGAGACGGTCCCGTCGCCCGAGACCGTCACGGAGAGGCCCTCGTGCGTGAACGAAAACTGGCGATCCGGCGAGTCGTCTCCGGCCCCGAACAGCGTGTCGATCGCTCCCGCGTCGATCGATTCGTAGAGCGGCGTCCCCTCGGTCGGCGTTCGACCGGCCGCGGCGGCGATCGTCTCGGCGACCGCCATACTCGGGTCGGTCTCTGCCCAGTCGAACTGCTCGCTAACGGTCCCCTCGGGAACTCGCCGTCGGTTATCGGTATTGAAAGATTGGCTCATAGGTGGGTACTAACAGGGATATATTCCTATCCGGTCATAAACGTTGGCGAGCTATTTCAATATCTGAAAACGAGGTAGTCTACGGGGTCGATTAGAACGGTCGGCCCTCTCGACGACCGACCAACGTGACAGAGTACTCAGCCGAGACGACCGCTTCGCGCGACGGGTCTCAGAGGTCGGCGACGTCTTCGATGGCGTCGGTGAGTCGCCGGATGCTCTCGACGTCGTGTTCGCCCATGTGTCCGATGCGGAACGTCTCCTCGCCGAGCTGGGAGCCGTAGCCGTTCGAGAAGACCATGTCGTACTCCTCGGAGACTTCCTCGATGGTCGCCGCGACGTCGATCCCCTGCGTGTTCTCGATACAGGAGACCGTCTGGGAGCGATACCCCTCCTCGGCGAAGAGGTCGAAGTGCTCGCTGGCCCACTCGTGGACGTACTCGGTCATCTCTCGGTGCCGCTCGTCGCGGCCCTCGTGGCCCTCTTCGAGCATGTGCTTCATCTGCTTGCGGTAGGCGAGCATGACCGGGATGGCCGGCGTCGAGTGGGTCTGGCCCTTCCGGTCGTAGTAGTCCAGCGAGCGCTGGAAGCCGCCGTACCACGACGCGGAGTCCTTCTCGACCTCGCGGTCGTAGGCGTCGTCGCTGACGACGCAGACCGCGAGGCCGGGCGGCATCGCGAAGGCCTTCTGGGTCGAGGCGAAGATGACGTCGATGTCGTGCTCGTCGATGTCGACGTAGTCGCCGCCGAGCGCGGAGACGGCGTCGACGACGAAGTAGGTGTCCGGATACTCCGCGACGATGTCGCCGATCTCCTCGATCGGGTTGCGGACGCCGGTCGAGGACTCGTTCATGACGGTCGCGACCACGTCGTAGTGCTTCTCGCTCCCTTCGAGTTCCTCGCGGATGTCCTCGGGTTTGATGGCCTGTCCCCACTCGTATTCGAGTCGGTCGACGTCCTTTCCGAGCCGCTCGGCGACGTTCGCGTGGCGCTCGCTGAAGCTCCCGCAGGTCGGGACGAGGATGTTCTCGTCGACGAGGTTGAGCGTCGAGGCCTCCCAGAACTCGGTCCCGGAGGCCGTCAGGATGATGACCTCGTTGTCGGTGCCGAGGAACTCCTTGGTGTCCTCGACGATGGTCGTATAGAGGTCGGTCATCCGGTCCATCCGGTGGCCGAACATCGGCTGGGCCATCTCGTCGATGACGTCGTCGCGGACCTCCGTCGGACCGGGGATGTACAGCGTCTTCTCGGGGTAGTCGTCTCTGTATTCGCGTTTTTCGGTCACGGGAGACACCTGTTGTACGTCGCCTCGTAGCCGGAGGGCATGGTAGTTTTGATACCGTCGCGTCCGGCCGGCGACGGTTCGCTTCGTTTCGACGCGGCGACCGGTCCTTACGTGAGCCGTCGCACCGCGAACAACACCGCGCCCGCGTACAGCGCCGGGCCGAGCAGGTTGACGGCGCTGACGCCCGCGAATCCGCGAAGGACGGCTGCGACTATCCACAAGAGAATCGGCGCGACGGCGAGCGCGGTCCCGCCGTCTCGAACGGCGTCGTCCACGCTCGGCTGGCGGGCCGCGTACGCCCCGATAGCGACGACGGCCGCGAGGTAGGCCCACGTCACCCCCGCGGGAGCGACGAGGGGGAGCGTCACCAGCGCGACGATGCCGAGCGCGACGCCGACGAGGCGCGAGCCGTCCGTCCGGTGCCGGAGGAGGCGGGTCGCTCCGGTCACGTCGCCGGCTTCGAGCGCGGATTCGAGTTCGACCATCGACGCCTCGCCCGCGAACTGTCCGCCGCTGGCGTCGATCGGCGTCGAGAAGTCCGCGCCGCAGTGCATGCACCACGTCGCCGTGGCGCTGACCTTCTCCGAGCAGTGGGGACAGCGCGGATCTGCTCTCATCAGTGGTATCTCGGCATCCGAGCGAGATAGCCGTTTGGGGGCAAACATTGAAAGCACCTGCTTCGCATGAGTAGGGGTATGGACTGGGGCGCGCGGGTCGGGAGCCTGCTGTACGACGGCGAGACCGTCGAGGAACGGGTCTCGCTCGGCGAGAGCGGCGTCGTCGTGACGAGCCACCGCGTGCTCGTGTTCACGCCCGACCGCGCTGGCCCCAACTTCCGACAGGTCGACCGTCCCAACGTCGACGGCGTCGGCCGGCGGACCAGCGGCGAGAGCCGCTTTCTCGAAGGGGGACTGAAGGCGCTCGTCGCCGGGGTCGCGCTCGTCGTCGCGGGGCAACTGGTCAGTCTCGACAGTTTAGCCAGGGGCGTCTCGCTGGACAGCGGGAGCGCGGCCACGGCCCCCGGTCTGGGAGGAATGATGAGCACGCTCCAGACCCTGCTCTCGCTCGTGGCACGACTCGACGACCTCATGGTGCTGTTCGGCGGGCTAGCGCTGGTTCTGTCGGCCGTCGCGCTCGGCGTCTACGCGTGGAGCCGCGAGCGACTGCTCGTCGTCGAAGTGGCCGGCGGCGACGACGTGGAACTGCCCGCCTCCGGTGACGATGTGGCGATCGAGCGACTCCGCACGGCGCTTCTCCCCGGCGACGCCCCGCCCGAGGCGGGACGGGCGACGCCGCCCGCGGACGACCCGCTGGCGTGAGTCGACTCGCCGGCGTGACGTTCAACTCCGCCGAGCACCAACCGTCTCCCGATGGACACAGACGGCGTTCGGACGCGGGCCGGCGACCTGCCCCGGGAACCGGGCATCTACCAGTTCGAGGACGGCGAGGGCCGAGTGCTGTACGTCGGGAAGGCCGTCGATCTGCGGGACCGCGTCCGGTCGTACGCCGACCCCCGAAGTCGGCGGATCCGCAAGATGGTCGGGCGGGCCGACCGCATCGACTTCGCCGTCACCGACACGGAGACGCAGGCGCTGTTGCTCGAAGCCAATCTCATCAAGCGCCACCGGCCGCCGTACAACGTCCGCCTGAAGGACGACAAGTCCTATCCCCTGGTCCAACTCACCGACCACGCCGTTCCGCGCATCGAGGTGACCCGCGACCCCGAGGACGGCGCGACGGTGTACGGTCCCTTCACCGACAAGGGCCGGGTCGAAGTGGTCGTGAAGGCTCTCCGGGAGACCTACGGCCTGCGCGGCTGTTCGGACCACAAGTACAGCAACCGCGACCGGCCCTGCCTGGACTACGAGATGGGCATCTGCACCGCGCCCTGCACCGGCGAGATCAGCGAGGCGGACTACGCCGACGACGTGACGAGCGTCGAGCGCTTCTTCGAGGGGGAGATCGGCGTGCTCGCCGACCCCCTCCGCCGCGGGATGGCCGACGCCGCCGAGCAGCAGGAGTTCGAACGCGCGGCGAACCTGCGGGACAAACTCGACGCCGTCGAGGCGCTCCACGGCGAGGGCGATACGGCCGTCAGCGACGCCAACGGAGCGGCCAGCACCGACGTACTCGGTGCTGCTGTCGAAGGAGATAGGGCCGTCGTCGCGCGGTTACACGCCGAGGGCGGCAAGCTCGTCGAACGCGAACGACACACGCTCGACTCCCCCGAAGGCGAAGGACCGGAGGGCGTCTATCGGGCCTTCATCGCGCAGTACTACGCCGAGCGGGAGTTCCCCGACGAGATCCTCTGCGCCGAGGACCCCGCCGACCCCGACATCGAGGCGTGGCTGGAACGCGAAGGCGTCGCGCTGCGGGTCCCCGGCGCGGGCCGCGAGGCGACGCTCGTGGACCTCGCGCTGAAGAACGCCCGCCAGCGCGGCGGCGTCAGCGACGAGGTGGGGGCGCTGGCCGACGCGCTCGGCGTCGACCGCCCGGACCGCATCGAGGGGTTCGACGTGAGCCACGCGCAGGGCCGCAGCGTCGTCGGGTCGAACGTCCTCGCCGTCGACGGGTCGCCCGAGAAGTCGGGCTACCGCCGGAAGAAGCTCACCGAGCGCAACGACGACTACGCGAACATGCGCGAACTGATCCGCTGGCGCGCGCTGCGCGCCGTCGAGGGACGCGACGACCGCCCCGACCCCGACCTGTTGCTCATCGACGGCGGCGAGGGACAGTTAGGGGCCGCACAGGATGCGCTGGCCGAGACGGGCTGGGACGTGCCCGTCGTCGCGCTGGCGAAAGACGAGGAGCTAGTGATCGCGCCCAACGGGGTGTACGACTGGGACGACGACGCCGCGCACCTCCACCTCCTTCAGCGAGTCCGCGACGAGGCCCACCGCTTCGCCGTCCAGTACCACCAGACGCTGCGCGACGAGGTTTCGACGGCGCTCGACGAGGTTCCCGGCGTCGGCCCGGCGACGCGAAAACGCCTGCTGCGTCGCTTCGGCAGCGTCGACGGCGTCCGCGAGGCCTCGTCGGACGAACTGACCGCCGTCGATGGCATCGGTGAACGGACTGCCGAGACGCTTCGGACGCGACTGCGCTGATTCTATATCGCGGATAGCGATTTATTCACGGCGGGAGGCCGGTTCGATTCAAACGGCGCGAGACGACCGCGTTCGCCGTTCGATCTGCGAATCGCGACTTTCGCCGAGACGAGACGGCTCCACGACTCCTGCAAACGACCGGACGGAACTCGTCCCGCCGACAGCCGCGACCGGCGAGAGAGACCGTCGACGTGTGTCGCCACCGCATACGACTCCGCCAGAGCATCGTTTCGAGCGTACTGACGACGCGCTACGGTAACGGCGGCGCGGGCGACTCTCTGCCGCAGTAACACTGCGGACAGTACCAGGTAGAGAATCCGGCCTGAGACGGCGAGACGAGCGAAACACGAATCCTACGACGCGCGTCCCTCGCTTTCGTGATCTCTCCTCGCTACTGACGGCAGCTATCGCCGAAGACCGACGCGAGCGGAGCGTTCTGGCTGTCACTTCGTATCTCGGCCGCGAGTCGAAACTCGCCTTCGGTAAATCGCTATCCGCGATATAGAATCGCCATTACGGCGCAGCTGACGGTCACAGATCGGGGGCGAAAGACGGCTTTCGGACAGTCCTCTCGTCGGCCACCGAATCCGGATGCAGGACTCACCCGTCACAGCCGACCCGTACGCCGCGAATTCGCGTCGAGAGGGCGACGCGACCGAGAATTCGCCGCATAGCAACGGCATAATAATGGGGATACCCGCACAACTCCCGCGCAATGACCGGATCGTTTCGCCTGCTCGTGGCCGACCCGGCGGCCAGAACGCTGGAGACGGACACCGGTACGTGGGTCGTCGCCGGCGTCGACGTATCGAGTATCGAGCGCGTGCTTCGAGACGCCGGGTCAGTCGCCGAGGTCAAGCGAGAGCTGCCGTCGGTCACCGAGGACGCCATCGCGGTCAACGTCGAGGACGACTCCGGGCGGACCGTCCACGCCTACCGGTCGGTCACCGGCGGTCACCGCCTCTACTGGACGGAGACCAACGGCGAGTTCGTCCTCGCGGACCACTTCCGCAACGCGCTGGCCGAAGTCCCGGTCGGGGAGCGGACGGTCAGCGACGAGACGGTAATCGACCACCTGCTGTTCCGCGCGCCCGTCGGCGCGACGGGGTTCGTCGAGGAGGTCGACGGCGTCGAACAGGGTGAGTGGCGCACCTGGCACCTCGACAGTGGTGAGACGACCAGCGAACGCGTCGGGACGCTCTCGACGCGGACGGAGACGCCGCCGTCGCGGGCCCCCGCGGCCATCGAATCGACGTACGACGACCTGATGGCGACCGACGGGTTCGACGGCGACGCTATCAACCTCTACTCCGGTGGCGTGGACTCGACGCTCACCCAGACGTTCTTCGAGGGCTCGACGATGCTGAACGCCGGCGTGGACTCCGAGGAGTACGCCTACGAGGTCGAGTACGCGCGCGAGGGGGCCGACCACTTCGACGCGCCGTTCGAACAGGAGATGATCCCCGAGGCGGACGTCCTCGAACACTTAGAGGACAGCATCGACGCGACCGGGTCGCCCTCCTGTCCGCTACAGGTGCTGATGGTGAACGAAGCCCTCCGGCAGTACTCCGGGCGACGCTACGTGATGGCCGTCGGCGCGGACTCCATCTTCGGCAATACGCCCATGAGAGGACCGCGCTACGCCGACTGGGCCAGTCCGCTGCTGAACACCCCCCTCTCGCGCGGACTCGCTCGGTACGGACCCGGACCGGTCGGCGGGTTCGTCGAGTGGATGGACGAGCTCGACGCCCAGCTCGACCGTCCCATCGACGACGCCGATTCGTTCGCACACCAGTACGCGACGTACTCGAACCCCGGCTACGCGAAGCGGCTGTTCGATCCCTCGCTCGTCGACGACCGCGTCGCCGCCCAGACGGAGTACGTGACCGAACGGGTGCCACTCGACGACACACACAGTCGGTTCGCCCGGCAGGCCGAGTGCCGGCACATGAACCTCGTCTTCGGCCACCGGGTCGGCGCGCGCTGGCGACAGCTGGCGATGGCCCACGGGAACACGCTGACCAACCCCTTCGAGACCCGGAGCATGATCGAGACGTCGCTGTCGATTCCCGCCGAGCGGCGCTTCGTCTCCGGCCCCAGACACCTCTACGACGTCTCGACGAAACACCATCTCAAGCAGTTGCTACGCGACCGGCTGCCGGAGTACCCCATCGGGCAGCCGAAGGGCGCGGGCGTGTTGCCGTTCCAGCGGTACCTGCGGTCGGGGCCGCTCTCGTCGGCCTTCGAGACGTACGAACCGCCTGCGTTCGTCCCCGACGACGAACGCGAGTCCGTCATCGAGGGCAGCGGTCGGCAGTCCTGGAACGTCCTCACCTACGCCATCTGGCGCGACCGAGTCCTCGAAAACGCCGACCTCCCTCGCCTCTCGACGACGGAGGAGCGCACGTGGACGGTCCCCGAGCGAAGCGCTTCGCAGTCCTCCGGCGAGAGCGTGACGTGAACGTGAGGGAGCCGGGGATCGAGAGACGGCAGTAGTCAGCGCGAGACCGAATGGGAAAGCCGGGACGCGGTCGTCTGACGCCGGGTCATCGACTGATACGGAGATAGATTTTAATACGGTATCTTCCAAAGTCGGAGTCGAAACTGGGGCGTCGAACGGGCCGCGCTCGAACGAGCCCAGCGGAACAAGGTGAGAAGACGTGAAGGGTCACGAAGAGAACGAACCGAGACCGACCGATCGACCGATCAGCGTCGTCTCCACGGCCGCGAGGCCGGACATGGTCGTCGAACACGACTTCGACGACCCGCACAGCGAACTGACGGTGACCGTCGTCGACGCCGTCTCGAAGGCGGTCGGCGTCTCGCCGGCCGGCGTCGTCCCCCGCGTGAACGACCACGTCGACCCGGACGCGCTCGACCGTATTTTCCGACCCCGGCCCGACGGATCGGGACGGCAGGGCCGACTCACCTTCGAACTGGCCGACTGTCTCGTCGAGATCACCGGCGACGGGACGGTTCGCGTGTACGACACGTAATCCGAGCGGATTCGGTCTCCCTATCCATATACCGGCCCGGGTGTGCCGGGGGATAAGAATATATGCCAAACTGTTTCATGGGTGGACGTGTATAGGGTAGGTATGCACGAGAACGTGGAAAGGCGCTCCCTTTCCGCGGACCGGCCCCTCTCTGAGTCCGTCGTCAGAGCCATCGCCGACGCCGAGGACATCGAACCGGCGCAGGTGGCCAGTCGGGTCTACGACGTCGTCGACCCGGACGCGCTCGACCGGCTGTTCCGGCCGGCGAACGACCAAACGCGACGGGAAGACGCCCAACTGTTCTTCCGACTGGACGACTACGAGGTCACCATTCAGGGCGGAGAGCTCGTCGTCGTTCGACCCGCCCGGCCCGCGGGGTCGCTGGAAC
The DNA here is from genome assembly GCF_010119205.1 of Haloarcula limicola. Lineage (NCBI taxonomy): Archaea > Methanobacteriati > Methanobacteriota > Halobacteria > Halobacteriales > Haloarculaceae > Haloarcula > Haloarcula limicola. The sequence continues at coordinate 705,981 of NZ_WRXM01000002.1, forward strand.
AGAACTGAGTCGGGGTATTCGAACACCGACAGGCCGAGGCGGGACCAGTACCCGAGCGACGGTCGGTCTCGACGAGTTATGCGATAACGAGAAGGACACGGCCGCGGCGACGCCGCCCGATAGCAACGGGGGAACAGCGACTTCGGTCGGCCGCTCAGGACTGCTGTAGCTTGAGGAGGCCCGAGGGCGTGGTGACCTCGATCTTGTCCTGGCTCTGCCAGTCCTCGATGATGTCCAGCAGGTGGTTGAAGTGCTCCTTGTCGACGCTCTGGTCTTTGCCGATGTTGCCGAAGTTGACGACGGTGAGCTGGTTGTACTTCGCCGCGAGGTTGATCATCCGGGCCGCGCCGTTCAGGTCCGCGCCGCTGACCGTCGAGACGGCGGAGGTGCCGACCGGCGGGATGGCGTTCGGTCCCGCGCCGTAGGCGAAGCCGTACTCGTGGAACTCGTCGACGAGGTCAAGCGTCGTCCTGTTGTAGCTCCCGTACGGGATGGACATGAACCGCATTCCCTCGCGGAACCCTTTCAGGCGGAGGTACTCCTTCGTCTGTTTGATGGTCCGGCGCTGTTCGTCCTCCGAGAGTTCCGGCAGCGGCGTGCCGATGTGCGGCGAGGAGACGACGTCCCAGCCGGCGTCCTGCATCTCTCGAAGTTGGCCCGTCGTGAGCGCGCCGTCGCTGTTGATTCGGTCGGGGACGGCGGCGACCATCGCGGACATATCGCGCTTCTGGAGCTCCTGGAACGCCACGTCGTACTGGGACGCGTACGTGTCGCTGAACGAGAGCATGACGCGGCCCTTGTCGGTGGGCTTCTTGTGTTTGCGGAGGTCGTCGACGACGAAGTTGATGGGTTCGCCGTCAGAAAGGACGACGATGCGGAGCTCCTGGACGCTCTTCAGCATGGGGTCGCCGCGGAGGCCGGTGTAGCCGAGGTCGACGCGCATCCAGCCGTTCATGGCGTCGGGGATGTAGCGCCGGCAGACGAGGTGGTCGCTCCGGGCGGGGGCGATGACCTCCATCGCGAGCTTGCCCGGGCTGGGTTTCTCCATCTTGACGGCGATCGAGAGGTTGTTTTTCGTGAGGTCGAGGCCGTCGGGGTAGGCCTTGTACATCCCCGCGCCGCCGCCGGAGGGGTTCTGAATGCGGACGGATTGGCTGCCGCGGAAGACGTCCTCGGTTTCGGCGGAGACGTCGCCCTGAATCGTCCCCCAGTATTCGAGATCCTCGAAGTCGTCGAGGACCGTCCCGCGGTCCGTGTAGTCGAACTCTTGAGTGGGGGTGCCCGTCTCCTCGGGCGTCCCCGTCCCGTTCTCGGTCTGCGCCGGGGCCTGCGTCGCCGTCCCGTCGCCCTCGGGCGTCTGGGTGTCTGACTGACCGGAATCTCCGAAGGCACCGCACCCCGCGAACGCAGCGGCACCCGCTGCGGTTGTCGTGAGGAACGCGCGGCGGTTGGAGTTGCGTTTCATCTCGCTTGCCCCTTGCCCCTGTCGTCCCTTTACATTGAAGTTGCTAAAGTGCTATTAGACCGGACATAAGCTCGTTTCGCGCCATTTTGCGGGATCGGCGAAACCGCGGCACGTGACCGGTGTACGTCGTGAGATAGCCGTGCGAAACAGGCCCACGCCCGATGTCAGAATTTATTCACGAATCGCAGCTACGGCCGGAAAAGGGGCGGGAGCGGCGGGCTGGCCGACGTGTGAGTCCGTCGATTCAGGGCATCCCGCTTCGGACGGCACACGAGAGGAGGACGAGCGCGAACGCCATGACGGTGAGCCACTGTCCCGTGGGAGACTGTAGTAGTACGAGAAGATCGTAAGCCAGCGCCGGCTGCGTAACGCGCTCGACGGCGATCGTTATCAGGAGAATGCCGGTGATACCGGCGACGAGGCGAACGGCGAGTTCGATCGGGTGTTCGCTCGCCGCGTGACGAAACTGCGTCGAACGGGCGGAGAACGACGACGACTGCCCGCGGATCTCGTCCCCCTCGACGTGGTGGCCACCCCCGTATTCGCGGTTCGACCGCTCGGTCCGATTCGCATCGCGCATGTGTGTGGCTACTTACTCTAGGTGCATAATTACGACACCGTTAAGCGAGGGCGCGGACGCTCGACCGACCGCCATCGAACCACTTAGGTTGGCGATAATAAGGCCGTTCGGCCGTGAGACGGGAACATGGACGCAACCGCGGTTCGAGCGCAGTGTACGGCGCTGCTGGAGGAAGTGAGCCGAGCGGTCGTCGTCGACGACGAGGTGTTGCGGACGGTTCTCGCGGGGTTTCAGGCCGGCGGTCACGTCCTCTTAGAGGACGCGCCGGGGACCGGCAAGACCCTGACCGCCCGGTGTTTCGCGACGGCGCTGGGGCTCTCGTACTCCCGGGTGCAGTTCACGCCCGACCTCCTCCCCTCGGACGTGACCGGCACGCACGTCTACGAGGAGACCGAGGGGGACTTCGAGTTCCAGCCGGGACCCGTCTTCGCCAACGTCGTGCTGGCCGACGAGATCAACCGCGCGTCGCCGAAGACCCAGGCCGCGCTGCTCGAAGCGATGGAGGAGGGGCAGGTGACCGTCGACGGGGAGACCCACCCGCTCCCGGAGCCGTTCTTCGTCATCGCCACGCAGAACCCGGTCGAACAGGAGGGCACGTTCCCGCTGCCGGAGGCCCAGAAGGACCGCTTCGTCGTGAAGACGAGCCTGGGCTTCCCCGGGATGGAGGGCGAGCTCGAACTCATCGACCGGCGGGCCTCCCGGACGAGTCAGACGCCCGCCGTCGAGCCCGTCTGTGACGACGCGGACGTGCGGCAACTCAGGGCGGCCCCCGAGGCGGTCCACGTCGAAGACGACGTCCGCCGCTACATCGCCACGCTCACCCGAGCGACGCGGTCCGACGAACGAGTCGACGGCGGCGTCTCGCCGCGGGGGACTCAGCGGCTGTTCGAGGCCGCCCGCGCCGTCGCGGTCGGGAACGGCCGGGAGTACGTCACGCCCGAGGACGTGAAGTTCGTCGCGGAGTCGGTGCTGGCCCACCGGCTCGTCCTGACGGCCGACGCCCGCGTCGACGGCGTCGAGAAGGCGGACGTGGTCGCGGACATCACCGAGGAGACGCAGGTGCCGACGGTCAATTATACAGCGCCAGCGTCAGCAACAGCCCCGAACCGAGCAGACTAGCGAGCACGGGCAGCGAGAGTCCGGTCACGTCGGCGTCGACGACGACCTGCACGGCGAGAATGGCGCCGACGCCGACGGCCGCTGTCGCGCCCGCGTGAGTCAGTTCGACCGTCCGCGTCTTCGCTTCGCGGCCGACCTGTTCGCCGAGGTTCACGGCCTGTTCCGCGAGGTCCCACGCGAGTACCGTCCCGACGCCGGCGACGAGCAAGCCGGTAGTGTCGGTCCCGTACACGGCGGCGCTGGCGATCACCGAAACCAGCAGTAGCCCCGTTCCGACCGAGACGAGCGCGCGCTCGCGGCCCGCCCAGACCGGGCCCAGCGCGAGGGCGAGGACGAACAGCCCGACCAGTCCGGGATACAGTTCGATGCCGTCGCTGAACGACGCGACCCGCGTGCTCCCGAGCGCCAGCGCCCCGGCGACGCCGACCGTCCCGAGCGACGAGAGCGCGAGACCGGCCGCGACGTGACTGCGCCGACGCAGTTCGAGGCCGAGCGCCAGCGGGACGAGCGCGACGAGCGTCGCCCCGACGGTGAGCCGCTGGGCCGGCGTCGTCCCGACCAGCGCGAGCGCGGCCGCGCCGACGAGCACCGACAGCGCCGCGCTCAGGCGGGTAGGACGGTGCGTCGTCACGCCGACCACCGCTCCTGCGCTCGGACGAGCGCCGCCCCGTAGGACCGGTCGGGCGTCCACTCGACGGTTCGGACGCCGCTCTCGCGCAGTGAATCCAGCCGCCTCGACCGCTCGAACCCGGCGAGGCGGCCGCCGACGCTCTCCTCGTTGGTCACGTCTGGTGAGATGACCGTCACGGCGTGGCCGTCGGCCTCCAGCCGCAGACACGTCTCGACGATGGCGTCGTCCGGCAGCGGCGAGAACAGCACGACCTGCGTGTCGCCGCGCAGTCGCTTCCGGAGTTCGGCCGCCTGTTCGGACAGCGCGTCGGCCGTCGTCGGCTCGGCCGGGCGGTGGACCGACAGCGTCGGGTGAGACGCGAGCAGGTCCCGCCCGCGGGCGGCCTGTTCGGTCCCCGCTCCCGGCGCGAGCCAACAGAAGTCGGTGCCGAACCCGGCGAGGCCGACCTGGTTAGCGGTTTCCAGCAGCTCGCCGAAGGTCTGTTCGATCGCGCCCAGACAGTGCGAGACGGCGTGGGGTTCGCCCGACGCTCGGGTCCGAAAGGCGGCCTCGCGGCCGTCGAGACACAGGACCACGGAGGTCGCCCGCTCCTCGCGGTACTCGGCGGTCGCCAGTTCGCCGGTCCGGGCGAAGCGCTTCCAGTCGACGCGGGAGAGCGGGTCGCCCGCGCGGTAGTCGCGGGTGCGGTGAAACTCGATACCGCTCCCGCCCTCGTCGGTGACGAGGTCGCCGACCCGCCGGCCGGTCTGTCGCCGGAGCGGGACCGCCGGCACCGACGACTCGCAGGCGAGGCTGGTGTCGGTGCCGACGGCGGTCTCGACCTCGTTCGCCCCCGCGATATCGCGGGCGACGACCGACGCCGGTTCGAAGCGGTGGACGCCGCGGGTCGCGCGGACGGTGTAGGAGAACGTCGTCGAGGCCCCGGGCCGCAGGACCGCCGCGTGACGGGGCGTCCCGTCGATCACCGACAGCATGGGCGGGACGCCGTCGACGAGGCGGCAGTCGGTCAGCGTCGATCCGCCGGTGTTGCGGACCGTCACCGTGACCTCGACCGGGTCGCCATCGGCGGGTTCGTCCGCGTCGGTTGCCCGCTCGATGTCCAGCGAGACGGTCGGCGGGCGCGTCAGCCGCGGGTACGCCGCGAGGGCGACCCCGGCCGTCGCGAGCAGGAGGAGCGACGGTCGCTTGAGCAGGACGCCGGCCGCACCGGCGAACAGCGCGACGCCGACGACGCCGCGCCACCGCGTGGTCGTCCGGGTCGTGCTCATCGGTCGGCCTCCCCCGATTTCGCCTTCGTCGCGATCGCTTCGGCGGTTCGGCGCGCGCCGCGCTGGAACCACGTCTGGCCGCGGGCCGCCGCCCGGAGCCGCGAGCGAACCGGCGGCGAGAGCGAGGCCCCGAGGAAGGCCGCTGCGTCGGGGTCGTCGGTCCAGTCGCCCGCCTCGACCCGCTTCCGGGCCTCCGCCCGGCGGCAGCCCTCGGCGGCGAGTTCGGCGCGGACTGCGTTCTCGCGGAGGCGTTCGCGGACCGTCTCGCGGCGGTCGGAGAACAGGCGGGCGCGCAGGCCGACCTTACTGTCGACCGTCTCGTCGAAGTCGCTCCCGAAGCGGGGCGCGCGCTGTACCGTCTCCGGTCGGGGCGGCGTCGCCTGCGCTACGTCCGTGACCGCCCGGCCGCCCAGTACCGCCGCGACGAGCGCGAGCGCGGCGACGCCGAACGCGGCGACGAGGAGGTAATCGTTGCCCAGCGCCGCGACGGCGGCGTCGGTCGGAACGGCCGACGCCAGTCCCGGTTCGAGGACGAGCAGGCCGGCGGCGGCGAGGGCGATCGATCCGGCCGCCGCGAAGACGCCGCGGGCGGCGTTCACGCCGACTCCCCTCCGAGGTCGAGCCGGGCGAGGGACTCCCGCGCCCGCCGCTCGTGGTCCGGGGTCGGCCCCGATTCGGCGTAGCGCACCTCGCGGAACGTCTCCGTGAGCCGCCCGACCGCCTCGGGGTCGAGTCCCGCCTCGACCGCCCGCCGGCGACACTCGTCGGCCGTCTTCGCCCACGGCCGGTCGATATCGAGATGCGTGACCATCGCGTACCACGCTCGGTGGACGTCGTCGCCGAACTGCCCGTCGTCCCACGGCCCGACTATCGGATCGGACTCACCGGCGTCGCCGCGGCCGCCATCGGGGACGAACGCGAGCGCGAGCGCCGCGATTCGGGCGCGGTAGCGATAGGCGAGCGCGGCGACGGCACCGACGGCGAGCGCCGCCAGCGAGTACGGGAGCAGCGCCGTCAACAGTTCGAGCAACTGTTCTACGAACGAGGGCGTCGGGTCGGTAGACGCGTCCTCGGACTGCGTCGACGCGCCGCCCGAAGAGCCGCCGTCCCCGCTCGAAGCGCCGCTATCGGCCGACTGGCGCTGTCGTTCCCGAGCGTTCGAGCGCTTCCCCTGTTCGACCCGCTCTCTGTTCGATTCGATGCTCTCGTCGATGGCCTCGGCCGACTCCTGTCCGACCGGCTGCGCGTCGAAGTCCATATCGAGGACGTCCGCCGGCGCGCCCGACACCGTGGTGTCGAGGGTCGTCCCCGCGACGCCCAGCGTGGCCATACAGAGCGCGGCGACGGCGATCGAGAAGAGCTGATTCCGGTCCATCGTCACCCGCCCGCGCGGGGAGCACTGCAGTTCATCGTCTGTCGACATACTGTAACGTACCTGACTGGTTAGTTATGCAGGCGCTAAGGGGAGAATCGCGCCGTCTGGTGGTTCCGGCCCGTTTCGGGCTCGCTCGGCCCGGTCTCCCGCGTCGGTCGCTTAGCTCGCGTATAATAACACGTCGAGGGACAGAAGGGGAGACAAGAGCTATGCAAGCCGTCATACTGGCCGCCGGAGAAGGGACGCGGATGCGGCCGCTGACAGACCAGCGACCGAAGCCGATGCTCGGCGTCGGGGGGACACCGCTGGTCGAACACGTCGCGCGAACCGCCGTCTCGGCCGGCGCTGAGGAGGTCATCGTCGTCGTCGGCTACGAAGGAGAACAGGTGAAGCGCCACCTCGGCGACAGCGTCGGCGACGCGCCGGTCCACTACGCCGAACAGGCAGACCAACAGGGCACGGCCGACGCCGTCGCGGCCGCGCAGGAACACCTCGACGGCCCGTTCGCCGTGCTCAACGGCGACAACGTCTACGAGTCGGACGCGCTCGCTCGCCTCTTCGAGAGCGCGCCCTCCATCGCCTGTACGCGAGTGGACGAGCCGTCGAACTACGGCGTCGTGGAGGTCGACGGCGGGACGGTCAGCGGCCTGCTGGAGAAACCCGCAGAGCCGCCGAGTAATCTCGTCAACGCCGGCGCGTACGTCTTTCCCGCCGCCGCCCGCGAGGCGCTCGACGTGGCCGAGAGCGAGCGGGGCGAGCGCGAGCTCACCGACGTCCTCAACCGCGTCATCGACGACAGCGACGTCACCCCGGTCGTCATCGACGACTGGCTGGACGTGGGCCGACCGTGGGAGCTACTGGCGGCCAACGAGCGACACGTCGACCGTCAGAGCCGAGCGCTCGGCGGCGACGTCCACGAGGACGCGACCGTCGAGGGCGACGTGGTCGTCGAACCCGATGCGTCCGTCGCCCGGGACGCGGTCGTCGAGGGGCCGGCGGTCGTCGAGTCCGGCGCGTTCGTCGGCCGCGGCGCGACCGTTCGCGGGCCGACGCTACTCGGCACCGCTACCGGGATCGGGACGGAGGCCGAAGTCGAGAACAGCGTCCTCATGGCGGGGACGAGCGTCGGCCGCGAATCGGTCGTCCGCGACAGCGTTCTCGGACGAAACTGCCAGCTCGGCGCCGAGACGACGGTGCGAAACGGGAGCGACGACGCCGGATCCGTCTCCGTCACGGTGAAGGGCGACCGCGTCTCGACCCGCCGACGGACGTTCGGCGCTGTCCTCGGGGACGGCGTCGAAACCGGCGCCGAGACGACGCTCGAACCGGGCGTGAAGCTCCCGACCGACGCGACGACCGACCCGGAGGTGCGAGTCAGCGATGACTACTGAGACGGTCTCGACACCGAAACCGAACGCGACTCGTTCGGAGCACCAACTATGAAACGAAACACCTTCACGGCGTTCCTCTCGGTGGCCGGGTCGCGCCTGGCGATCATCGTCGTCTCCGTCTTCATCACGCCGCTGTTGTTCCGCTTCCTCGGCGCCGGGACCTACGGGAAGTGGGCGACCGTGATGGCGGTGTTCGGCCTCCTGATGATACTGGTGAGCTCCGGCATCAACGGCGGCTCGCGGAAGTTCCTCTCGGAGAAACGGGACATCCCCCACTGGCAGGAGCACGTCTTCTCGTACTTCTTCGTACTCGCGGCCGTGCTAGCGCTGCTCGCCGCCGGTGCGCTCGCCCTCGCGGCCCGGACCGGCCTCGTCGCCAGCACGCTCGGCCCGGAGTACACGAGCTACTTCTACCTGCTCGCGGTACTCACGATCGTCGCGCAGTTCCGCGCGTACGTCCGGCGGTCGCTCATGGGGCTGAAGCTCGAACACCTCTCCGAGCCGATGCGAGTGGCTCACAAGGCGCTGTTCGGTCTGTTCGCAGTCTCGTTCGCGTGGCTCGGCTACGGCGTCAAAGGCGTCCTCGTCGGCGAGATACTCGCGAGCAGCGGCGTCATTATCATCGCCAGCATCGCGATGGCGCGGGAGCTGACGCTATCGCGCGTCATCGAGCCGCTACCGTCCGATTTCCCGAAGCGGGAGCTGGTCGACTTCAACAACAGCGCCATCATCTATCACTTCCTGATGCAGTCGCTCATTCACGTGGACGTCCTGATGCTCGGGTACTTCCTCGCCAACAGCAGCACGGTCGGCGTCTACAAGGGAGCGCTCGTCATCGTCCAACTGCTCTGGATTCTACCGAAGTCGGTCCAGAGCGTGATGGTCCAGACCGTCTCCGACCACTGGGCCAACGACCGCATCGAGAAGATCAACGCCATCTCTCACCGGGTCGTCCGGTACACGACGCTGCTGTCGATACTGCTGTCGGTCGGGCTGGCGGCGCTGGCGTACGACTTCGTCCCGCTGTACCTCGGCGAGGAGGGACAGGCGGCCGTCGAACCCCTCCTGTTGCTGATTCCCGGGACGCTGTTCTACGCCATCGGTCGTCCGGTCTTCGCCATCAGCTACGCCAAAGGCGAGATGCGGACGCTGATACTCGTGACCAGCGTCGCCGCCGGCGTGAACTTCGTGATGAACGCGCTTCTCATCCCGACCTACGGGATGTACGGGGCCGCCGTGGCGACCACGACCGGCTACGCCACGCTCCCGCTGGCACACACCTGGGGGGCGCGCGTGCTGGGCTACGAACCGTTCGGCGACTTCCGCGGTGCCCGCATACTGGCGACGACGGTCATCGGTGCCGTCCCCATCGTCGGGCTCTCGCTGCTCATCCAGAACACGTATCTGGCGCTGGCGGTCGTTCCGCCCATCGGCCTGCTGGTCTTCGGGCTGGCGACGGTCCTGACCGGCGCGATGCACCTCTCGGAGATCGTCGACCTGCTCGACTCGCTACCGGAACCGGTCAGTCGGTTCGGGCGGTACATCGAACCGTACGCCGAGGAGAACCGCTCGGGACTGGCCGCGCTGCAGGCGTATCTGGACGCGCGGTAACGACACGACAGGGCGGTAGGGACTCCGTCGGCGCTTTTCGGCCGAGAGCGACCCTCGAACGACGGAAACCTCAGAGGAACAGGGCCGGTATCGTGTTCCGGAAGATGTTGAGCGTGATGACGAACAGGAGCGCGACGACGAACCAGTTGAACTTCTCCTCGTCGAACTCCAGCCGTCGCAGGTACGTCCCCAGCAGCAGGCCGACGACGGTGACGACGGCGATGACCGAGCCCAGCCAGAGGCGATAGGTCGTCATGAGGTCGGTGAAGAGGACCATCTGCAGGATGCGGACCGTGAAGATGGTCGCCAGCACCATTGACAGCCCGCCGATGTAGCGGTCGACGTCGCGCTCGAAGGTGTGGAAGTACGCGGGGAGGAGCGGCCCGAGGTTGGCGACGGCGAGTAAGAACCCCTCGAGGAACCCGGTGACGCTGAGCGCGACCGGGTGGTGAGCCCCCTCGATGGTCACGAAGTTCTGAAAGACCTGAAAGAGGACGTACCCGAAGATGACGAGCCCGATGAGGAACGGGACGATCGGGCCGGTGCTGAACTCCGCGAGGAAGGTGACGCCGACGACCGACCCGACGACGGCGAGCAGCAGCAGCACCCACTCCCGGCGGACGAACTCGAGCCCGGTGTCGGTCTCGCCGACCTGGAACATGTTTATCATCCACGGCGGGATCGCGAGGACGACGACCGCGAGCGTCGGGTCGATGACGGACGCGAAGATGGGCGTCGTGATGAGCGAGTACCCGAACCCGATCATCCCCTTGACCGCGCCGGCACCGACGGCGACGACGACGAACAGGGCGAGCAGCGTCCCCGAGACGTTCGACTGGAGCCCCCGGGTGACGTTCTCGGCGCCCGGGAAGAAGACGACCGATCCGACGACGACGGCCAGCGTCGCAGCCACCATCATCACCTCTCGGTAGCGGAACGCTCGGAGGTTGGTGACGAACTGTTTCGCGTCGATTCCGGCGCTCTGCGTGCTCACGGCGACCGCACTCCCGCGTACCGAACACTCATTCTATCTCCGCTAGAGCGAGACCACGTTTTTCGCTGACCAATTCGGTAACGCGTGGGGGCGGCCTCGGATGGGCGCTCTCTCGGAGAAGCAGTCGTGCGAGGGGGTTTTCGAGCGATTTCGGACGAATACCGAATCGAAGCGCGACGCAGATTTCGGCAGTTGATGCCGGTAATGCGATGGGCGGTTTACTTCGAGGAACAGACGGAGGACGTGAACGAGGAGAGGTCCTTCTCGGTGAGCGCCTCGCCGAAGACGCCGAAGTGCGAGATGTCGCCCTTCCAGGAGTACTGTCCGGGGAGCGTCGAGCCCAGCAGGGGGAGACAGACCTCGTGGTAGACGCTGCCCACATCGCGGGCCTGCGTGAGTTCCTTCCCGTCCTGGAAGATGCGATAGCCGTCGCCCTGCTTGTAGGCTATCGCGAGCTGGAACGGCTCGCCGGCCGAGACGGGCGCCTCGACGGCCGGTCGCGTCTGACCGCCGGTGCCGGTGAAGTCGAACTTCCAGCCGCTCGCGCTCGGATCGAACCGAGCCGCGAGTCGGCGCTGGATGTGTCGCGAGCTGTAGTCGAACAGGGCCTGCGTCTCGTCCGTCGACTGCAGTCGACCGCGGAAGAACAGCGTGAACGCGTCGGTGTCTATCGCGTCGAACCGCGTGGGGAAGACGACGCGGTCGCGGCCCTCCTCGAAGCGTCGGCCCTTGCAGTTCCCGACGTCGGTCTTCGTCGCGCCGCGAATCATCCCGTGGTTCTTGTTGCCCGAGTCGTCGACGGCGACCGTCGAGTTCCCGTCGAATCGGAAGTACCCGTTCGTCTTCTCGGGGTCGTAGGGGATCGACTGCTTGTTCGGGTCCCGGTGGTTGGGGGCGTCGAAGATGCCGATGCTCCACTCGACGCCGTCGCCGTCGTCGTCGAACGCGCCGTCGACCGCACAGCGCCAGCCGTTATCGCCGCCCAGCGCCCACGGGTCGTAGTGGTGCATCTTGATGGCGTTCCACCCGCTCCCGAAGCCGACGAGAACCGGGGAGTGGGCGGCCTCCGTGTCGCTGTAGGCGTCGGTCGTCAGCTCGTTCACCTTGAACGCGCGGATCTTGTCGCCGTACTCGTACTGGACGTCCTGGAAGAACAGGTGGGGCGTGTCGTTGATGACGACCGGGCGACCGCCCTGTCGGGCGGCCCACTGTCGGTCTTCGACGACCGGATTGGCGGAGTGGGCCGTCCAGGCGTCCGTCGAGGCGGTGAGCTCCTTCGAGTGGAACGCCATGACGTCCTGGTTCTCTCGGGAGGTGAACAGCCACCAGCGGTCGTTGTAGCGGAATATCACCGGGTCGTGCGTGAAGTACTCCTCCTCGATGAGGGTCCCCTTCCGCTCCCAGCCGGTCGGGAAGTCCTTCGCGTGCCAGAGTTCGACCGATTTCCCGGTCGGCGGGAGCATGTAGTACTCGCCCTGCCACTTCCAGATGAACGGGTAGGACGTGTGCGCGTTCTTCTCGAGGACGATCCCGGTGTACTGCCAGTCCAAGCCGTCCTTACTGCTGGCGTGACCGATGGCGGCGTCGGGCGAGCGGTTCTCGTTGACCACTTCGAAGAAGAGGTGCCAGTTGCCACCCTCGCGGAACATGTAGGGGTCTGCGACGTAGTCGGCGCGGCCGAAGTCGGTGACGTCGTCGGCCGTCAGGACCGGGTTCGTCACCTCGCCCGCGGGCGCGGCCGTGGTCGGCGCTTGGCTCGCGAGCTCGTCGTAGGAGGTGGGCGGAATCGTCTCGCCGGTGTAGACCGCTTTGGACTGGGCATCGGTGCCCGCCTCGGTGCCGCTGGCGGCCGAATCGGTTGCGGGGGCGGTACCGTTCTCGGGCGTCTCCGGCGATGAGCTGAGCCCGTCACAGCCGGCGACGCCGGCAGCGCCGACAGAGGAGAGCGCCGCGAGCATGCGCCGCCGTGTCACGGTCTGTGACCGCTCAGTGGAGTCATCACTCATTTCGTCCTAGTAGTCTGCCCGTCTCCCCCTATATATGAGGCCGCTAATCGAGCACTTAGAGACCCGTTATGGTCTGTTATCCGTTCACAGGCGGTCGGAGACGGAACGCGGGCGGAGCCGTTTGCCGGTCTGCGTGATCGACTCGCGCAGCCGAGCGGAGACGGCGTTGAAAAGTTGAATCGCCGGCGAGGGGCGGTCGTACACCGGCTCGTCTTCGGTCTGTGCTAACAGCTCTCTGACCGTCTCGCGGACCTCGGGGGTCCGGCGGTCCGGCCGGTCACCGGTCTTGACGCTCACGGCGGTCTCGATGAGGTCGCGATGGGACTCGTTGCGGACCAGGTTCAACAGCGTCAACAGCTCCCGCTCGCGGTCGTCGCCGCTCCAGAGGCGCTCTCCGTGCAGGTACTGGAGCGGATGGCGGATGAGCGAGGGGAGGTCGCTCCCGGTGCCGATACGCAGCCAACGCCCGTAGCGCTGCTCGAAGATGCGGACGGCGAGTTCCTGCCAGTGCGCCTGCAGGGCGTCCCTGTCGGCCGTGATCCCCGAGACGCGCTCGAAGTACGGTCGATGGTCCTCGACGGACCATCGCTCGCCCATGAACGCCACGGCGTCGTCGCGACGCTCGACCGGCCGCAGGTCCACCGAGACGAGCGTCTCGCCGGCGAACGTCGCGTCGACGAGCAGGCCCCACTCCGTCTTCGTCCGGCCGGGGATGTCGAACCGGAAGTTGCCGAGACTGTAGCAGATCGGCGTCTCCGCGTGGCGCTCCCAGCCCTGCGGAACGTGCGGGTGGTGGCCGACGACGAGGTCGGCACCGGCTTCGGCGAACGAGCGGAGTCGGCGCTGGTGACCGAGCGGGGGGAGCGGGAGGTACTCGACGCCGCCGTGGGCGACTACGACGACGACGTCTGCCCTCTCCTCGGCCTCTCTGACCGCTCCGGTCGCGTCGGCGTGGCCGACCCACGCCGTCCCCGGACCGCCGCGGTCGGCGGCCCCGAACTCCCGCTCGCAGACGTTGACGATCGCGACCGACTGCCCCCCGACGTCAGTTCGAAGCGGGTCGAGCGCGTCGGTCGGCGACTCGCCGACGCCGCAGGTTTCGAGTCCCGCTTCCCGGCATCGCTCGACAGTGTGTTCGAGCCCTTCGGGACCCATATCCATCAGGTGGTTGTTGGCGAGCGTGACGGCGTCGAACCCCATCTCGAGGGCGAATTCCGGCGTCTCGGCGACGGTCTCGGTGACCGGTCCGGACTTCGAGATCGGTGACCCGCGACCGGCGATCGGCGCTTCGAGGTTCGTCACGGCGAGGTCGGCGTCGGCGAGGGCGGCCCGGAGGTCCTCGCCGACGGTCGGCTGTGTCGCATCGGTGAACGTCGTGTCGCCGGCGACGGTCAGCGACCACTCTCGACGACCCGCCGGGGCGTCATCGTTCGTCCACCGTGCGATCGACGGGCGAGACATGTAGCAGTTACGTACCCTTTGACTCCGACCCCCTTAGTTACGCATCGCACAAGCCCGGTCGCGGCGGCCCCCGGCGAGCGGACCCGAATCGGAAAACCGCCGAAAACACACCGTACCGATTCCGTTCGCCCGACTTCGCCGACTTAGCGGCTCGATAATAATTACCGGCGAAGACGTAGCAGAATCTATGAGATCGCTGCAGGTCGATTCGTCACGCCGTCACCGTCGCCAGCAGGTACCGAGAGTGCCGCGTGACGAGGGGGCAGTGACATGATCCAGAAGGTCCTGTTCGGCTTGGGGTTCCTGCTGTTCGTCGGTGGGTTGGCGCTGACGGTCGGTGTCGGGTCGATAAACGCCGATATCGGCGGGACGCCGGACGACGGAGCCACACAGCCCGCCGATCCGACGGCCACGCAAGCGCCGTCGACCGCGACTCCGGCGACGGCGACCGATTCGACGGAGCCGACCGATTCGGTGACGGAGACGCAGGCCCCCGAGACGGCCACGCAAACGCCGACGGCGACGGCAACCGACGAGCCGTTGCTCTCGGGCCCGACCGAGACGCCCGAACGGTCCACGACCGAAGCGAACGATTCGAATTTCGGTGGTTCGAACGACGACACCGACGACGGTGACGTGAACCAGCCGAACCAGCCGGACCAGACGGCGACGGCAACGCAGACGGCAACCGCGACGCAGACGCAAACAGCGACCGCGACGCAGACAGCAACCGCGACGCAAACGCAAACGGCGACGCAGACGCAGACGCAGACACAGACGGCAACCGCGACGCAGACGCAAACGGCGACCGCGACGCAGACACAGACTCAGACTGAGACGCAGACCGAGACGCGAACCCGAACTGAAACACAGACGCAAACGGCGACGCAGACGGAAACCGACGGGTCGAATCAGACGTCCACCGAGAGCGGAACGGACGACGGCTCGCTGCTGTAATTCGGTCCGGAACGAAGGCCTCGCCGCGACGACGAGACGTCCGCCCGGTCGAGTTCGCGCCGGGACGGTTCTATTTCCATTATATAGCCGACTCGGTGTCACCGGCTCACCTCCCCGAGCGCATCGAACGCTACGGCGGGTCGGTCGGCGTCGTCGATACCGACCCGAGGGGGAGCGCCTTCCGCGTTCGACTGCCGCGGGCCTAGTTCGCGAGGGTCCGGACCGTCGCCCGCAGCGTCGCCTTCTCGATCGGCTTTTCGAGGATGCGCTGTGCGCCGTGTCGCATGGCTTCCTCGCGGATGTCCGAGGGGGCCGACATCGTCAGGACCAGCACCGGAATACCCGCCTCCCGGAGCCGCTCGGAGCGGTCCCAAATGTCGCGCGTGAAGCCGTCGATGTCGATGACGGCCATCGATATCTCCCCGTGTTCGGTCAACAGCGCCTCGAACTCGTCGACCTCGGTGGCGACGCTCACCTCCGTACTCACGTCCTCTAGGAGGTCCGCGAGCAACTCGAGGTTCCGTCGCTTCTTCGAGAGGGCGAGGACCAACGCGACGCCCATCAGTCGTCCTGTTCCTCCGCTCGCACGCGAGTCGTCGGCGCGTCACTGAGGATGCCGCGGAGGTCGGTGAGCGACTCGCCGACCTCGATGCCGCGTTCGGTGATGCGGAACTCGCGGAGGGTGCGTTCGAAGTCGCTAGTCCGCTTTTTCAGGACGCCGATGGCCTTGCGCATCCGCCCCTCCAGTTCGAGGTGCTGGAGGAAAACGATGTTGTCCGCAAGGTAGCTGATGCCCGCTTCGGTGGCGGTGAACCGACCGGTCACCGCCTCCGTCTCCTCGACGAGGATGACGGTGACGCCCATGTTCTTGAGGTAGCGACAGAGCGTGTGCAGTTTGCGGACGAGTCCGGACTCCTCGCCCCGAAGCGAGAGCTGATAGCCGTCGATCCCGTCGATCATCACGATGCTGGTGTCGTGCGCTTCGACGTCCTCGCGGACGAGGTGGGCGAACTCCTCCGGCGAGAAGTCGAGCGCCTCGATCTCGTGGACGTTCAGCGCGTCCCGTTCGAGCATCTGTCGGACGGGCATGTCGATGGCCTCGCTCCGCCGGAGGAACGTCCCCTTCGTCTCCTCGAACATGTAGACGACCGAGCGTTCGCCCCGGTCGGCAGCCTCCTTCATGAACTGCGTCCCCGTCGTGGTCTTGCCGACGCCGGTCGGGCCGCTGATGACGGTGATGGTCCCGCGTTCGACACCGCCGTGGAGCAGCTCGTCCATCTCCGGAACGCCGGAGGGGATGGATTCGGCGACGAACTCGCGGTCGTAACTGCTGGGCTGGAGCTCCGGGAACACCGCGACGCTCTCGTCGCGGATCCGCATCGCATGTGTCCCGCCTCGAATCTGCGACCCGCGGAACTTGGGGACGGTCACGGTGCGCCCGAACTCGCCGAGGTCGATCTTGATCGTCCCGTCGCTCATGAACTGGAGATCGTCGTCGGGGATCGACTCCGTGTTCTGGGAGGTGAAGACGACGGTCGCGCCGGCCTCCCGGAGATACTGCATGAAGGCGATGACCTGCTGGCGGAACTGGTGGTCGTCGGGCGTCAGATGCCGGAGCCGCGTGATGGGGTCGATGAACACCCTGTCGGGCTGTAGGTCCTCGACGCGTTCGGTCACGGCGTCGGTCAGCGAGGACTGTTCGACCTCGCTCGGCGCGAAGATGTCGTAGGATTGGTTGTGAGCGAACATCTCCGAGTCCGGGCTCAGATCGAGGAACGCCACGTCGTCGAGGTCGATGCCGAGCGTCGCGGCGTTCGTCTTGATGTCCTCGGTCGTCTCCTCTAGGTTGACGTACAGCACCGTCTCGCTCCGGTCGGCTCCCGCTTTGAGAAAGTGCGTCCCGAGGATCGTCTTCCCCGTCCCCGGTTCGCCGCGGACCAGATAGCTGCGGTTCGCTATCAGACCCCCGTGGAGCACCTCGTCGAGTCCCGAGATCCCCGTCGAAATCCGCTCCGGCGTTTGGCTGCTCATTAAGAACTATTTGGAACCTGGAGGCGACATATTTGTATCGGTCATTTCGATACCGTCGTGGGATATCCGGACAGTTGGAGGGGAGATCGCGCGGAAATCGACTTTTGCGCCCGAGCTACGCACCGAGCGACGAGCGAAGTCACGGGCGGGCAGTCAGTCGGAGAGCCGCGATCCGTAGTAGTCGGGCGGGCAGTCAGTCGGAGAGCCGCGATCCGTAGTAGTCACTGCGGGAACTGCTATCACAGCAAGGTGGGGGGTGGGGTTGGGGGTGGTGGGGTGGGGGTAGGTTTCGAAACGAGGCGACGCGGCATCGAGGCCGCGGTCGGCCCGCCGTGGCGGTCGCGCCACGAACAGCGGCTCCATGAGCCGAGCCCACTCCGTTCGAGACGACGGCCCGTATACACCTTATTATCCGGTTGCTAAAGCCCGTATTCGGTCGGTACGATGTCGGTCGGCGTCGACGCTGGGGGATTTGGAGAGCGTGCAGACAGGGGGCCACATCGACGGCGCGGCGGGACGGCGGCCGGACGAAGCGTCGCGGGGCGGGACAGCGCGTGATAATCCGGTTATTGGGAATCCGAGAGCGAGACGTGCGAGTCGCGGTCGGCGGAGATCCACCGGTCGCTGCCGCCGTCGCAGTCCTCGGGGTCGTAGAGCACCACTTCGTCGGTCTCGACCTCGACCGACGCGGGGAGGAACTTCGGGTTGTACGTGGGGGCCAGTTCGAAGTCCGGCCAATCGTCCGCTTCGACGTTCTCCTCGTCGAAAGATTGGCCGTGGCTCATTTTTTTACCTCATCTTCTCGGCGTGCCTGCTCGTAGTATTGCAGGAAATCGATTGCCTCCTGGAGATTTACCTTGCACTCGGCGGACAGTCCCTCGTATTCGTCCTCTGACCAGCCACTGAGCAGTTCTCGGGCGACGGCGACGCGCTGATCGATCGGTAGTTTCATCGACGATTCACCTCGGGGACCTCGGCGACGGATGGGGTTTCAGTCATCTTTGCTGCCTCTGTTCGTTCGAAGGCGACAACGCCACATATAGTTCAGCGAACCGACTGGTTGGTGGCCCCGTTTACCCTGAGGTAAGTAGGGCGAGACTGGTCGTCTAACCGTACAAAACCATTTTACTCGGGCCTTCGTTCCCTTTACTAGCTATGGCTGATTCCGGACAGAAGGTAGGGTCGGACGCGGCGAACACCCCGGATATCTCGGACCGGACGGGTCCCGATCGGTAACCGATGACTGGACAAGCAGGAGTTCTCTATCTCGGGCCGACGGTCGAGGCGCTGGGGTCGTTCCTCCCCACGGTCGACGGGGTCGCGGTCGTCGGCACCGTCACCGAGTCGACCGACGCCGCGCTCGACCGACTCAGGACGGGTATCGTCGACTGCCTCGTCGTCGACACGCGACTCCCGAAACTCGACGTCGCCTCGTTTCTCGCCGCGGTCGAGGAGAGCCGAAGCGACCTGCCGGTGATTCTGTTTCAACACGGCGACGCCGAGTCGAACACCGAGGACGGCAGGTACGACGAGCGGCTCACGGACGCGGATCCGGCGGCGTTCCGGCAGGAGACGGTTCGGACCGCGCTCGCGGACAGCGGTGCACTCGACGGCGCGACCGAGGAGCGACGGGACGACGGGTTGCGGGAGGTCGACGACTGGACGTCGATCGACCGCTGGTCGAACCTCTCGAAGCAGGTCGTCGAGACGAGTCCGGTGGGAATCGCCATCGTTGTCGACGGGCGGATCACGCGCGTCAACCGACACGCCGAGGAGATCCTCCAGTTCAGCACCGATACCGGGTGCGCCCGCGTCACCGATCAGCTGTCGGGCCGCATCTACGACGAGTCGGGCCAGCCCGTCTCCTCGATGGAGTTTCACTTCCAGCAGATACTCTCGACCGGCCCGTCGGTGGTGGGATACGACCCCGATCCGGACCGCTCCGACGGCCCCAGACACTGGCTCCTCGTCAACGGGAAACCCCTGGACGTCGGCGACGAGTCGGCGCTGGTGCTGATCTTCAAGGACGTCACCGAGCTCAAACAGCACCAGGACGAACTGGAGCGTCGCCAGTCCGAACTGGACACGGTCGTCACCGAACTCAAGCGGTCGAACGCCGAACTCGAACAGTTCGCGTACGTCGCCTCGCACGACCTGCGCGAGCCGCTCCGGATGGTGTCTAACTACCTCGGGCTGCTCGAACGACGATACGGCGACGACCTCGACGAGGACGCGCGGGACTTCATCGGGTACGCCGTCGAGGGAGCCCAGCGGATGCGCCGGTTCATCAACGACCTGCTCAAGTACTCCCGGGTCGGCCGCGACGACGACGAGATGACGCTCGTCGACCTGAACGACGTGCTCGACGACGTGCGGATCGACCTCGAGGTCAGGCTCGAAGAGGCGGACGCCGAGTTGACCGTCGCGGAGTTACCCGTCGTCCGGGGCAACAGACACCGGCTCGAACAGCTGTTTCAGAACCTCGTCAGCAACGCGATCAAGTACGCGGGCGACGACCCCCCGCGCATCGAGATCGGCGTCTCCCTCGAACCGGAACGGTGTGAGATAACCGTCGCGGACAATGGCGCGGGGATCGACCCGAACGAGCAGGAGCAGGCGTTCGACCTCTTCTATACGACCGGCCGGGACGATTCGACGGGCATCGGGCTGGCGCTCTGTCGGAAAATCGTCCAGAGTCACGGGGGACGGATCTGGCTCAACAGCACGCCCGGCGAGGGGACGACGGTCCACTTCACGCTCGTCCGAGAGGACGGCGAGATCGAGAGCGCGGACGTGAGCGCGGTCGACGTTTCCCTTCCAGAATAGCCGAATATCCGTACTGTTGCCGCCTTACCATCCGCTTAAGCCCGAAACAGAACAGTCGCTAGCTCCCGTTCAACGATTCGTGAGCAACGGGCGTTCATTCGGTACCTGTCGGACAAATCGGACGAGTCGCTAATCGTTACACACTATCCCACCAGCGCCCTGACAACGCGATCCGTCCTTAATCAATATCAAAAAAATCGAACGGTAAACGGGGTATATAGCCGTCGGGAACGACGAAACAGACGAGATGTCAATGCACGACCTGACAGGATTTCAGAGGGATATCCTGTACGTGATAGCGAAGCTAAACAAGCCACACGGGCTGGAGATCAAGGACGAGCTGCAGGAACACTACGACCAGAACATCCGTCACGGCCGCCTCTATCCGAACCTCGACACGCTGGTCGAAGCCCGCCTCATCGAGAAGGGCAAGAAAGACGACCGCTCGAACGAGTACAAGCTTCGAAACCGCGGCAAGCGCGAATTGAAGTCCCGGCTCAAGTGGGAGCTCTCGTGTCTCCCCGAGGACCTCATCGCCGAGCTGGACGACGTCGCGATAAAGCAGACCGCAGAGTAATCTCCCCGACGATCGCTCCCGCCGGCGATCGATCCGACCGGGTGTCGACAGTACGGCTGCGAGCGGACGCTCCGTCAGGAGACTCATCCCTCTCCCCGTGACATCTATCACGCCGCGACCCTCGTCACGAGCGCGCACCGACGAGTCGCGTCTCTCGGCCGCCGCCGGGAGTCGGACCGTCCCCGACGCGTCCCGACGGTGACGCTATGACGCTTCTCGCCACGGTACGACGCGTCTTCCGGACGATCCGGGAGAAGAACGTCCCGTTCAAGGCGGCGAGCATCGCCTACTACGCGACGGCGTCGTTCGTCCCGCTGGTCGTACTGACGCTCGCGGTCCTGTCCACGTTCGGAGCCGGGGACCTACTGGTCGCAGTCCTCCACTCGACGCTCTCCCGGAGCGGGAGCGAGGTGCTCGAAAGCGTCCTCGAGAACACGAGAGGCCGCGAGATCGCGGGCGCTATCGGGGTCGCGCTCACCGGTTGGAGCGGGAGCAGGGTGTTCCGGGGGCTGACGCTCGCCTTCGAGGAGGTGTACGAGGACGGCGCGGAGCGCTCCCTGTTCGACCGCGTCGAGAAGAGCTTCGTCGTCGTCGCCGTGTTACTCCTCGCGTTCGCGTTCCTCGCGGCGACGGCCCTCGCCTTCGACCTCGACCAGTCGGCGGTGGAGTCCTCGCTACTCGTTCGCTCCCTCCTGGTCGTCGGGTCGCTCGTCCTCGTCTTCTTCCCGTTCTACTACGTCTTACCGCCCATCTCGGCCACCGTCCGTCACGCGGTTCCCGGAACGGCGTTCGCGGCGCTGGGGCTGGTCGCGTTACAGGTCGCCTTTCACTACTACGTCGAGACGAGCGGCGGGTACAGCGGGTACGGCTTCCTGGGGACGCTGCTGTTGTTCATCACGTTCCTCCACTTCGGGGCGAACGTCATCCTCGTCGGTGCCGTCCTCAACGCGACGCTCGACTGGTGAGCGAGCGCCGCGGCCGGGCAGTCTAGGAGAGCGGCGGCAGAACAGCGGGATTTACACGGCACCGAGAATCGGTCTGAGCGGCGCGTCAGTCGAGGTAGCCCAGGTCCGAGAGGCGACCCTCGACCGCCGAGTCGTCGGCCGTCGCGGCGGCCGCTGACTCCTCTTCGTAGGCGTCGTAGGCGGTCGATCCGGGGTCGTCGACGATGGGGAGGGGCGTCCCGTCCATCCGGTCGCTGTAGGGGACGCCCAGCGCACCGAGGACGGTCGGCGCGACGTCGAAGAGGTGCGCGTCGTCGAGCGACGCCGACTCGTCGATCCCCTCGCCCGTAGCGGCGACGATCCCTTCGAGCTTGTGGTTCCACGGCTCAGCCGGTTCGCCGAAGTGGTCGCCGAGCAACTGCGCCGAGAGGAAGTGATCGAAGTCGCGGGGGACGGTCACGATGTCGACCGCGCCCGCGTCGTACGGTCCCTCGAAGTAGTCTTCGCGGGGCGCGACCGTCTCGAAGACCGGACCGCCGTCCGGCGCGGTAGCGTCCCGGAGCGACTCGATTATCTCCTGGCGCACCGACTCGTAGTCGGCCTCGGGGACGACGCCCTCCGGCTCGCGGCCCTCGACGTTGAGGCGGACGCCCAGTTCCGTCCGGGCGCGCATATACGCGATGGAAGATCGGAAGTCCACCTGCTCGTTCGCGGTGCGGACGACGCCGTTCGGCGCGTACTGCTTCGCGATCTCCTCGAGGCCGACGTGTCGCAGGCCGGCACCGACGCGGTTGGCCGTCAGTCCGAACTTCGCGGCCGTCGCGGCGATGCGCTCTATCATGTTCGGCTCCCAGGAGGTCTCGTCTTCGCCCTCGCGCAGGCCCTGTCGGATCGGGTTCCAGGAGGGCATCCCCTTGCCGCCCTTGACCGTCTCGACGTACCCCTCGTCGCGGAGGTACTCGTTGACGCGGAACTCCTCTTTCTCGTAGGGTCCCATCCCGTGGTCGCTGGCGACGATGACCGTGTCGGGGTCGTGGTCGTCGAGCAGTTTCCCGATCTCCTCGTCGGTCGTCTCGTAGACCTCGTTGACCGCGCTCTCGTCGCCGAGGAACTCGTGGAAGACGGTGTCGGTCTTCTGAAACTGGACGAACCCGAAGTCGGGCTCGTACTCGTCGAGGAGGTAGCTGAACGCCCTCCGGCGCAGGCGAACGAGTTCGTGGTACTCCTCGAGCTTCTCGGCGTCCGAGAGGTCGGTCTCGCCGCGCGTGTACTTGGGGTAGACGCGGTACTCGCCGAGCGCCTCCTTGATGTCGTCGATGACGCCCTCTGGGTGACACGGCGGGTCCTCCGGGCCGATGAAGCCGGGGACGACGGCCCCGTCGATCTCGGCCGGCGGCGCGGTGACGGGCACGTTCAGGACGACGCTCGATTTGCCGCGGTCGTCGAGGAGCTCCCAGATGCTGTGTTCGCGGACGTGGTCGCGGCTGACCACCTCCCAGTCGTAGCCGTCGAAGCTGACGAAGCTGTAGGCCCCGTGCTTGCCGGGGTTGACGCCGGTGTACAGGGAGGGCCACGCGCTCGGCGTCCACGGCGGAATCTGCGACTCCAGCGGCCCGGCGACGCCGTCCTCGTATATCGATGCCAGATTCGGGATGCGTCCCTCGTCGTTGAGTCGATCGAAGACGGGCAGACAGCCCGCGTCGATGCCGATGAGCAGGACGTCGAGGTCACTGTGTTCTGTCATCTGCGATCCTCCACAGCTCGTGATGGCATTCGTGTCTGATCCGTAGCGTCCGAAGGGCCTTATTATATCGCTCTTAATGGAATCTCGATATCAAATGTATCGGATAGATACGGCGGCCGAAACCCCGCTATGGGCCTGTCGGGATTACTAGACAGATAATAACGACTCCGGACGCCGAACACCGGGTAATGACCGAAACCGCCGTCACGGACGGCTCCGACGACCAGACGGATCGACCGACGCTCGACGTCGGGTTCATCCCCGCCGAGTGTCCCGGCACGGGGGCCGTCGGCGCGACTCGGACCTCGGAGTTGCTCATCCAGAAGCTGTCACACCATCACGACCTGACCGTCTACGTCGCCAGTCAGGCCGAGGCCGACCCCGAGCGACTGCCCGCTCGGGACCGGGTCGAGTACGTCCTCCACGACGGCCTCGGGAAGCTCCCCCACCCCCTGTTGACGAAACTCGACGCGATGCGCGAGGAGGTGGACGCGCTGGGCACCCACGACATGGTCCACACCTACTCGCCGGGGTTCATCCCGATTCTCGCCGATCTCGACGTACCGACGCTGTCGACGCTCAACTCCTACCTGCCGGCCTGTCCGAAGGGCGACTTCCGCTACTACGACGGCGAGAAGTGTACCGGTCACGGCACCGCGAAGTGCATCAACTGCATCGCCCACGCCGACGTCGACCGGCGCAAGGGCGTCGAGAACAGCCTCCGGTCGGTCTACTCCTCGCTCGGAAAGGTCAACTACGTCGACGACGCGATGACCGCCATCCACGACGTCGACGCCTTCCAGGCGCTGTCGCCCCATATCAAGGACGACTACGCGAACATGGGCGTCGACCGGGAGCGCATCACCGTCGTCCCGCACTTCTACGACGACGAGTTCTACCACCCCGAGTGGGACCGGCCGTTAGACGAGGGCGACGGGTTCACGCTCCTGCACGTCGGGCGACTCCAGGAGAACAAGGGCCAGGAGAGCCTCGTGCGGGCGATGCCGCGCCTGCTCTCGAACCACGGGGACCTCACGCTTCGGGTCGCCGGATCGGGCGGCTACGAGGAGGGCCTGCACAAACTGGCGCGGCAGCTGGGCGTCGACCACGCCATCGACTGGCTGGGATACGTCGATCACGACGACGTGCCGCCGCTCTACGAGGACGCCGACGCCTTCGTCTATCCCGGCCTGCTCGACGAGCCGTTCGGCCGCGTCTTACTGGAGGCGCTCGGGACCTACACCCCGGTGCTGGCCTCCGACGTCGGCAGCACGGACTACATCGTCGGCGACGCGGGCGTCCGCTTCGAGGCCGACGACCCGGCGGCGCTGGCCGACGGCTTCGACGCCCTCGTCGCCGACTACGAACGCCACCGAGCGGCGATTCCCGAACAGCTCGAACGGTTCGCCCCCGACACCGTCGAGAGCGCGTTCCTCGACCTCTACGCGGAAGTCGCCGAGACGCGGACTCCCGCGACCGCGGGGCGCTGAGAGAGCGTCACGGTTACTTTTTCGGAGAGGGCTCCGCGCCGTCTTCGCCCCGCTGCGCGTCTCGACGGCGCGACCGCTCGACGGAGAGCCGCCGGGTCCGCCGCTGTGTCGTCGAGCGAGGCGTCGACAACCCACCGGCTAGCAATCGAACAGGAGACCAGACGCGAGCACGGGTCAGAACCGCCGCGTGCAGCCGACGGCCGAAGCGAGAGACGGTCGCGGCGGCCGGGGACAGCGCCCGACCCCGACGCCGCTACGAACTCACCGAGCGTTCACAGACCGCCACGTCGCCGTTGTCGTAGACGACGCTGTAGCCGCGACAGAGTTTCTCCTGTCGGATCTTGGGCTGGAACGGATCGCCCCGTCCGTTCTGATAGTACTCGGCACCGGACTGGGCGTACTCGCGGTAGACGACGGTCTCGTTCGTCGTCGAGCCGTTGTCGATGACCACCGGCTCCGCGTTCACCCCCCAGGCCCGTTCGAACACCGTCCCGTAGGGGTGGTCGGTCGTGATCCGGTCCGCCGGGTCCAGCGACTGCTGTGACGTGTTCGTGGTATTGGCGATGGTCCGAACGGCGTCCAGTTCGTTCTCGGTGTAGCTGTAGCGGGTCTGGACGCCGTCGAATGCGGGGTCGTCGAGCGTCCCCTGACTCGACAGCATCGTGACCGGCGGATAGACGAGCGTGAACACCACCAGGAGGGCGATCGCGACTCCCTTCGGGGACTCGCTGGCGAGGTACGCCACGCCGATCGCCCCGACGATGGCCATCGGGACGGTGATGAAGGCGAGCCAGCGGCCGGGGACGAAGGTCCGGATGCCGAACAGCGGGAACCCGAAGATGAACACGAGCATCACGACGATGGCGATGATGCTCGCGATGGTCACCTGCGAGGTGCGCCGGCGATGCAGGACGTAGAGACTCCCGGCGATAGTTATCAGCAGCAACAGCAGCAGGCCCATGGCGTCGAGATAGCCGACGAACTGCTCCATCGCTGTCGGTCCCGCCGTCTCCGCTGCGCTATTGGCGCTCCCGCCGGACCCGCCCGCGAGATTGAGAAAGCCCGCCGACTCCCGTAGCGTGTTGAGGAAGAAACTGAGCATGGTTTCGAGGAACGACGACCCACGATACGGCGTCAGCGACCACATGAACGTTATCAGGCCGAGGTCGAAGACGAGCAACCCCGTGAGGTTGGTCGTATCGCGGACCTGTTCGCCGAGACCCGTCGACCGCACCGGGCGAAGCAGGCCGGTCGAGAGCAACACCTTCGCGACCAGTCCCGCGCCGACGAATATCAGCATGATGAACGAGGAGATCTG
Organism: Haloarcula limicola; assembly: GCF_010119205.1. Lineage (NCBI taxonomy): Archaea > Methanobacteriati > Methanobacteriota > Halobacteria > Halobacteriales > Haloarculaceae > Haloarcula > Haloarcula limicola. The sequence continues at coordinate 731,769 of NZ_WRXM01000002.1, forward strand.
GTGCGTCAGGATGACGGCGATGCTGAAGACCACGACCAGCAGGAAGTCCCGAATCTTGTACGACGTGGACATGATGCGGGTCAGCGCGTAGATGATGCCGATGTAGAACACCAGCCCGAGTCCGGTCGGAATCAGGTGGATGCCCCACTCGATGACGTTGCCGCTCAGCGTGTAGACGGCGGCGGCGAAGACGGCCCAGCGCTGTTCGACCAGCACGTTCGCCGTCGCGTAGACGAGGATGGTCGACAGCGCGATGGGAATCCCGATAGTGAGAATCAGCGACTGGCGAATCGTGACGCCGAGCAGCTGGCTCCCGACGGCGACGAGGAGGTGATACAGCGGCGACGCGTAGTACTTGTTGGTGTCTATCGGGGCCAGCGAGTTCGCCTCCTTGATAGCGGGCGCCCAGTTGCCGGCGTGCGTCCAGACGTCGATGCCGACGTAGCCGGGCGCGGTGAACGCGCCCGCGAGGCGGACGACCATGCCGAAGACGAGGACCTGTGCCAGGAGGAGGCCGACGTGGTAGTCGCGCTCGTCGGCGAACATCACCTGCGCGAGGACGACCATGCCGGTCCAGACGGCGAGATAGTGGAACAGTAACGAGCGCGACTGATGGACGGCGACGACCACCAGCGCGGCCATCCCGAGGAACGCGACCGACGGGAGTACTCGCGTCAGCGTGGGCGTCAGCGTCGGGAAGTCGGCCGTGTTCGAGACGCGGACGCTGACCAGATACAGCAGGCACGCGAGCGCGAGGACGACGGGGATCGTCTCGATGTACACCTGCGAAGCGAGGAAACGGAGCGGTACCATCAACAGGCCGAGTATCAGGCCGACGACTGCGGCGGCGACGTCCAGCCTGAAATCGAACCATCTAGAGTCTGTCGTGTTGGGGCTCATTGTAGCTACGGAGTCGGTATGCGGTGTCGTGTCATGCGGTGAGAGCGCCGTCGGTCGCGGACGGCTGGTTCGTGTTCCGGTCCACACCGGGCAGTCCCATTATAATCGGCCGCCTAAACGCGGTCTATGGAGATGATAGCACGAGAGCGGTCGCCGTGAGCGATACCGAGAACGCGGCCGCGCTCACCCGAACTTCTGGAGGACGTACCGGCCCTCGGCGTAGTCGCTGGTCCGTTCGCGCATCTCGGCGACGCCCTCGCGGACCCGCGCCTCGAAGGAGTCGTCGTCTTCGCCCCAGAGACCCGGGTGAGTGAGTATCTGCATCTTACTGCCGAACCGGTCGACTTCGGGCGGGTCCGAGCGCCAGCGCTGGCTCGAATCGCCGCAGTAGCCGATCTCCGAGAAGAACCGGGGTTCGTACGTGCTCGGGAAGCCGTCGAACTCGTGGCGGAGGACCCGCTCGGGCGGGATGTGGAACGATACCGTCTCGATCGGGTCGGCGACCGTCGAGAGGATGTCCCACTCCTGGGCGACTCGCTCGGCTATCGGTTCGTCCGTCTCGGGCACGTCTTCGGGCGACCAGTACTGGTGGGTGCTGAAGTGCAGGCCCACGTCGTGGCCGAGGTCCTGAATCGCCGTCAGCACCTCGCGGGTGTCCTCGTTGAGGACGTTGTACACCGGCGAGGAGACGAGGAAGAAGTACGTGCTGTGGACGTCCTGTTCGTCCTCGATCCTCGCCATCCGCAGGGCGCGCTCCGGCGAGAGGTCCACGTCGTGGCGCAACAGCGCCGTCCCGGACTCGACTGGGTCGCCGTACCGGCCGAACTCGTAGCCGGCGGCGTCGACGTCGCGGACGAACTCCTCGTACCACTCGAAGGAGAAGTTCATCTCCTCGGACCGAGCGTCCGTCTGTTCGGGTCCGCCGTCGGTCAGATCAGGCGTCACGGCCGTCCTCCCGGATCTGCAGGTTCCGGTTCTCCTCGCGGTCGAATATCATCGCCATGACCAGACACATGATCCCCAGCACGCCGAGGACGAGCGTCTCGCCGACGCCCGCGCCCTCGCCCGTATCGCTCGCACGGCCCAGCAGTAAGAGACCGCCGGTGCCGACGGCGAACGCGCCCAGGTAGTAGAGGAACGCGAGCGGGTGGAAGTCCTTGACGAGGTACTTCGCGCGGAGCCGCCAGAGGAACCCCTTGAGCAGGAGGAGGGACAGCTGCGGGATGAAGGACCTGTAGGAGATGTGGCTCGTCTCGTCCTTGTACACCGCGCGCCGGGCCACGTCCGCGATGCGCATGTTGTTCGCGTTGAGGCGGACCAGCAGGTCGTTGACGAAGCCGTAGCCGTCGTACAGCTCGTCTAAGTCCAACTGTTCGAGCGCCTCCAGGGAGATGGCCGTCGACCCGTTCTGCGGGTCCATCACGCTCCAGTAGCCGCTGGCCACCTTCGAGAGGAACGACAGCATGAAGTTGCCCAGTTGCCGGAAGGCGGGCATGTCGCTGCGGTCCCGGTCGAGCAGCCGGTTCCCCTTCGAGTAGTCGGCCCGACCGTCCGCGACGGGTTCGAGGATGCGCTGGACGATGTCGGGTTCGGTCTGTCCGTCCCCGGAGATGACGACGGTCACGTCCATCTCCTCGTCGAGCGCGCGCTTGTAACCGGTCTTGATGGCACCGCCGACGCCGGTGTTCTCCTCGTGTTGGATCGGGACGACGCGGCGGTCCGCTTCGACGCCGCCGTCGGTCGCCGGCGGGGAATCGGCCGTGCGGTCGCGGTCGTTCACCTGTGCTGCGTGTTCCTGAATCTCCGCCCACGTCCCGTCGGAAGAGCCGTCATCGACGACGTAGGTCTGATCGACGTACTCCGGAAGCGTGTCGATGACCTCGCCGATGAGGCCCTCCTCGTTGTACGCCGGAACGACGGCGGCGATTGTCTTTCCCTGGTACATGGCTTATGTCGGGCGTCGTATCGAGCGTCTCTCCGTCCGGGGTTTCGTCACGGTCTCCATCTCGTCTGTTCTCTGGGGACAGAGGGCCGTTATTATGTATCGAGTAAGCACAGCGAGGGACCGCGCTCGGGTCCGACCTCGCGCCGATACCGTCAATCTGAACGACTGTTTCACGGAGAACGCCGTTTTTGGCCGTTGAAAGTCGCGTTTGTGCCGTGACGGCGCGCTCGTTTAGCGAACGCCGAGCCGGGACTTACCGAACCCATAGTAAGGAGGCCGGGCGACGACTTGCCGACGAAGATGACGACGGCTCACTCGACGACGGAGATCGCCACCGAACTCGGCCTCGAACACGCGGGGTCGGCCACGGAGGTCACCGGCGTCGACTCGCTGGACCGCGCGGGAGCGACCGATCTGGCGTTCTCGGTCTACGACGAGGCCGCGCCCCTCGCGGACTCGGCGGCGGGCGCGGTCATCTGTCCGCCGTCGGTCACCGACGCCGCCGGAAAGGCCCTCATCTACGCCGACAACCCGAAACTGGCCTTCGTGGAAGCCGTCGAGGCGTTCTTCGATAGCGGCTCGGAGACCGGCGTCCACCCGACCGCCGTCGTCGAGGACGGCGCGACCATCGGCGAGAACTGCACCGTCGGTCCGCACGCGTACGTCGCGGACTGCGTCACCATCGGCGACGACTGTACCGTCGGAACCGGGACCCGCATCGGCGGGCCCGGGTTCGGGTTCGTCCGCGACGACGAGGAGGCGCTCCACCGCCTCCCCCATCAGGGGACCGTCCGGATCGAGGACGGCGTCGAGATCGGCGAGAACTGCACCGTCAACCGAGCCGTCTTCGAGGAGACCGTCCTCCACGAGGGCGCGAAGGTCAGCGGACAGGTCCACGTCGCACACCACGTCCACGTCGGCGAGGACACCACCGTCGCGTTCGGCTGCGGGTTCGCGGGCGGTGCCGTCGTAGGCGACCGGGTCACGGTCCATCCCCACGTCTCGGTCGCGACCGACGTGACCGTCGGAGACGACGCCGAGTTGGCGATGAACGCGGCGGTGCTCGACGACGTCGCGCGCGAGACGACCGTCGCCGGATCGCCCGCGAGAGAGATAGAGTGACCCGTGTATGTGTACTCTCAACAGACCGCGTGGCAACGGTTAGCAGAGGAGCGGCGAGACGCCGTCCGCTCGAACCGCGATTCAGATAGACATTCGGTGTTGAATAACACGTGAACGCCCGCCCGGTTCCCCTCGTGGGACTAGGGTGGGGACGCGGTGTATTTTCCAACGTATGTATCAAGCATATTTGAAAGAATCTCTTCCATCTGGTACGTAAAATTGGAACAGACGAATTTTTCTTGATGGTATTATCGAAGAAAAGTCGGAGCATTTAACAAGGGTCGGATTTCCGTAGAGGGTAGGATGAATAATCCGAAGGGAGGCCGCGGCGGTAACAGCAGTATCGGTCGACGGACGTTCCTCGCAGGGGTCGGTGCCACGGTCGGAGCAGCGGCGACCAGCGGAACTGCCTCAGCGTATCACGACAGCTACGACCCGGTCAACGTGGTCGAGGCTGGCGCAGCCAACGACGGGAGCGAGTCGATAACGGGCGTACTGGAGGAGCTCGTCAGCGGAGAGGACGACATCTCGCTGTACTTCCCACCCGGGGAGTACCTGATGGACGAGCAGCTCCGGCACACGGGCTTCGAGTCGTTCGCCATGTTCGGCGACGACGCGACCATCAGGCCCGCGCCGGCCGACGAGTTCGACGGGCCGGCTCGCCTGTTCAAGCTCGGAACCTCGTACAGCCCGGGGGACTGGGGTCGCGTCCAGAACATCGACTTCGACTTCACGGAGTCGAACACGGGGCTCCGAGCGCTCCAGATGCAGTGTAACGACCTCTACGTCAGAAACGTCCACGTCAGGGGACAGCACGACACCGGGACGTGGGGTCCGTTCCAGTTCGACGTCATCGATCCCGACGAGATCGCCGTCGTCAAGAACGTGACCGCACTCGACGGCGGGGAGTACTCCGAGAACACGCCCAACGACCACTACCCGTCGCCGGTCGGCGGTGGCGGGCCGACGGGCATCATCATCAGCCCGGCCCACAAGGGCCGAATCTGGTTCAAACACTGCGAGCTCGGTGGGTTCCCCGATAACGGCCTGTACAGTTCGGCCGAGGACGGGGAGATAATGGTCTACGGCGGGAGCTATCGCAACAGCAACGTCGCCAACATCCGCATCGACGGGCCGCTCGGTTACATCAAACACGCCGAGGTCGTCGTCGACGAGACACGTCCCGAGGACGGCAACCAGCGCGGTATCCGTCTCGACGTGGGCGACGACTTCTGGGTCTACGACACCGACATCCGGATGGAATCGGCTACCGGTGACGCGATCCGGGTGACGAACTCCGCCAACAACACCACGATCCAGGACGTCTCGATCATGGTCGACGACGACGACGACGCCGAGGACGCCATCTCCGTCTCGCCGTCCGCGGGCGAGGTGACCATCTTCGACTCCGAGATCGAGATGCGGTCCGGCGGGACCGCCATCGACCTCAAGGCCTCGGACGACGACGTCCCGGCTCTCGTCGAGAGCGTCACCATCACCGGCGACGCCAGCGGTGGGTACGGCGGGAGCCACGCCATCCGCTGCGAGCGCGACGAGTCGCGCTTCTACGACCTCACGGTCGACCAGCCGGGCGACGACTACCGCCGCTGTATCACCATCAACGGCGACGACTGCATCGTCGCCTACGGCGAGTACCGCTCGACGCATCACCCGATCATCAACAACGCGGAGGACACGGCCATCCTCGGGCTCACGGCCGAGGCGTACAACGGCCAAGAGGCCATCAAGATGTACGAGGCCGAGGACGTGAGCATCTACGACTGCGTCCTCTACAACGGGATCACCAACCCGAGCGACAACGACGACTACTTCGTCAACGACAACAGCTACCCCGACAACTGACTCGGGGCTCCGCGTTTCGAAGTCGTTCTTTTATCCGCTACGCGTCACAGCGGCGCACCTATCACCGCGCTTGCTCGTTTTGCCACTGCATAAACGCTCTCGTCCCCGTCGTCGAGGGAACGCCGCTCGGTCGGATCGGATGAGAGACACAGTCGCGTTTCGGACGCGGAGCCGGCTATCATCTCCATAATAACGGTATCTGGCGGGCTTGTACCAGTATGGAGAGTCACGAGACGACAGACAGGGGGAGACGACACGCATGACCGTCATGTTCACCATCCAGCACCCGGCGCACGTCCACTTCTTCAAACACGCCATCTGGGCGCTGGAAGACGAGGGGCGCGAAGTCCACGTCGTCGCGCGGGACAACGAAGTCGCCGTCGACTTGCTCGACAGCTACGAGATCGACCACACCGTCCTGGCGAACGAGTCCGGGTCGCTGGCCCAACTCGCCGTCGTCCAGACCGCCTACGAACTGCGGTCGATCCGCTACGCGCTCGAGGTCGACCCGGACGTCGTCGCGGGCGTCGGCGGCGTCACGGCCGCCCACACCGCCGCGGTGGTCGGCGCGGAGAGCGTCGTCTTCACCGACACCGAACACGCGACGCTCATCAACAGGATCACCCACCCGGTCGCCGACTACGTGGCGACGCCGACCTGCTACACGGAGGACGCGGGCGACAATCAAGTCACGTACCCCTCGTACCACGAACTCGCCTACCTCCACCCCGACCGCTTCGAACCCGACACGTCGGCCTTCGAGGACCTGCGCGTCGACCCCGACGACAAGTTCGTCGTCGTCCGCCTCAGCGCGTGGGACTCCTCGCACGACGTGGGCGCGTCGGGCGTGCGGGACATCCACGACGCCGTCGACCGGCTCGAAGCGACGGGCGCGACGGTCCTCATCACCTCCGAGGTACCGCTGCCCGACGACCTCGAACGCTGTCGGACCCTCGTCCCGCCCGAGGAGATCCACCAGTTACTCGCGCACGCCGACCTGTTCATCGGCGAGGGCGCGACGATGGCCTCCGAGTGCGCCGTCCTCGGGACGCCCGCGGTGTACATGAACTCGCTGACGATGGGCTACACCGACGAACTCGAAGCGGAGTACGACCTGCTCTGGAACTTCAACGAGGACGACGAGCAGGACGCCGCCCTCGAACGCGCCGTCGCCATCCTCGAAGACGCCGAGTCGGACCGCTGGGAAGCCCGCCGCGAGCGGCTCCTCGACGACAAGCAGGACGCGACGGGCGTCATCCTCCGGATGCTCGGGCTGGCGATGAACGACGAGACCCTCGGCTCCGACCAGACCGCGCGCACGAAGGCCGTCGTCGACACATGAGGGTCCTCCAGCTGGTCAACACCCCACGGTCGTTCTTCGACAAGCAGGTGGAAGCGCTGGAACGGCGGGGGATCGAGTGTACGACCGTCACCGTCCCCGGGACCCACGACGCCGACCAGTCCCGGTCGGTGACCGACTACCTCCGGTACTACCCGGACGTGCTGGACCACTCGCTCGACGGCTACGACGTGATCCACGCCCACTACGGGTTGATGGGGCCGTTCGCGCTGGCCCAGCCCGACCGACCTGTCGTCCTCACGCTGTGGGGCTCCGACCTCATGGACGAGGAGAGCTTCGTCCCGCGGCTCAGCCGGCTCTCGGCGCGCCTGAGCGACGAGGTGATCCTGCCCTCGACGACGATGAGCGCGTATCTCGACACGCCCCACCAGATACTCCCGTGGGGCGTCGACACCGAGCAGTTCCGGCCGGTCGACCGTTCCGAGGCCCGCGAACGCCTCGGGTGGCCACGGGACGAGACGACCGTCCTGTTCCCCTATCCGCCGGAGCGCGACGTGAAGAACCACCCGCTCGCGGAGCGCGTCGTCTCCCGACTCGACGGCGTGAGCTTGCGGACGATGTCGGGCGTCCCCTACGAAGACGTTCCGTACTACATGAACGCCAGCGACGCGATGCTCGTCACTTCGAAGCGCGAGAGCGGCCCGATGGTCGTCAAGGAGGCCGCCGCCTGTAACGTCCCCGTGGTCTCGACAGACGTGGGCTTCGTCTCGGACGTCTTAGACGGCGTGGAGAACAGTTACGTCCGCGACGGGGAGACCGAACTCGCGGACGCGCTCTCCGACGTACTCGACGCGGACGAGCGCAGTTCCGGCCGCTCGAGCATCGTCGGACTGGATCAGATGGGCGAGGACCTCGAAGCCATCTACCGAGGTGCTATCGACGGGCGATAGCGAACCCGGCTCGGCGCGTTTCCGCGAACGGCTACGCGCGCTTGAGTTCGACCGAGAAGACCGACCCCTTCGGCTGGTTATCGGAGATGTCGATGTCGCCGTCGTAGCGGTCCACCAGTCGGCGCACGAGGAAGAGGCCGATACCGAGGCCGCTGCCGTCCAAGTCAGACGATTCGCTGGAGAACAGTTCGCGGCGCTGTCTGGGCGAGATACCGGGACCGTTGTCGGCGAAGTCGACCGTGACGGTGTCGTCCTCGACGGTGACGGTCACGTCCACCCGCGGCGTCTGCTCGTCGTTGTAGATGATGGCGTTGCTGAGTATGTTGCCGAAGACGGACCCCAGCAGGCTGTCGCCCCACACCTCGACGTCCTCGTAGTCGCCGCCGATCTCGATCTCCGCCGGTTCGTAGAGGTCGAGGGCCTTCTCGACTTCGCCCTCGAGGATGCGGGCGAGGGAGACGGCACCGAGGCGGGAGTCGTCCGGGTCCTCGTCGGCCGCCTCGACGGCGTCGCCGATGGTCCGGGTGAGCTGCAGGACGTGGTTGCTCGCGGTGATGATCTCGGTCAGCGTGTCCGCGTAGCGCTCGTCGACCTCGTTCCGGAGCTGTCGGGCGCGGGCGACGACGAGGCTGATGTCGTTTCGCACGTCGTGGCGGGTCAGCTGGTTCATGATGGCGAGCTGCTCGGTGCGCTCGCGCAGCGCCTGGCCGGTCTCGTGGCGCTGGATCGCGTAGCGGATGGTGCGTTCGAGCAAGTCCCGGTTCACGTCGTCCTTGACGAGGTAGTCCTGTGCCCCGGCCCGGATGGCCGCCGCGCCGACGCTGGTGTCGTCGACGCCGGTCAGGACGACGATGGGGACGTCCCGAGAGGCCTCCAACGCACCCTCCAGCGTCTCCATCCCGCCGCTGTCGTCGATGTGGAGGTCGAGGAGAACGACGTCGAGCGTCTCGGCGCTGGATTCGAGCGTCCGGGTGGTCCCCGCGAGGGAGGTCTCGCGGTGAATCCGCACCTCGTCGCCGGCGTCCGAGAGCCCCGGGAACCGCTCCTCCTGAACGGGGATCGGCTCGCGGAACAGTTCCTCGACGTAGCGGGCGTCGGCGTCGTTGTCCTCGACGAGGAGGACGTCTACGGTCCCGGTCATCGCACTCGTCGCTCGCGCGGTAGCGTCGCCGTCGAGAGCCAGAACGACTGGAGGTGGTCGATGACGGTGATGTACTCGGAGACCGAGTCCGGCTTCGTGACGTAGGCGTTCGCGTGGTTGTCGTACATCCGTTCGACGTCTTTCGACTCGTCGGAGGTCGTCAGGATGACGACGGGGATGCGGCGAAGCGAGTCGTCGGACTTGATCTCCCGGAGGATGTCGCCGCCGTTTCGGCCCGGGAGGTTGATGTCGAGGAGGACGAGATGCGGGGCGACGTCGTCGTCCCGTTGACCCTCCCCGCGGAGGGTCGCCAGCGCGTCGCTCCCGTTGTGGACGACGGTCAGCGAGACGCGTGCGCCGATCTCGGAGAACGCTTCCTTCGCCAGGCGGGCGTCCGCCGGGTTGTCCTCGACGAGTAACACCCGCGGTGAGCGCGAGTCGGTTGCGGTAGCAGTCATAGGTTGAGTCGTTCCGTGATAGCCGTCGTCTCGTCGGCTTCGCTCGGCTCGTCGTCGAGGGCCGCCTCGACGGTTTCGAGCCGTTCGAGCAGACGCTGGTACTCGTCGCTCGCCTCCCGTTCGGCGGCGGTCAGCCGCGCGTCGAGCAGCGCTCGGCGAGCCAGCAGCGAGTAGTGTTCGGTGATATCCTCGTCGGCGGTGGTCCGTTCGAGCACCTCCGCGACGACCTCCCTGACTTCGCTCTCCTCGCCGGGTTTCAGCAGATAGGCGTCGAACTCCATGTCGGCGACGTCGACGTCCGGTTCGACGGCCGTGAGCAACACCACTCCCGCGTCGAGGTCCGCCTCGCGGATCTTCTCCAAGAGGTCGTCGCCGGAGAGGCCCGGCATCCGCCGGTCGAGGAGGACGACGTCGATCTCGTCAGAGAGCGCGGTGATGGCGTCCTTGCCGTTGAACGCCGTCTCGACGTCGTACTCCTCGGCGAGCCAGCCGGCGTGCATCCGCGCGAGGCGCGGGTCGTCGTCGACGACCAGCACGGTGGGCCGCGTCGACTCGCCGAGGTTCCGCTTCCCCCAGTCGGCGAGCGTCTCCATGACCGCCTGTAGCTCCCGGCCGGCGCGGGTGAGGTCGTACTCGACGCGTTTCGGCGACTCGCTGACGACGTGTCGTTCGATGAGGTCGTTCTCCTGGAGGTCTTCGAGGCTATCCGTCAGCACTTTGCCCGAGATGCCGTCGAGGCGTTCCTGTAGCTCGTTGAACCGCAGCGGTCCGTCGTCGAGCAGCGATTGGATGATGACCGGATGCCACTTCTTCGAGATGAGCGTCACGGCCTGGGCGACCCGGTCGTCCGATGGAGTGCTCGGGCTCACGTTTCTCAGTAGCACAATCCAGACGCCCCAAGGTGATTATTATCGTGCCCGTAAATGCCGGGAGCGACGCCGATGGGGCAGTTTTCTCTGTCGATAAGTGGATACCAACGGTGCGAACGCCGTCGATCGACGCCCTCGCACTGAGTCGCATCGAGAGCGCCTGAGAACCCACTTACGGACAGGTAAGTACGCTCGCTTACTTATTTGTAAGATTAAATTAATAAGTAAAACAGTATTTTGGATAGACGTTGACAGAGAATGAGTGAGCAAGAACCACTACAGACCGGAGATGCGGCCCAGCAGACCGAAGATGCGGCCCAGCGGATCGAAGCAGCGGACCGACAGACCGAAGTAGCGAACCAGCGGACCGAAGCAGCGAGCGGAGACGTCGACAGCGGTCGACGGACGTTCATGCAGGCGCTCACCATCGGGGCGGCGGGCCTCGGCGTCGCTGCGATGTCGGGCAACGCGGCGGCCGCAGAGGAGGGCCCGTCGGAGCCGTTCGAAGTCGGCGGCGACGCGCTCAACCTCGGCGGCACGCTGGTCGTCGGCGACGGCGGCTACGACACCATCACGCAGGCCTGGGACGCCGCGTCCTCGGGCGACACCATCTACGTCCACTGCTCGTACGACGCCGAAGCGGCCGGCGAGCCGTTCCCGGTCGTGCTGGACTACGAGGAGAAGGAGGTCATGCTGACCGGCGGCCACCCCTCCGGGTCCGTCATCGACGCCAGCCACTCGAACGAGAACGTCATCGAAGTGCTCGGGCGCGGGATGAACGACTACCGCAACAACCCCGTGGTCCAGAACCTGAAGATCGTCGGCGGCGACGTCGGCCTGCGCGTCCGCGCGGCCCCCTTCGCCTCCTTCGAGAACCTCGTCATCTACCGGACCGGTTCACACGGCGTCTCCATCGAGGGATACACCGACCCGGACAGCGGCCGTAACAAAGGCACGTTCGGCGTCTACTTCCACAATTGTCAGACGTGGGTGTGCGGCGGTGACGGCTTCCGCACCGAGGGAGACGCACTTCCGCACGGGACGACGTTCACCAACTGTAAGGCGAGTTCGAACGGTGGCATCGGCTTCCGTCTCCGTGGCTACACTAACAAACTCATCGGCGGTGCTGCCCAGCTGAATCACAGCTACGGGATCGAGGCCCGCGTCGGCAAGGCGAACCTCATCCAAAACTGCTACATCGAGGGCAACAGCCGCGCGAAGAGTTACCCGGTCGAGCTCTACGCGAGCGGCGCAGACGGCCTCACCATCAGCAACTGTTACTTCAACGGCATCAATCCCCGGTCGACTTCGCACAACCACGACCACGTCCTCCGGGCGATCAACGTCCACGAGAGCTCGAAGCTCAGCATCCGCGACTGTACTGTCCGGAACTACGACGAGGGCTTCATCGCGACGTTCAGCTGCCGGGACCCCGACTTCCACGCGGCCTCTCACTACGTGTTGGATGCCACTCACGGCCTGTTCGCGACTGACCCGACCGGCCACGGCAATATCCGCCCTCGCTCTGACGGCATGATCCTGCCCTCCGATCTCTCAGACGCCGAACCGCTTCACGACTACGACATGGGGTACCACGTCGGCGGCGGCAAGGAGGGACTGGCCTACCACTACGACGGCGAATGGCATCTCATGGAAACCGAGACGCTCTAGATGGATTCGGACAGTACCCGCACCCAGCCGGAATCGATCGGCCGCGACCGACGAATAGATCGGTAGGTATCTCTTCTCCTGTCTCTCGACAGCGCGGAGTAGCTACGCCGTCGTTCGCTTACGAGACTTCTATCGGGAACTCCCGGTCGGTCGTCCGACCGCGCTGTCGGCGCTCTTCACCCGGTTCGGGTTCCGAATCGGCAGCGTCCCAATCGATGGTGATCTTTCCGTCGGTCGGGGTGTCGATGTTCGCAGGCGGATCGAACGACATCTTATCGAGGGCCTCCAGCCCGAAGAAGGAGAACGCCCGCTGGCGGCCCGTGAACAGCGACGCGAACTGCTTGCGCGACATCGCACCGGGCCAGCCCCGCGGGTCCATGTAATACCGTCCGCGTGCGTACAGCGGTCGGACGACGTCGAACAGCGACGAGTGATAGAGCCACTGGTGGGCGCGCCGGATCGGGCTCGACATCTCGGTCTCCTGCGCCTGGCCGAGTTCGACCCCGGTGTGTTCGGTGTAGAGGTTCTCGACGTAGCGTCGGTACAGCGCCTTGTCCTCGCGGTACTCCAGAGGGATGTCCTGCCAGACCGACGCGAACTCCTGGTCCCACAGCGGCATCCACCACTCGTGGCCCCAGAACTCGTAGACATCCACGTCTCGCGTGATGAACTTGGCCTGGCGCTCCTGCCAGTACCACTCTGCGATCGCCTTCGCAGCGTCGTCGGGATCGTCGTACTCGTCGGTTCCGACCTCGCGGAGGATGCGGTCGTCCAGCATCGAGTCGAAGCGCTCGTCGTCCCAGTCCCAGAGCTTGTAGTTGACGTTCGTGAGGAATTCGACGACCTTCTCCCGCCCGACGCGGTCAGTCTCCAAGATGTTGTTCGGGAAGTGTTCACTCGGCGAGACGGCCGTGTGACCCGGCATAAACACGGCGTCGTCGGGGATGCGTCCCTGTTTTTTCAGCTCCCAGACCGAGGGCCACGCGAGGTTGGCCCAACCGGGGAGCGCGCCGAAGTTGTACGAGAAGTCGTAGTAGTCTTCACGACGGCGGGAGTTGAACCAGTCGTCCCACTTGTCGTTCGTGTACTCGACGTACTCCCACGGGATGCCGACCTCGTTCGCGATCTTCTTGCTCACCTTGTGTTCCGAGTCCCACGACTTGCCGTAGCTGAAGGCCATGACGTCGTCGTACCCCAGATAATCGAGCATCAGGACGATGAGCCGCGAGTCGTAGCCGCCGCTGAGAGGGACGACGATGGTCCGGCCGTCCGCGAAGTCGATAGCTCGCTCGAAGGCCTCTACGAGCACGTCGTCTAACTGCTCTAGGAACTCCGCTTCACTACCGGAGGCGGATCCGGACGGCTGATAGCGATAGTACCGCTCCCGAGTCGCGGTATCGCGTCCGTCACCGACGGCGAGCAACTCGCCCGCCTGTAACTGCCGGAGGTCGGGATAGAGCGTCTCGCCGCCGGTGACGTAGCCGGTCACCTGAAACTCGGCTTCGGCCAGCGGGTCCCGCGGCCGCTCACCTAACTGCTCTCGAATCCAGTGTGCGTCGTCGCCGAGATAGAGACTGCCGTCGGCCCATCCGTAGTAAAGCGGCATGGACTGGTCGCGGTCCACTGCAGCGTACACCTCGTCGGACGTTCGATGGACGACGGCGTAATACCCATTCAGATCGTCGAGGGCCGAGCGGAACTCCGCCTTCGACTCGGTCGAGCCGAAGCGGGCGGCGAGATCCGCCGCGTCGTGGCGTTCGTCATCGACGAAGGCAGTTCCCCGGGCGTATGTCCCGTCGTGGACCACCCAGGGATTAGCTTCGTCGAGATGAATTGAGACATCTACCATGTCACCTCGTCGTTCAAGAAGTAGTGCTTTACTTATAGAGAAGGTATATACCGTTATCTACGTGCTAAGCCCTCAGGACCGGGTCAATTAGCTGTAATTAGTTACAGGACGGGCAGTCGTTCGGTCGTTTCGTCATCTCGTCGCTGAGGTCCCTTACCGAGGAGACGAAGCGGTCGTCGTAGGGAAACGGTCACACGGGTGCAACAGTTTCTGCAACGGCCACCGAGCGACGCGGAAGCGTCAGTGCGGATCGGCGGCCCAGTCCCACAGTTCGCGGACCACCGGCGCGCCGTCGGCGAGCCACAGAATCGCCGCCAGCAGCAGCGGTCCGAAGTAGATGGCGAAGACGTACGGTCCCGCCGACGAGCCGAGCAGTTCGATGAACTCGCCGACGTAGTAGACGAACTTCTCGACGAACGAGAGCTCCGAGTGCGACCCGGGGAGGACGACGACCGGCCAGAGCACGCGGGTGACGGTGTAGGCCCCGCCGGTCAGGACAGCGAGCATGACGTCGCCGACGAGGTGGGACCACCAGCCGACGAGCACCGCCAGTCCGAGTCGGACCCGGTCGTACTTCCAGCCGACGGCGAGCGCCGCCAGCCCCAGCGGGACGGCGACGAAGACGGAGTGGGCGACCGCGTACCCGCTCGGAAACACGGACAGCGACCACGACAGCGGTTTGTCGACGAGGTCGGGCAGCTGCGTCGCGAGCGCGAGGACGATCACCTCACGGCCCGCGATGGTGTTGACCCCGAGCGCGCGACGAGTCAGCGAGTACAGCACGTAGCCGAAGGCGAGATGCCCCCAGGGGAACATCAGTTCTCCCCCGACTCCCTGGGGTCGCCCGCGGGCCAGAAGCGCGCCTCGCGGTAGGCGTTCGCCGCCGACGGGTCGTCGGGCGCGTCGCCGCGGAAGAGCAGCACCTGCACGCGGACGTTCTCGCCGCCGCCCTCGAAGGTCTTCTCTATCTGCTCGGTCTCGCCGGCGGCGACCCCGGTCTGGAATCGGTCGGTGACGCGCTCCTCTCGGACCTGCGTCCGATTATCGCCGACCGAGACCCGCTGACGCTTGACGACGACCGTGTACTGCATCTCCTCCTTCTCGTGGTTGGCGATGACGACGTTCGCCGGGACGGAGCCGCCGTCGACCGGCTCTTCGACGCCGAGTAGGTACTCGCCGTTCTCGTCCAGGAGGTAGAACTCCGTGGAGTCCTGGTCGTGCGACGGGAGCGTCGGGCCGACGGCCGCGTAGGCGACGCTGGAGAGCAACAGGAAGATGGTGGCGACCAGGACGAGGTTCAGGACGCGGTGGCGGTCGCTCTTGACCTCGAAGGGCGAGTGCTGTCGCGCACCGCGGCGACTCGTCGTGAAGTACTTCTCCAGACCCTCGGCGAGTCCGCCGCGGACTCGGAACCGGCGTTCGGCCGGGAGTCGGGCCCGGCGGACGAACGCCGCCAGAGTCAGGACCGCCGTGACGACGATCGTGCCGCCGAACACCGGCGGGCCGCGGACGCCGTACGGCGTGAAGTTGGACACGAGCGCGATGATCGGGACGATGGCGACCGACGCCGCGATGGCGAACCCGGCCCGTTCCAGCGGCGTCAGGCTCCACCCCTCGTCGTTTCGGGCCGCCTGGTTTCGGGGCGCGTCCGGATAGAAGAAGCTCACGAGCGCGTACCCCGGCAAGAAGAGAATAGCGGGCAGCAAGAGGGGGACCCTGAGCAGCGCTCCCCCGGGCGGTTCGACTACCACGACGGCCGTCGCCGCCCCGAGCAACAGGAGCACGGCGAGTAGGTCGGCGACTGTACCGAGGCGTTCGTTCATCGGTTGGCCGGAAGCACCCGAGCCTGATAAGCGGTCAGGATCGTTCGAGTTCAACGGTTCTGAACCCGATCTGATAGCCGCCGCCTAAGGAAAACCGAGCCGAACGGGGGGTGATTTAGCCACCCATTCAGCGACGACTGGCCGGGGGCTAAACGGCGGGAGCGCGCTTACCTCGCCCATAATAAAGCCCTGTCTGGTGCACTAGAAGTCTGAAGACGGCGGAGCGGCCGCCCAAATCGACCATGCATCCGAGTGAGCAAGGGACTGTCGCGCCGTGCGACGAACGACCGACCGAATCGCAGACCCCGTCCGCGCCTCGTTCGCGGGCGGCCGAACGATACCAGCCGAGACGGGTGAGCGACGGATGGTAGAGATCCCCATCGCGTCGCCGACGATCGGCGAGCCCGAGCGCGACCGCGTCCTCGATGTCCTCGACTCGGGCTACCTCGCCGCCGGCGACGTCGTCGAGGAGTTCGAGGCCGAGTTCGCCGACTACTGCGAGGCCGACCACGGCGTCGCGGCCACCAACGGGACCGCCGCGCTCCACGCCGCGCTCGAAGCGGTCGGCGTCTCCGAGGGCGCGAACGTGATCACGACGCCGTTCTCGTTCGTCGCCACCGCCAACACCATCCAGTTCGCGGGCGGGACGCCGGTCTTCGCCGACATCGACCCCGAGACGTACAACCTCGACCCCGAGAGCGTCGAGGAGAAGATCCGCGAGAGCGACGACCCGGTCGACGCCATCGTGGCGGTCCACCTCTACGGCCTGCCCGCCGAGATGGACGCGCTGCGGGACATCGCCGACGACTACGACGTGGCGCTCGTCGAGGACGCCTGTCAGGCACACGGCGCGCGCTACGACGGCGAGCCCGTCGGCGCGATCGGCGACGTCGGCTGTTTCAGCTTCTACCCGACGAAGAACATGACCTCGGGCGAGGGCGGGATGATAACGACCGACCGCCAGGACGTCGCCGACGCGGCCGAACGCTTCATCAACCACGGCCGCGAGGTCTCGGGCTACGACCACGTCGAGGTCGGCCACAACTTCCGGATGACCAACATGGAGGCCGCCGTCGGCCTCGCCCAGCTCGAACGGCTCCCGGAGTTCAACCGCAAGCGCCGCGAGAACGCCCGGAAGCTGACCGAGCGACTCTCCGACACGCAGGTGGAGACGCCCACGGAACCCGAGAACCGCCGGCACGTCTACCACCAGTACACGGTCCGGTGTCCGGACCGCGAGGGGCTGAAAGAGACGCTCTCGGACCACGGCGTCGGCAGCGCGGTGTACTACCCGACGCCCATCCACGAGCTCGGAGCCTACGAGGAGTACAGCGCCTCGGCACCGGTCTCGGAGCGGGCCGCCGACGAAGCGCTCTCGCTTCCGGTCCACCCGGAGGTCGACGACGACGACATCGAGCAGATAACCGCTGCCATCACTGAAACGCCGCTACTATGACAACGACTACACCCACCCCCGTCGGCGTGATCGGCGTCGGAAGCATGGGCCGCAACCACGCCCGCGTCTACCGCGAGCTTCCGACCACCGAACTCGTCGGCGTCTACGACGCGGACGAGGAGAACGCGCGCGCCGTCGCCGAGGAGTACGACACGCGCTATCGCTCGCTGGACGACCTGCTGTCGGCCGCCGAGGCCGTCTCCATCGCCGTCCCGACCCAGTACCACTACGACACCGCCCACGAGTGCATCGACGCGGGCGTCGACGTCCTCGTCGAGAAGCCGTTCGTCTCCGACGCCGAGGAGGGCGAGCGCCTCATCGAGTTCGCCGACGAGCGCGACGTCAACATCCAGGTCGGCCACGTCGAGCGGTTCAACCCGGCGGTCAGCACCCTGCTGGACCTCGTCGAGGACCTCGACGTCATCGCCGTTGACGCCCACCGCCTCGGCCCGCCGCTCGACCGCGAGATCGACGAGTCGGCCGTGATGGACCTGATGATCCACGACATCGACATCCTGCTGGCGCTCGTCGACGACGAGGTCGAGTCGGTCGACGCGGTCGGCAACCGCAACGCCCGCTACGCGAGCGCGAACCTCGCCTTCGAGTCCGGCGTCGTCGGGCAACTGACCGCCAGCCGCGTCACCCAGGAGAAGGTCCGGAAGCTCACCATCTCCGCCGAGACCTGCCGCGTGACCGTCGACTACATCGACCAGACGCTGGAGGTCACCCGCGGCTCGGCCCCCGAGTACATCCGCGAGGACGGCGAGTTCACCCACCGCCACGAGAGCTTCGTCGAGCAGCTGAGCGTCGAGAACCGCGAGCCGCTGAAACACGAACTCGACGCCTTCGTCGAGTCGGTTCGCACCGGAGCCGAACCGCCGGTCACCGGCGAAGACGGCCTGCGCGCCCTCGAACTCGTCAAGGAGATCGACGAGCTCTCGAAGGACGCGACCCGCAAGACCCGCAAGCCCGCCACCACGCAGTAGCTCACTCGCCCGGCGGCGTCGTCCCGACGCCGCCTCGGTTCGTGGTCGATTCCCCTCGTTTTCTACGCTGTGACGCTCCGAGAACCGTCTCTCGGACGAAGACTCGCAAGCGGAGGTGTCCGGCTCGAAGAGACGAGTCGCCGGTCGTTCGGTAGCGACACCATCGAAAAGTGACCCGGTTCGGTGCCGAAGGAAGAGTGCGACGGCCTACAGCATACAGCGGAACGAATCGTCGTCGCTCCCGGACTCGGTCGGCGCGTCGGTGGCGGTCCGTCGCGTCGCCGTCTCCGTCGAGGCGTCCCCGGACGTGCCGTCCGACGTGTCAGTCGGCGCGTCCGTCGCCGTCGATTCCGACGTCTGGGTCGCGGTGTCGGTCGATTCTTTAGTCCGCGTCTCGGTCGGTTCCTGGGTCCGCGTTTCCGTCGGTTCCCGCGTCGTCTCCGTCGGCTCTTCGGTCGCCGTTTCGGTCGATTCCTGCGTCGCCGTTTCGGTCGGTTCCTGCGTCTCCGTCTCCGTGGATTCCTGCGTCGTCTCCTCCTCGGCGTCGGTGCCGGCGGTGAGCTTCACGAGCGTGTTCGTCCCCGAGGCGAGCAGGACCGCGTAGCCGCCGTCCTCGGTCTGGAGGACGTCGGCCACGCCGTCGGCCTCGGACTCCGTGAAGAGGTACCGCCACTGCTCGGTCCCGTCGCCGTCGGTGCGGACGACCGTCGGGGCGTACTCGGCAGCGGTGTCGACGCTCATGTAGCCGGCCACGGCGTAGCCGCCGTCCTCCGTTTCGAGGACGTGCTTCCCGAAGTCGGTATCCCCGGCGGGACCGTCGAACTCCGCGCGCCACGTACGCGCGCCGGAACCGTCGAGCTTCCCGAGGACCATGTCCTCGCGGCCCTCGTCGCGGCCGGTGTAGGCGTAGCCGCCGTCGCTCGTCAGCGCGAACTCGTGGTTGTACGGGGTCGCGCCGTAGTCGATCCCGAGCGTGACTCGCCGCTGAACCTCGCCGGCGGAATCGAGCACCAGTCCGGCACAGGTGTCGTCCGCATCGACCGCCGCGTGGTAGCCGCCGTCTCGCGGCCGGACCCACTCGACGCTGAAGCCGTCGTAGTTCTGTTCCCACGCGATGCTCCCCGAGCCGTCGAGCTTGGCGAGCCACGCGCTGCCTTCGAAGGTACCCCCGGCGAGGAAGCCGCCGTCGTCGGTCGCCGTCGCCGTCAGGAACAGCGAGTCGTCGCTGTTGCCCGCGTCGAGGTCGGCGCTCTCGTCGTCCTCGAAGGCGTCGTGCTGGACGACCCACGCCACGTCGCCGCTCGCGGTCACCTTCGCCGCTTCGGCGACCTTACCGCCGACCAGATCGTCGCCGCCGTTAGTCGGATTCGTCGCGTATCCGACGACGACGACGCCGCCGTCCGCGGTCTGGACGATATCGCAGAGGGAGACGTCGTTCGTCTCCGGATCGCCGTCGTCGACGAACGCGACCCACTCGGTCGAGCCGTCGGCGGCCGCCTTGACTATCCCGTACTGCGCCCCGTCGCTCCCGGCCGGCGCGCCGGTGCCGGCGAGGGCGTAGCCGCCGTCGGCCGTCTGGGTCGCCGCGGTGAGGTGGACGTCGTACGCCTCGTCGCTGTAGTTCCGTTCCCACGCGACCGCGGGACCGCTTCCGCTCTCCGTCCGGGTCGCAGTGGCGCTGGCCGCGGTTCCGCCGACGAGCGCGGCACCGG
This sequence comes from Haloarcula limicola, assembly GCF_010119205.1. Lineage (NCBI taxonomy): Archaea > Methanobacteriati > Methanobacteriota > Halobacteria > Halobacteriales > Haloarculaceae > Haloarcula > Haloarcula limicola. The sequence continues at coordinate 751,814 of NZ_WRXM01000002.1, forward strand.
CGGCCGCGAGACCGGTGACGAACGTTCGGCGGCCAATTCGGGCGGGGGGGCTGTCCTGAGACATGCGTCCCGTATTATGTCGAGCTACCCGCATTATTATGAATTAGATAAGCGGCGTTTTCAGCGCCTGAACTGCGTGTTTTCGTCGGGACTGCCGCCGCATAACCCTTATCGCCTTTATAATAAACCCGGTAGGGGTACTCCGTTGGAATAGCCCACGGGCCGGACCGGCCCGAGGGGGAAACGTGATTCCGATGAAATCGAGCAAGACACTGGTGGTCCTCGCGAGCATCGCCACAGTCGGCCTTCTCCTGCGCCGATTCAACAGCAGCGGCGCGGCCGCAGCCGACGTCGGCGACACAGAGGTGTAGCATGGCTGCGACAGACCTGGGCCGCGACTGTGACATCGACGAGGGCGCGACGGTCGGCTACCGTCACAGCGAGGACGCCGACCCGACCGTCGTCGGCAACGACGCCCGCATCCGCTCGGGGACGACGATCTACACCGACGTCGAGATCGGCGAGAACCTCATCACCGGGCACGACGTCCTCGTGCGCGAGAACACGACCATCGGCGACGACGTCGTCGTCGGGACCGACACCGTCATCGACGGCGAGACGACGATCGGGTCCGACGTCAGCCTCCAGACGGGCGTCTACGTACCGCAGAACACGACCATCGGTGACAACGTCTTCGTCGGACCGAAGGCCGTGCTGACGAACGACCAGTATCCCATCAGACAGAAGTCCGAACTCGTCGGCCCGACCATCGAGGACGGCGCCTCCATCGCGGCGAACGCGACGATTCTCCCCGGCGTCACCGTCGGCGAGGACGCCTTCGTGGCCGCCGGAGCCATCGTCACCGACGACGTCCCGGCGGAGACGCTCGCCATCGGCGCACCGGCGGAAGAGAAACCCCTTCCCGAGCAGCTCAGCGGCGGAAACCAGATAGCATGAGCGAATCAGTCTCACACAGAACAGGCGAACAGAGCGCCCGTCCCGAGGGCGAACAGATATGCGTCGTCGGACTCGGCTACGTCGGCATGCCGCTCGCGCTGGCGTTCGACGACGAGGGGTTCGAGGTCACCGGCTTCGACATCGACCCCGAACTCGTCGAGACGCTCAGCGACGGCAACGACCCGACCGGCGAGGCCGGTCACGACCGGGTCGCCGAGAGCGACGTCTCCTTCACCGCACAGCCCGACAACATCGTGCGCGCTGACTACGTCATCCTCACGGTGCCGACGCCCGTCGACAACACGCAGAACCCGAACTTGGACTTCGTGAAGGGCGCGGCCCGCACCGTCGGCGAACACATCTCCGAGGACACGACCGTCATCCTCGAATCGACGGTCTACCCCGGCGTGACCGAGTCCGAACTCGCCCCCATCATCGAGGAGGAGTCCGGACTGACCGCCGGCGAGGAGTTCAACCTCGGCTACTCGCCCGAGCGCCTCTCGCCCGGCGACGGGGGCAAGACCTTAGAGGAGGTCGTGAAGATCGTCAGCGGCGACACCGACGAGACGCTCGAGGACGTGGCCACGCTCTACGAGACGGTCGTCGACGCGGGCGTCTACCGCGCGCCGAGCATCCAGACCGCCGAGGCGGCGAAGGTGATCGAGAACGTCCAGCGCGACATCAACATCGCGCTGATGAACGAACTCGCCATCATCTGTGACCACATGGACGTCGACACCCACGAGGTGTTAGACGCCGCCGGGACGAAGTGGAACTTCCACGACTACCGGCCCGGCCTCGTCGGCGGCCACTGCATCCCGGTGGACCCGCTGTACCTCGCTCACGGCTCCGAGCGCGCGGGCTACACGCCGAGTCTCATCCTGCAGGGCCGCGAGGTCAACGAGTACATGCCGAAACACGCCGCCGAGCTCACGATGCGCGGGCTCAACGAGGCCGGGAAGGTCCTCAAGGACTCCTCGGTGCTCGTCCTCGGGCTCTCCTATAAGCCGAACGTCGGCGACATCCGCACCTCCGAGGTGGACGAGGTCATCACCGAACTGGAGACCTACGGCATCGACGTCGAGGGGTACGACCCCCACGCCCAGGACGACGCGATGGCCGAGCACTTCGGGATCCCCATTCAGGACACGCCGGACTTCGAGGGCTTCGACGCCGTCTTCCTGGCGACGCCCCACGACGAGTTCGACCGCTTCGACCTCTCGAAGGTCGCGGGCGCGCTCAACGACGATCCGGTGCTCATCGACGTGATGGCGGACGTAGACGAGGCCGACGCGACCGAGGCCGGCTTCATCTACGACCACCTCTAATCGCGCGCCGACCGACGGACTCGCGTTCGACCCCCTGAATCACCAGTTCTGCCCGATAGTCGACTCCCACCAGCGAACGTTCACCGGTCACCCAGACCTGTCAACGGAACGTCCAGATACGTACCAAACGACTCATATTGTGGGTCGTTTAATGGCCTATCCACCGGTCTGGACGCCTCACGACCGCGCTTTAGACTGCGTGATCGATACGGTATAATCAAACCCGTAAGGTGCAGGGATGAATAGAACAGTTGTGCAACGATTGGAAACCGTTTGAAATCGATTGCAATGGCTTCCCCCCTTTATCTATGCCCGGGGTAATCGGATGAATAGAACACCAATGGCTGTAACCGCAGAGCAGACCGACGACGTTTCGACCCAGAGCGAGACAGACACTGCGGACGACGGGGACGACGCGCCCACGGCGATCTCGAAAGACGACCTCTTTCACGTCCTCCAGAACGAGCGGCGGCGTCGCGTCCTCGCGTACATCATCCACAACGACGGTCCCTTCGAGATGCGGACGATCGCGGAGCAGGTGGCCGCGTGGGAACACGACACCACCGTCCGCCAGCTCATGTCCGACGAGCGCCAGCGGGTCTACATCGCGCTGTACCAGTCCCACCTGCCGAAGCTCGACGACATCGGTCTCATCGAGTACAATCAGAGCCGCGGGGTCGTCGAGGCGACGGCGCTGCTCGACAGCGTGAGCAAGTACGTGGACTCGCCGGAAGTGGCCGCGCGCTCGGACGACACGGTCTCCATCGACGACGCGGACGAGCCCGAGGCCGCCGACGTGGACGACGACGCCGAAGACGACGCGGACGCGCCCGCGGGCGTCAGCCAGCACGCCGCGTTCATGGGCGTGACGACGGTGAGCCTCCTCCTGACCGCCGGCGTCTGGTCCCAGGCGATCCCCTCGACGCTGCTCTCAGGCCTGCAGACGGCCGTCGTCGTCACCGCGCTGTTCGCACTGACCTCCGTCGCGTCCGCGTGGACGTAAGCCGACGAGTCGTTCTGACCGGATCGAGAACTGTACGTTTATCAATCACATCAGCCGTCTGCGTCCGAGTTTAACGGGAGAGAAACTATCCCACAAAGGGCCCACTGTGTGAACAGTGACTGACAGTGCTTCCATCCCAAACCGCACGTGAGACGAGAGCCGGCAGCGCACTTTCGGGGGGCCTCCGTGCCCCGGGAGCGCGATGACGCTATGTGGGCAGACGCCCGCATCGCTGGGCCGAGACTGGGAGTGCCGATGGCGGCCGTCGTCGGCGTGCTGGTCTTCGGCGTCGGCCTCTCGGGCTGCGTCGGCACGGTGAGCGCAGCACCGGTCGACCAGCCGACCGACACTCGACACGCTCAATCCCACGCCGTCGAAGCCGCCGACGGGCTCCCCTGTGAGTCCGTAGTCGCGAGCCTCGCGGCCGCGACGGGGTCGGCGAAGACCGAGACGCAAGAGGCGCTCGACGCTCGCTTCACCAGTACGAACGTGTTCTCGCCCGTCTCGAACCCCTCCGTCGTGTTGCTCGCGAGCGGCGGGCTCCTCGCGCTCGTCCTCCTCTCGCTCATCCGCGTCCGCGAACGCCTCTTCGGTGGCGGCGACTCCGACGGTTCGGACGACGACCAGGAGCCCTGGAAGCCGCTGACCGACGCCGACCGCGTCGAGCAGCTGCTCGCCGAGAACGACGGCTACATGAAGCAGTCGGAGATCGTCGAGCAGACCGAGTGGTCGAAGGCGAAAGTGAGCCGCCTCCTCTCGCGGATGGCCGACCGGGACATCATCCGGAAGGACAAGGACGGCCGCGAGAACATCATCGTCCTCAAGCATCGCGGATAGCGCGAGCGTCGTCGGCCGCTCGATTCGGACCGGCGCGGCGGCGACCGGGAAGCGATGAACGGCGCTGAACGGAGTGAACTGTCAGTTCGCGCGCGCTCACGCGAAGCGTGGATATTCCGCGGGTCGGTCGATAGCCCGATCGAGCGTTCCGACCGTGTCGCGCCGTACACGCCGCTCTATCTCTCGTTCTTGTGACAACCCTTGCCATCGAGACCGCGGGGCCGTGCTCAGGGGATCAACCTCCGGACGGCGGGGCGTCGAAACGGAATTACACACCTGATAAGCGCCACAAACGGAGGTGATAAGCAAAGACCCGGAAACCGACCGTCGCTCGGGTGATTAAGCCGAAACAACCGAAACGATGGGGGTACTGTTGTGCTTCTGTCGGAATTACGTCACCCGAGTCCTTAACGAGCAGATAGTAATGCCCCATCCCGGTGTACGGTAGAAGCGAGAGAACCGTAGACTCACGCAATCATGATGAGTACTATTCGCCCTTCGTCTGACCGGCCCCGAACCGCACCAACGCGAATCACTCCGTCGAGCCCCGCCGCCCGCTCGGAGGCGTACTGAGATGTGTGGGATCATCGCCTGCGTCGGCACGAACGACGCGGTGGACCGGCTGATCACCGGCCTCGAGAACCTCGAGTACCGCGGCTACGACTCCGCCGGGATCGCCGTCAAGAACGGCCACGGCGTCTCGATATACAAGCAGTCGGGACAGATCAGCGACCTGAAGAACACGATCGTCCAGAACCTCCCCGACGGCGAGATCGGTATCGGTCACACCCGCTGGAGCACGCACGGCCCGCCCACGGACGAGAACGCGCACCCGCACACGGCCGAGTCCGAGCGGGTCGCCGTCGTCCACAACGGCATCATCGAGAACTACGAGGAGCTGAAGAGCGACCTGCGCGCGCGTGGGCACGAGTTCGAGAGCGACACGGACACCGAGGTCATCCCGCATCTCATCGAGGGGTACATGGACGAGGGCGCGGACGCGCGTGAGGCGTTCGAGCGCACGATCGACTCGCTCGAAGGGAGCTACGCGACGGTCGCGCTCGTCGAGGGCCACGAGAAGCTGCTGGCGACGCGACAGGACTCCCCGCTCGTCCTCGGCCAGCAGAACGGCGAGTACTATCTCGCCAGCGACGTCCCGGCGTTCCTGGAGTTCACCAATCAGGTCAGCTACCTCGAAGACGGCGACGTCGCCGAGGTCAGCGCCGAGGGCGCGACCATCACCGACGCCAACGGCGAGGAGGTCTCCCGCGATATCGAGACCGTCGAGTGGGACCCCGAGGAGACGGGCAAGGGCGCGTACGACCACTTCATGCTCAAGGAGATCGACAGCCAGCCCGAGTCGCTCCGCAAGACGATCCAGGGTCGGGTCGATCCCGAAGCGGGCGAGGTCACCCTCGATGCCCTCGAGGAAGGCGATCTGGAGGGCGTCGAACAGGTCCACCTCGTCGCCTGTGGGACCTCCTACCACGCGGCGATGTTCGGCAGTAACCTGATGAACCGCCGCGGCATCCCCGCGACGGCCCACCGGGCCAACGAGTACACCGATACCATCCCCGTCGACGGCGACACGCTGACGATCGCGGTGACACAGAGCGGCGAGACCGCCGACACGCTCACCGCGATTCGCCGCGCCGAGAAGAAGGGCGCACAGACGCTCGCGGTGACCAACGTCATCGGCTCGACGGTCGCACGCGAGGTCGAGACGCCGGTGTACATCCGCGCCGGCCCGGAGATCGGCGTCGCCGCCACCAAGACCTTCTCCTCGCAAGCGGTCACGCTGAGCCTGCTGGCCGAACACTTCGCGGACGACCTCCCGCAGGGGACGCCGCGGGAGGACCGCGAGGAGTTCCTCGCCGCGCTCGAACGCCTCCCCGAGGACATCCAGCGCCTCCTCGACACCACGGAGGCCGAGCGACTCAGCCGTCACCACCTCGATAAGGAGGCGTTCTTCTTCATCGGCCACGAACTGAACTACTCCGTCGCCCTCGAAGGCGCGCTGAAGTTCAAGGAGATCACCTACGAACACGCCGAGGGCTTCCCGTCGGGCGGCCTCAAACACGGCCCGCTGGCGCTGGTCACCCCCGAGACGACCATCTTCACCCTCCTCGGGTCCGGTCCCTCTACTCAGACTCGGAGCAACGCCGAGGAAGCGCGTGCCCGCGGAGCGAACATCGTTACGGTCGCCCCCGAATCCGTAAACGTAGACGACGTGGCCGACGAGCGGCTGACGATCCCGGACACGCATCCGGACCTCACCAGCCTGCTCGCGAACATTCAGCTGCAGTTGGTGTCGTACTACACGGCCAGACAGCTCGAACGGCCCATCGACAAGCCCCGCAACCTCGCAAAGAGCGTCACAGTCCGATAGCGTGTCTCCCGAAATATCTTCCCACTGATGAACACCGAGGTATTCGGAGTATTCGGCGACCGCGAGGCGTTCGAGCAGTTCGCCGCTCCGGCGAAGTACGACCGCGTGTTGGAAGGGAGAGAGGTGACTGTCGGCGTCAGCGACGTCGCTCTCGGACTCCCCGGCCGGACGCAGGTCTACGACGACGAGGACGGTCTCTGCGTCCTCTGGGGCGAGGCGTTCATCGACGACGCCGGGAGCACGTCGACGGCGAAACACCTCTACGACGCGTTCGGCGACCGGGGGGCGGACGCCCTCGGCCTGGTCAACGGATCGTACCTAGCAGTCATCGAACGAGCGGGGACCGCGCGCGTCTTCACCGACCAGCTCCGCAGTTGGGAGTGTTACTACACCGACGCTCCGGGCGTTCGCGTCTTCGGGAGCGACGCCGCTCACGTCGGCCGCACCATCGACGACGCCTCGCCGGACCGGGGCGCGATACGCGAGTTCACGCACTTCGGGAACGTCTTCACCGACCGAACCGCGGTCGAGGATCTGAGGCGGGTGCCCTTCGACGGGTTTCTGGGCCCCGACGGGACCGGGGAGTTGCGCCGGTTCGTCTACCGGCCCGCGGAGTTCGATTACGCGAGCGAACTGGCCGAACGCATGGAGCGCGCGCTCGAGCGACGGAGCGGCCTCCCCGGCCAGAACGGCCTCTTATTGAGCGCCGGATACGACTCCCGGATAATCCTCTCGCAGATCGACGACATCGACCGCTGTTACTCCATCGGTTCTACGGACGCCGACGAGGTACAGGTCGCCCGCCTGCTCGCCGATCAGTACGACGCCGAGCACGACATCTTGGAAGTGGACGCCAGCTATCTCCAGACGCTGTACGACGTGGTCCAGTACACGCAGGGGCTACGCGAGTCAGTCCACATCCACCACCGCGGCAACGACCCCGAGATACGGGCCGATAGCATCTACCACGGGCTGTTTTTCGATACGATGTTCCGCGGGTATTTCCTCCCTCGGGACGGGTTCGAGATGTTCGGGCTCACGTTCCCGCGCAATCGACTCGAACCGGACCCGGACGTGGCCAGCCACTACTGCGACCTGTTGGGTTGCTTCCCGGACCCAGACGTCCGCGAACGGGATTGGGAGATGCTCGACGAAGCGGCCGGGCGGCAGTTCGCCGAGGAGACGATACGGCCGGCCTTCGAGAAGTGCCTCGACCGAGCGGACTCGGTGTACAACGCCATCGATTTACTGGGGGTCAAGCTGAAACCGACCCTGCCGTTCCGAGCGCACCTGGCCGACAACTACATCGAGAGTTTCATCGCCGCCGACGCGGAGTTGGTCGAGTGGCACCTGATGACGCCACCGGAGCACCGCAACGACCAGGTGTTCCTCGACGCGCTCAAGCAGATAGACGACGATATCCTCCACCACCGACCGCCCGACCGCCCCCACGACTCCTATCGGGTCAACCAGGTAGAGAAGTTCCTGCGACGGAAGCTTCCCGTCGTCGACGCGTTCGATACGGCGTGGCCGGACCGCGACCAGATCTACGCCAACAACAACATGGACCAGCAGCTGTTCCCCGAGACCGAGTCCATCCACGAACTCGCTCCGCGGACGAAGCTCCGCATCAACGACGTCGCGAGTTGGCTCGACGCCACGCTCGACCACTCGGTCGCCCCCGACGAAGTGATTCGAGCGAAGCGGTGACCCTTTCCACGTCCGAGACGGGCAGACCGCTCTCGCCTTGACACCTCAGAAGACCGGAACGCCGAGCGCACAGCGAACCGACGAGCGCGACCCGACGACAGACGAGACCGAGTATCCGACGCGTCGTACTGCGACGACCCCTGAGTGGGGGGTTGAAAACATCCGAGACGGGACCGCCAGCGACCTCCGTGCGACTTCGAATACCTCGACTCCGGTCAGTCGTTCTCGGAGCGATGCGAGACCGCCGCGTGACCGCCGTGCCTCGATCGACTCGTAGAGGCCTCGCTATCGCTCCGTGAGAGCGGTCGTCTAAACGTCTCGTTCGAGACTCGACTGTCGCTCGACGCGTCACCTGTCGGTGCTACGTGAGAAGAGCACGAGGGGATGCCGGCCACCGCGGCCCGCGGTGGGGCATCCGCATACCGGGCAGGACGAACTGCGCCTCTACGCCAGAACGCCGTTGGTGACCATCGTGAACAGCGTGAGTGCGACGAGCCCGACGACCGTGACCGCGAGCATCGTCGGCAGCGCCAGCCCCGCGGCCGCGCTCCCGACCACGAGGGTGCTCAGGCCGAGCGCCCCGCTGTAGTAGGGCGCGTTGGACCCGTCCGGCTCCTCGGCCGACTCGTCGGCGTCGTCCTCGTCGGCGTCGAGGTACGGCGAGAGCTGGTCGGCGACGGCCGTGCGCTTGACGATCCCGCGGCTCTGGTTGTACTCGATGACGCCCTCGTCGTCGAGCTTCGGCAGGTGGGACTGGTACAGCGCGATGTAGACCCGCTGGCGCTCGTCGCTGGTCAGCGCCTGTACCGTCGTGTCGTGCTCCCACGCGGCCACCTGCTCCGCGAGGTCGCGCATGCGGACTTCCTCGTCTTCCCCCTCGAGATAGCGGAGCGCGTCGCGGCGACGGCGGTTCTGCAGGAGGTGGAAGATATCGTCCTTAGCCAGATCACGCACACGCGTGGCGTCGTCGGTCTCGGCGAGTTCGTCTTCGAGCTCGGACTGCTCGGTAGGGTTCTGCATCGTGCTCATTGCTCTACCCAGTCTTACAGAGTACGGGGTAATAAGGACCTAAATCCGTCTCAGCGGTTGCAGACGGTTTCGACGCGGGTGGTCGCGGAAACCGGCCACCAGAGGATTCCTTCCGGGGAAACGTACTATTTCAGCCGATAAACATCCTCATAACTAGTCCCGCCGTTGATGCGGATAGTTTCGGACGCTTCGTAACTGTTTCACTCGTTCAGTAAGCTTCACTAGCCCCGAAATTCGGCGTTTTAGCCATCTAGTCCTACTGTTGGCAGAAACGATAAACGCTCCGTACACCCTCACGAACAATTAGTAGGCTGTCATGAAATAGTCGCTCGACTGTCGTGAAATGGTTAGAAAACTTTACTGAAATGGTCAGTTTATCGCGCTAGTCGGCGGGAGTACGGCCTATTTCGTGAGTGTTGGTCACATCCGGCTAGGAGGCCTACGCAGCGATAGGTCATCTCCCCGAGAGTGGCGTGATAGCGGTTCTCGTGGCTATTGAGACGATAACGAACCGATTACCGAGGTGCGAGAAAAAAGCCGCTACCGGTATCTGACCGGCCGTCTCGACATCGCCTCAGCGGAACTCGACGCCGCTGATGTCGAACCGTGCACCACCGGTGTCGCTCTCACCGACCTCCACCCGCCACCCGTGGGCCTCACTGATCCGCCGCACGATGGTCAGCCCGATACCGACGCGGTCGTCGGCCGCGCTGTATCCCCGCTCGAAGATTATCTCCTGCTGGTCGGCGTCGATCCCCGGTCCGTCGTCCGCGACGTAGAAACCGTCGTCGTAGCTATCCACCTCCACCACCACCTCCGGTCCCCCGTGTTCGACGGCGTTCTGGAAGAGGTTCTCGAAGACGACGCCCAACCGGTCGGCGTCCGCGACGAGGGATTCACCGCCCGCGCAGTTCAGCGTCGCGTTGGTCGTCTCGACGGCCCTCCACGCTTCCTCGGCGACGGCACCGAGGTTGATCTGTTTCGTGTCGTCGACGGCCTCGCCGCGCCGCGCCAGGTCGAGCAGCGTGTCGATCATCGTCTCCATCCTGTCGAGCGCGTCGGTTATCTGGTCGAAGGCCGCCTTCTCCCCTCGTTTCGCCATTCCGAGATACATCTGTGCGATACCCAGCGGGTTCCGCAGTTCGTGCGCCAACATCGACGCGAACTCGTCGAGCCGCCGGTTCTGCCGTTCGAGCTGGCGCTCGTGACGGCGTCGCTCGGTGACGTCTCGCAACACGCCGATTATCTCGCCTGGTTCCCTGTTTTCCGGCGTGTACGCCGTGTTCACCTCCGCGTACCGCGTCTCGCCGTCCGGCGTGACGTAGCTCACGGTCACCGGATTCCCGTCGTGTGGCTCCGTCAGCGTCGCCGCCGTCTCCGGGGGAAACGCGTCGATCTCCTCGAATCGCTTTCCGGTAACATCCCCCGATTCCAGGCGTGTCAGCGTCCGAAACGCCTCGTTGACCGCCCGAATGTGGCCTCCGGAATCCAGCACGAAGACCGGGTCCGGCCCCGTCTCGAAGAGCGTCCGAAAGCGCTGTTCGCTCTGCTCTTTCTCGCGTGCCAGCGCCACCGAGAGCTGTCGCCGTTCGAGCAGTCCGTCGATACGCGCCGTCAGAACCGCCTTCGCGACCGGCGTCGTGACGACTTCGTCCACGTACTGCCACGTCATCGGGTTGCGAACCGACGACTCCTCGGAACTCACCAACAGGTACGGCAGAAACGTGGTCCTCTCGTCGTCTTTTCTGTCTTCCAGCCGGTCTCGACACCGGGAGAAGAGCGTCTCGTCGACGATACAGAGGTCGAAGGGCTCTTCGACGTCTGTACCCCCCTCGCCGACGACGACGTCGTACGACGCGGCGAGCAAGTCCACGAGTAGCTCGCGGTTCTGCTCGTGGCCGATGAGCAAGAGGACGCGGTCGCTCTCCGTCGACGTCGTTCGATCGGCAGCGTTCTTCTCGGTCGTCATCGGTAGATGCCATCTCGCGTTCGGTCACGTCCTCCGCCTCGGACGCCGATGGCCTTCCGTCTCACCCCGTAACTCCACGTGCCGGAGAAAAAATATTGTCCATCAGGTAACTGATTCCGGCTTCGCTCACCTGGAACGGCCCGCTGTCCGGTTCGGTCTCCTCGATAGGGCCGTCGTAACGCCGCGGTCCCCGAGATCGCGAATCAGCGTATGGAGCGCTCGACGACGCGGACCACGAGTGCCCCAGTTCCGTCATCGCCCGAGCCGGGAGTTTATCGCCGCGACGCGAGCGAGAACCGCCGCTTCGGTCTCGTCGGAGAGATAGACGATCGAGCGTTCGTCGTGCTGCGGACGAAACCGCCGTTCAGCGCTTCGCCGACGGAGATACCGGTCGAGACGCGGCGGGAGAACAGTCGGTCATCTCGCTTTCACGTGCGAGCGTCGACCCGACAGAGCCGTATCGGGGGACCGAAATCCGGGACGGCGGCTCACTTCCGGCCGTTCTGAAACTCGGCCCGCAGGTCCTGATCGTCGAGCGCACCGGTCGTATCCGACAGCTCGGCGCGAAGCCGCAGCAGTTCACGCTGGAGCGTGTCGTACTCCTCGCTGTTGTCGAGTTCGGCGTTGCTCTTCTTCGATTCCAGCGCCGCCTTCTTCGACGCCAGCGAGAGGAACTCCTGCATCTGGTTGTCGTACTCCGAGCGGCGGAGACACGTCTCGACGGCGTCCCGGAGCTCCTCCGGTTCGGAGACCGGCTTCTCGAGATAGGCGTCGAATCCCAGTTCCAGAATGTCGAAGTCGGGTTCGACCGCAGAGACCAACACGACGCGACAGTCGAGGCCGCGTTCGTTGAGGACCTCGAGCACTTCCTCGCCGGAGATGTCCGGCATTCGTCTGTCCAGCAGAACGATGTCGACTTCTTCGTCGAGTTTGTCGAGCGCTTCCGTACCGCTGTAGGCCGTCTTGACGGCGTACTCCTCGGAGATCCACTGAGCGTAGCCGTCCGTAATCGGCTGCTCGTCGTCGACAATCAGGACAGTCGCTTGCTCCGGCATGTGTCAGTAGTCTTCGGCCCCAGTCGCGCGGTGCGCGCCGCAACTCGTCGGTTGCGTACCACGTCGTCGTCGGACGGTGGCGTACTGGTCCTGCCGTAGTGGTTGTGTCATATTCATAGTATCGGTCTCAGTCGGATTTCTCCTGTAGGAACGGCGACTTCGCGGACTCCGGCTCGTAGCCCGCGAGGAAGACGAGGTTCCCGCGGCCGACCTGCACCCGAGTGATGACCCCCTTCTCCTCCATCGCGGAGAGCTTTCGGCTCACCGTGGACTTCGACCACGTCGTCTCCTCGGTGACGTCGGTCTGTTTCATCCGTCCCCCGTACTTGGTGAGCAGCTGGCAGATGAGGTCCTCGTCGGTCATCATCGCCTCGTCGGGGATCTGCTCGATCTCCGACTCGCTCGTCTCGGGTTCGGTGACGTCCGCGTCGGAGACCGAATCGGATTCGGGACCGGGATCGGGTCCGGGTTCCGCCCCTGCCGAATCGTCGCCGGCGGTATCGGTCGACGCGCCCCCGTCGACCGCCTCCGAAGGGGTGTCCGGTTCCGCGGCGGTTTCCGGACCGCTCGTCTCGGCCGTCTCTGTCGCCTCAGTCGGTTCGGTCGGTTCGTCCGCAGTCGACGCGGTCGCGTCGCCCGACCCGCCGAATCCGGAGAAGCGCTCGAGGACGCCGCTGATGGCCCCGAGAACCCCTTGGTCTCCGGATTCGGGTTCCGCCTCGGTCTCGGACGTGTCGTGGCGCTGCGCGTGACTGTCCGTCGAGGCGCGCTCGCTCTCGGCGAACGTCTCGGCGACGCGCCACTCGCCGTCTTCGAACTCGACGACCGCGTCGAACAGCGGCTTGAGCGTGTTGATCGTCTCTACGTCGTGGACCTCCGGGTCCATCTGGTAGAACCCGATGGCGTCGTTCTGGACCCGATGGGTGAGGATGTGGAGATAGCGAAACGCCGTGTCGAAGTCCACGTACTCGAGGAGGAGCGTGAGCGTCTGGACGGAGACGACGGTCTGTCTGTCGTTGTTCCGCCAGCGGGTCAGCGACTCCGTGACCGGCGCGATGATGTCCATCGGTTCGCGCGGGTCCACTTTCGAGACCGTTATCGACGTGTCGTCACTGACCGACGAGCTCTCGATCTCGTTGGTCACCTCCGCGCCGTTCGCGTGGGTGAACGCGAGCGCGCCGGGCAGTTCGCCGATCTGGCTCTTCCAGTCTTCTATCCAGGTGTCCGGCGGCTGCGTGTAGGTGATCGCCACCACGTTCGTCTCGGCGGGGGCACTCGTCGCCGTTATGAGTTCGAGGAACGCGCTGTTACCCGCCGGTGTCAGCGGGGCGAGTACCAGCACGTTCGAGGCGTCGGCGAGACGCCCGTCTTCGATCGTATCACTCGTCATCGTTCTCTCGTCGGTCAGCGAGCGCCTCCACCCGGCCACTCGGCAGGTAGTTTGGACGACCCGGCGGTCCGTCTACGGCAATCCGTGCGTTTTTCGATGCCGTTCCGGTGCTCGGTCGCGTGTTCTTGTACTTCCATCGTTCCGGAAAGGACCGACTGTTCGGGCGTCGGAATTCCTTATACTACCACATGCGTGCTGTCATTTAATATCCTTGTGGTACGTCTCATCGACAGAACGCGAGCGGACGTGACACGGTACTTTCACCGCCGAGACGGCGCTCGACGGCGAGCGCGATCGACCGAAGGAGTTTCGCCGCCGCTCGAGATAGCGTCCGTATGAACGGACGACGGATCGGGCTCGCGGCGCTCGGACTGGCGTCGCTGACGATATATCTGTTCGTCGCCGTCGTTGGCTACCGGTTGGTGGCCTCGCTCTGGGCGTCCCGGCCCTCACCGGCGACGCTCGCGCTCGTCGTTTCGACGACGGCGGTCGTTCTCGGACTGGTGAGTTACTGGACCGGGACGACGAGGCTCAAGCGGTCGCTGGACGCCGTGGTCCTCCCGCGTTCGCGTGCGCCGTCGGTGTACGAGCGGCTGGAGCGGCTCGTCGCCCGGATGGAGGTCGGGACGCCGACGTTGTTGATCGCCCGGCTCCCGGTCCCCAACGCCTTCGCCATCGGCGGCCTCGGGTCGGCCATCGTCGTCGACAGGCGGCTGTTCGGCATCCTCTCGACCGAGGAGATGGAAGCGCTCTTGGCGCACGAACTGGCGCATCTCGAGGGGCGGGACGCGCTCGTCCAGACGCTCGCCTACAGCCTCACGCAGAGCCTCGTCGGACTGGTCGGTCTCCTCGTGTTCCCGGTCGTCGTCCTGCTCGGCGGGATCGCTCGAGCGGTCGCGATGCTTCGGGGCGACCCGGCCTCGTGGTCCCGGTCGTGGCTCGGCCGAACCCAGCGCACCGCGTTGCAGGCCGTCGCAGTGCTGGGGCTGGGCGTGACGCTGCTCGTGTTCGCGTACTCCCGCCGGCGGGAGTGGGCCGCCGACGACCGGGCCGTCGAGGTGACCGGGAATCCGCTGGCGCTCGCGCGGGCGCTCCGGAAGATCGAGCGGGCGTCGACGCCGCGGCTGGGTCCGCTGACGCCGCTGTACGTCCACGGCGACGACGACGGCGCGCTGTCCAGACTGCTCTCGACGCACCCGCCGATGGACGACCGGGTGGCTCGGCTCGTCGAACGCGCCGAGCGGCCGCTCCCGCGGCGGTTCCGACGGCCGTAATCACTCGGGGAGGAGGTCCGCGAGCGTTCGCCGCAAATCCGCGCTGCCGGGGCTCTGCGGGACGCCCGCGAGGATGTCCCGGCGGAGCCCCGAGAGCGCCTCGGCCGACCCGACCCGCTCCAGTCGATGCCCGTGTTTCAGCGCTACTTTCGGCGAGACGTCGAACAGCAGGTCCTGTCGGCCGATGGTCGACTGCGTGATGGTGAGCGCCTCGACCGCGTCGTCCACGAAGCGCTCTCGTTGGTCGGGGTCGCCGACGCCGTCGAGCGCCGCCGAGAGCAGCTCGTCGAGGCGTTCGGTCCGGTCCTGCACGGCCGGCGGGGCGTCGAGCGCCGTCGTCCCGTCGGGGTGTTCCGGCGTCATGCTGTCCCGAGGGGCGTACGAGAGGACGGCCCCGCTGACCGGCGCGGTGGCGGCGGGCAGCGGTGACGTCAGCCGCTTCGAGGGCTGCGTGTCGGTAAATACGACGACGAGGTTCGTCGGGTCGCCGGAGACCGGGTCGCCGTCGCCCGCCGACCGCGGGGGCTGGTCGAAGCCGCGTCGAACCGCCTCTCGCAGGGTCCCCGGAATCGGCCCGGTGTCGCCCCGCAGTTCGACGTGGACGACGACCGGGCCGTCTGCGCTCCGGTCGATCGCGCCCCACAGCGAGGAGACGCCGTCACGCGCGAGCGCGGAGAGTTGATAGCAGGGGCAGTCCCGTTCGGCGGCCAGCAGACGGGCGAGCGCGAAGCCGCGCCAGCCAGTCAGGTCGGGGACGTACACCCACGGGACGGCCTGTACCGGACCGACGGTGGCGTCGCCGGTCCCCCCGTCGATGGCGTCGGGCACCAGTTCGAGGTAGTCCTCGAGCGTCTCCAGTTCGGCGGCGAAGTACGCCCGGACGGCCGGTGGTAGCGTCGTCTCGACGTGACAGTGCGGCGGGACCGATGACATGTGCGTCGGTTGGGCCGACGGGCGGAAAACGCTGCCGAGGCGGGAGTTCCTCAGAGCACGCCGAAGCCGAAACTGGCGAACGGCCAGAAGTAGTGGAGGAGAATCCCCGTGATCAGCGCCGGAATCGTGGTGTAGACGGTGGCGACGATAGCCGCTTTCATGTCGATCGCCATCAGCGGGAACAGCGCGTCGCCGTCCTGGCTGATGGCGTTCGCGGTCAGCGCGGAGAACGGGATCTGCTGTTCCGCGTAGAGCGTGGCGAAGACGATCTGCGGGGCACAGCCGGGAACGAGCCCGAGCAGCGCACCGGCGATAGGCGCGAACGCCCCCGCGGCCGCCGCGAGCGTCCCGATGTCCAGCGCGAAGATCGCCATCCCGTACTCGTAGAGGAGGTACGCCGCGAGCACCCAGACGGTCACCATGCTCGTCTCCATCGCGGCGTGCTTGAACGTCCCGTACGCGCTGGCGAAGTCCTCTCGGACCCGACCCGCGTCGCCCTCGCCGATGTACCGGCGGCCGACGAAGTGGAGGTAAAACGACAGCGCCGTCCCCGTGAGACCCGCGACGGTGAACAGACCGAAGAAGGTCGGCGCGAGTTCCATCGAGACCTCGGGCGCGCCGCGAGCGAGGTACAGCACGCCCGCGAGGAGACCGGCGGCGGCGACGACCCACCAGAGAATGTGGAGCGCGTGGCTGAGCGTCGTCATCGCTCCACTCCCGGTCGGCGTCTCGCGGTCGTGTCCGCACTGCCCGCTCTCGTAGCCGACGACGCTCGGGCCGCCGCTGGCGACGCTCGTCGTGGCGAACCCGCCATCGGTCATCGGCCGGCCGAGCCGGGCGACGGCGCTGTCGACCCGCCCGACGCCGAGCCCCCAGATATCGATGGCGTAGCCGAAGAGGACGGCGGCGACGAACGCCAGTCCATAGGCGTACAGGCCCGCCTCCGGCGCGAGCGCGAGGATCACGAACGCGGAGTCGCCGGCCGTCGCGGCGAGCGTGGCGACGACGGTCCCGAAACTGATCGTCCCGCGGATGTACAGCGGCATCGCGACGATCGCGCCCCCGCAGCCGGGGGTCAGCCCCAGCAGCGCACCGGCGATGGGCTGGAGTCGCTCGTTCGCTTCGAGAAACGTGACGATCCGTCCGCCGGTGCGGTACTGGACGTAGCTGAACAGGAGGACCGTGACGGCGACGAACGCGCTGACCTGTACGAAGCCGTCCCGCACCGAGAAGGCGAAGATCTCCCACGCCTCGGTCGGCGTGATGGCGAACAGTTGTGCCAGCCCGACCGCGGAAGTCTGTAGTGCGATCATACTACCAGTAGCTCGGCGACCGTTCGCATCCCCCGCGCTCGTTCAGTGAATCCGACGGCCAGCCGTGCCGTGCGACAGATATCGTGACTCCGCTCCGCCGTGGCCGCGGAGCCGGTCTCGTAGTAGACATCATGTTTTGCGTATAGAGGAGACTGAGGGGGCAAATGATAAAATAGTTTCTGTCGAAGTAGAGTTTTAGACCTGTCTAATTCCCTTGGAAAGCGGCCGGAATACGTCTGTTACCCCATAGAAGGATGCGCCCGATGATTCCAGAGCGGCTGCGCTCGTTCCGAGAACAGTCGCGAAAGCGGCAGTATCAGTAGGCGAGAGCCCACATCGAACGCCGGATGGCAGTATTTCCTATAGCGATATGAGATATATCGGAAACGGAACCCGTATCGGACTCCGAACCGCCGAAGCGTCCCGTTCGGGCGTTAGGAGCCGTCGACGGCGTCCTCGATGTGCGCTGCCACCGCGTCGGGGTCCTCCCGCGGTGCCCAGTGAGCGCAGTCGTCGAGGACGTGCAGTTCGGCGTCGGGAATCCGGTCGGCGGCCCGCTCGGCCCACGCCACCGGGAACAGCTCGTCGTGTGCGCCGTGGAGCAGCCGCGTCGGCACCGAGAGGTCGTCGAACCGATCGGTGAAGGTCGTCCGATAGCCCCCGCGAGTCACCTCCGCCTCGCGGAACCGCCGGAAGGCCGCGCCGGCGGTGGGGCGCTTCACCTCCCGATAGACGGCGTCGACGGCGGATTCGGACAGCGAGTCCAGATCGTAGACGACCCCGTCGAGACTCGCGCGGGTGAGCCGTCTGCTCCGGCGAAACGCCGCGATAGCCAGCTTGTTACACACCTGCACGCGGGCGAGACCGTAGGAGAGCAGACCATTGGGCAGCTCGCGACCGAGACCGAACGGGTCGATAGGGACGAGCGTCTCGACGAGGTCCGGGCGGTCGAGTGCGAGTTGGACGGCGACGCCGCCGCCCAGCGAGAGGCCCACGAGCGTCACGGGGCCGAGGTCGAGTCGGTCGAGGAACCCGGCGATCACCTCGGCGTGGCCGGGAATCGAGTACGACCGATCGGCCAGTTCGCTCTCGCCGTAACCCAGCATGTCGGGGGCGACGACGTGGTACTCCGGAGCCAGTCGATTCTCGACCTGCGGCCAGGAGACGTGTGCGGCGTCGATGATGCCGCCGTGGAGTAAGACGACAGAGCGGCCGTCGCCAGTCTCTCGATAGTGGATTTTCGTGTCATCGACCGTGACGGCGCTCTCGGCGACCATAGGTGAGACTCGCTCGCCAGCCACAGAAGGGTTTCGCCGTTCGTCGCCGGTTTCGGTCGCTCACGCGCGGTTTCGCGGCCGAATCTGTGTTCGGAGGTGCGCGAGTGATAAATTACTATCCGCTATACTAAATTGCCGTAGCCGCCGAACTGCCGCTCACCGTACGCCGACCGCGACTCGTTCTCGACAAATCGTTCGAAGAAGCCGCTGCAGGCCGCTGACAGCGTAAACGCGGACTGCCGGCTACCTCATCTCGCGTCGGCGTGGTTCGTCAGCGAGAGGACGGCATCGGTGAGGGCGTCCGCGCGCTGGACCAGCAGCGAGCCGACGACGCTCATCACGAGGACGTAGCCGACGGCGAAGGCGGGAAGCACCGACCCGAGCCGGCCCGTTCCGACGTCGGCCGCGAGTGCGACGAGGACGAGCGAGAACTCCCCCCGCGGGACGAGCCCCAGCCCGACGCGAGCCGAGCGCCGGGCGTCGAGTCCGTAGAGACGGCCGGAGAGCGTCCCGCTGACGAGTTTGCTGGCCGTGGTGGCGACGACGGCCACCGCGAGCAGCCCGGCGACGTTCGCCAAGAGGGTGACGTCCGTCGAGAGGCCGATGGCGAAGAAGAACACGGCGGCGAAGAGGTCGCGGGCGGGCGAGACGATGTGCTCGATGCGTTCGACGTGGGTGGTCTGGCTGAGCCCGGTGCCGAGGAAGAAGGCGGCGACGGCCTCGCTGACGCCCAGTGCGAGCGCCGCGCCCGCGACGAGCGTCGTCAGGCCGACGACCCGCAGGACGAACGACTCGTCGGAACCGGTCCGGAAGAGCCGCTCGAACCACGCGGAGCCGTACCACGCGGCGGCGGCCAGCGCACCGAGGAAGAGGAACGCGACGCCGACCGAGACGGCGGCATCCCGAAGGCCGCCGCCGCTCGTCACCGCGGCCAGCAGCGCGAGGTAGACGGCGATGAGGATGTCCTCGAAGACGAGCGTCCCGAGGATGGGACTGGACTCGTCGTTGGCGATCCACCCCGTCTCGATGAGCGACTTCGTGACGACGGCGCTCGAAGAGATGTAGACGATGCCCGCCAGAAACAGCGTCTCGACGAGCGTCCACCCGAAGGCGAAGCCGATGGCGAGACCGACGCCGAAGTTGAGGGCGAAATCGAGGAGGCCGACCGACGTGATGGACCGGCGGTCCCGGAGCAGCTGCTCGACGCTGAACTCCAATCCGAGGAAGAACAGGAGGAAGACCACGCCGAGCTCGGCCAGGACGGCTATCACCTCGCTATCACTCACGAGGGTAACCGGGACGCCGAGGATAGACGTGGGTGCGTTCGGCCCGAGCAGGACGCCGACGAGGATGTAGGCGGGGATGACCGACAGCCCCACGCGACTCGCCAGCGCGCCGGCGGCGGCGACCCCGGCGACGGCGACGCCGACTTCCAGTAGCAGATCAGCCATCGTCGTCGGCGACCAGCTCTTCGACGGCGACTTGCTCGTCTCGGGTTCCGAGCGTCACGAGGATATCGCCCGCGGCGATGGTGTCCTCGGGACTCGGGTTCGGGAGCGTCTCGGAATCGCGCTGGATAGCGATGACGGAGGCCCCCGTTCGCTGACGGATCTTCGCGTCGGCGAGCGTCTGTCCGGCCAGCGGCGAGCCGTCGGCGACGTCGATCCACTCGATGATGGCGTCGCCAAGCGGCACGTCAACCGAGTCCATGTCGACCGGCTGGAAGTACGCGCCCTGGAGAATTGCCCCGATCTCGCGGGCCCGCTGGCCCGACAGCGAGAACAGGCGGTCGGCGTCCGCGTCCGGGTCGTCCTTGTGGAACACCTCGCGCTTGCCGTCGTGGTGGAGGACGATGACGAGTCGCTCGCCACCACCGAGTTCCACCTCGAACTTCTTGCCCACGCCCGGCACGTCGGTCTCGTAGACGGTCATATCGGGAGGACGACCGCCCGCAGGATAAATCCGGCTGTGGGGAGCGTGCGGCCGTCGAGCAGTCGAGGCGACTCCGAAATCGGACTACCCGGATAACCAGCGTCTACCGTGTCGGGAGAGCGCGGCCAGCGTCAGGCCCCAGACCAGATGTCCGCTCAGCGTTACTACGGAGAGGTTCGGTACCGGTGCGGAGACGCCGACCAGCCGGAGCCACAGCGGCATGACGAGACCCGCCGCGACCAGCCAGAGAGCCACCGCCCACCCGACGGCGGTTCCGTAGTACCGGAGGCGGTCGTCGACCGACGGCGGGACTAACTGGACGAGGCCGGCGTAGGTCAGCCCGAAGACGACGCTGTGGAACTCGTGAGTTATCCAGCCCACCGTGGTGTTCGTCAGCCCGTACAGCGCACCGATGATGGGGACGCCACCGCCGAGTAATTGCATGAACAGCGTCATTGCCGCGCCCGCGACCAGCGACGCGCCGGTGAGGAGTCCGAGTTCCCGCCGAGAAAGTCCGTAGGTCGCTCCGGGGTCGGTCCCGGCCAGTTCGGCCGTATCCGCTCGACGCAGGGTCAGCGTGATGGTCGTTCCCTGCTCGTCGACCGCCGCCGCGACGTTCCCGCCGTAACTGCCCGCGAGCAGGCGAACGAGGTTCAATCCAAATCCCGTCGAGCGCTCCGCGTACACGGCGACTTCGCCCTTCTCGATGAGTTCCTGCTGGCCGAGGGGCAACCCCGGCCCCCGGTCCGTGACGGTGATTTCGACGGCCGAGGAATCGACGGTCACTCCGACCTCGACAGGAGGCGTCTCGGCGTCGTTGTAGACGACGGCGTTCTCGACGAGGTGCTCCACGGCGTCCTCCAGCAACGGGTTCGCCCAGACGGTGACGTCGCCGGTCGTCGGCGTGTCGAGGGCGATCTCCGACGCCGGGTAGCGGGCCCGCACCGTCTCGACGGCAGCGGTGACGCGGTCTGTCACCGAAACCACGTCGAGCGCGCCGAGCGCGACCCCGTCTCGAGTGATGTGTTTCACGTTCTCGACGGTCGTCGCCACGTCGTCGGTCCGGCGTTCGATAACGGCCGCAGAGTCGGCGTCGTGGGTCGACTGCAACACTTCGGCCCGCCCCCGGATGACCGTGACGGCGTTGAGCACCTCGTCGCGCAGCAGTCGCGTCACCATCTCCAACCGACCCGTCTGGCGTTCGAGTTCCCGGCGTTGACGGATTGCGCGTCCCGCGTAGACGCCCGTGAGCGCACCGCCGACGCTCCCACCGATGAGGAAGTTCGCGAGATACGTCTGTGAGCGGACGGAATCCATCGCTAGGGTCGTGTCGTTGGCTACGAGCGTCAACACTACCAAGACGAGCATCGCGCCCGCGCCGGCGACACACCACGCCGTCACCGTGCGGACGAACGACCGCTCGAAGTCACCCACTGCCAGCGAGACGCCGAACGCCGAGAGTCCGAGACCCAGCGCTAAGGGCACGAGTCCGCCGACGACGAACCGGAGCGGGTCGTCGTAGGCCGCGAGCGTCACGGTGAATCGCGTCAGGAAGAAGCCGAGTCCGGCGACGGCCAATCCGCTCGGCGCGAAGCGACGCGAGAGGGACGAGAGTTCCATGGTAGGGCCCGCCGACCAGTTACTGACCGGTTGGGGTACACGTAGTTAGACATACATATACTGATAACTCTTCCCCCGAGTCCGACGCTCAGAACTCGTCGCCGCGGGGCGCGGGAACGCTGCCGTCCTCCCCGTCGGGCACGTCGAGTCCGAACTCCTCGCGCAGTTCGCGGATGCGGTCGCGGATGTCGGCGGCCAGTTCGAACTCTAAGTTGTTCGCGGCCTCCTCCATCCGCTCCTCTAACTGCTCGACCTGCCGTGCCGCTTCGTCTTCGTCGGCCGGCCCGTCGCCGGCCACGTCGCTGGTGTCGGTCTCGCTACCGGGTAGATTCGTCTCCCCGACTTCCTTCTCGATGGTCGTCGGTTCGAAGCCGTGTTCCTCGTTGTACTCCCGTTGAATCTCTCGGCGACGCTTCGTCTCCTCGATGGCCGAGGCCATGGCGTCGCTGGTGTCGTCGGCGTAGAGGACGACTTCGCCGTTGACGTTTCGCGCCGCCCGCCCCATCGTCTGGACGAGGGTCGTCTCCGAGCGCAGGAACCCCTCCTGGTCGGCGTCGAGGATCGCCACGAGCGATACCTCGGGAATGTCCAGTCCCTCCCGCAGGAGGTTGATGCCCACGAGGACGTCGATTTCGCCGAGTCGGAGCGAGCGGATGAGTTCGTGCCGCTCCAGGGTGTCGGTCTCGTCGTGCATGTAGGCCACGTCGACGCCCGACTCCTCCAGGTACTCCGTGAGGTCCTCGGCCATCCGCTTGGTGAGCGTCGTGACGAGGACGCGCTCGTCGCGTTCGACCCGGTCGTCGATACGCGAGAGCAGGTCCTCGACCTGTCCGGTGGCGTCGGCCGTCTCGATGGCGGGGTCCACGAGGTGCGTCGGACGGACGATCTGTTCGACGACCTGCGCGCTCTCCTCGCGCTCGTAGTCCCCCGGCGTCGCCGAGACGTACAGCGTCTGCTCGGTCTTCTCCTCGAACTCCTCGAAGGTGAGCGGGCGGTTGTCGAACGCCGTCGGCAGGCGGAAGCCGTTCTCGATCAGGCTCTCCTTGCGCGACTTGTCGCCCGCGAACTGGCCGCGGATCTGGGGCAGCGTCTGGTGGGACTCGTCGACGACGGTCAGGAAGTCGTCCGGGAAGTAATCCAGCAGCGTGTAGGGCGCTTCACCGCTCTCGCGGTCCGAGAGGTGGATCGAGTAGTTCTCGATGCCCGAACAGTAGCCCGTCTCCTGCATCATCTCCAGGTCGAACCGCGTCCGCTCCTCGATCCGCTGGGCGGCGACGGCGTCGCCCTTGCGCTCAAAGTAGCTGATGCGCTGTTCGAGTTGCTCCTCGATCTCGTCGATGGCGCGCTGGAGTCGCTGTTGGGGGATCGAGTAGTGTTCCGCCGGGTGGACCAGCGCCGCCGGTTCCTCGCGGACCACCTCGCCCTCCAGCGGATCGACCTTCAGCATCCGGTCTATCTCGTCGCCCCAGAACTCCACGCGCAGGGCGTAGCGACCGTACATCGGGTAGATCTCGAGCGTGTCCCCGCGCACGCGGAAGGTGCCCTGCGTGAAGTCCACGTCGTTGCGCTCGTAGTTCAGGTCGACCAGTCGCCCGAGCAACTCGTCGCGCTCTATCTCCTGGCCGACCTCCAGCGACATCGACATGTCGATGTAGTTGCGCGGGTCACCGAGGCCGTAGATGGCCGAGACCGAGGCGACGACGATGACGTCGTCCCGCGTGAGCAGCGACCGGGTCGCGGAGTGGCGCAGGCGGTCGATCTCGTCGTTGATGGAGGCGTCCTTGTCGATGAACGTGTCCGTCTGCTCGACGTAGGCCTCCGGCTGGTAGTAGTCGTAGTACGAGACGAAGTACTCGACGGCGTTGTCCGGGAACAGGTTGCGGAACTCCTCGTACAGTTGCGCCGCGAGCGTCTTGTTGTGCGCGATGACGAGCGTCGGTTTCTGTATCTCCTCGACGACCCACGAGACGGTGTTGGTCTTCCCGGAACCAGTCACGCCCAGCAGAGTCTGTTCGTCCATCCCCTGCCGGTAGCCGTCGGCCAGCTGCTTGATGGCCTCCGGTTGGTCGCCAGCGGGGTCGAACGGGGCGTCTACGCGGAACTCGCTGTCGGCGTCGGGGCGGTCGATCGAGAGGGGACCTCCGGCGTCACTCATTGTGCGAGGAACGGGCTGGATAGACTTGAGGCTAGCGAGGGACCGACCGAAGGGAGGGCCCTCGAAGCGACGCGGTGAGTGAAGCGAACCGCGGAGCAGCAGCGAGGGACTGCACGAAGTGAAGTCCCTCACAAAAGCGAACGGGGAAAGATCCGGGAGAACGAGTCGAGCGAGCCCGCGCAGCCAGCGCCCTGAGTCGCCGATCCGACTCAGTTCTCGGGCGGCTGGAAGGTGTTGGGCGGACCGGTGGGCGCGATGGTCTGTCCGGTGACGAACGAGGCGGCGTCGCTGGCGAGGAAGCGCACCGTGTCGGCGACCTCGTGGGGCGAGCCGACCCGTCGGCCGGCCCCGTCGCGGTCGGGTATCTCGTCGAGACCGAACATCTCCCGGACCGGCGGCGTCGCGATGAATCCGGGTTCGACCGCGTTCACGCGGACGTCGTCGTCGGCCCACTCGGTGGCGAGCGTGCGCGTGAGCGCGCTGACACCCGCTTTGGCGGCGCTGTAGGGTCCCATCCCGGCGACGCCGTAGCGACCCGCCATGCTGGAGGTGTTGACGACCTCGCCGCCGCCGTCCCTGAGCTGGCCGGCGAAGGCGTGCGTCGCGTTGTAGACCCCCGTGAGGTTCACCTGGATGACGCCGTTCCAATCGTCCTCGCCGACCTCGTCGAGCGTCCCGCCCGGGCCGGCCCCGCCGGCGTTGTTCACGAGGACGTCCGCACCGTCGAACTCTTCGGCGGTCGCCTCGGCGAGCGCTTCCACGTCGTCGCGGTCGGTCACGTCGCACTCGACCGGGAGAACCGAGCCGTCGACGTCCGCTCCGTTCAGTTCCTCGGCGACCGCTTCGACGTCGTCCCGGGTTCGCGAACAGATCACCACGTCGGCGCCGTCCGCGGCGAACGTCTCGGCGATGGCCCGCCCGATTCCGCTGGACGCGCCCGTGACGACGGCCGTCTTCCCGTCGACGCTGAACTTGTCACGAACCGACTCCGACGTGCGAACTTCGTCGTTGACTGGCATCACGGACCCAAGGCGGGTTCCGGGGAAAAGGAGGGGGCCGTGTGGTCGACACCGCACTCGAACGCCCAACAGTGAAACGTCTGGGGCAGCGGACCCACTACAGCCACGGACCGGGCGGTTCAGCAGACCGGTTTGGGGTTGACGCCGAGGTCTTCGAGCGTCTCGAAGTAGTCCTCGTAGGCGGCCGAGACGACCTCGACGGCGGCCGCTTCGGCGGTGTCCCAGTCGCCCTCGTCCTCGCAGGTCGCGTCGAGGAGATCCTCCGCCTCCTCGCGGAGCGCTTCCACGTCGTCTCCGGCGCTGCGGAACGTGCTGGCGGTCTGCGGGTCGGCCTGTCCCGTGAAGAAGCCGGTGAGTTGCCCCTTCACCTTCTGGTCGACGAGCGTCCAGCCCACTAAGCCGCCGAGGCGTTCGACCGTCCCCTGAAAGGCGTCGAGGACCTCGTGCATGGCGAACTCGCGGTCGGCCGGGCCGGCGTCGAGCCCGTCCAGCCGCGCCGCGGCGTCGTCGGCCGCCTCAGCGAAGAGGGTCGCCGCGTCGCCGTCGCTGTCGTCGGCCCACGACTCGAACGTGTCGCGAGCGGCCGCTTCGCGGGCGGCGGCGGCCGCGCGGACGGCGTCGGGTTCCATCTCGCCGCGCGTGTCAGCGTACAGCGTCTTCGAGGAGCCGAGTCTGGAGAGTTCGGTCTGCTGGTCGTCGCGGACGGCGTCGGTGAGGTCGGCGGCGGTCATGCTTCCGCCTCCGCCCGGCGGCCGCTTGTAACCATCGGACCCGCGCGCCTGAACGCCGAAACCATCAGCGCGACCTCTCGTTCGCTACTGCTCCGCGGTTCGTGTCACTCACGGTTCCACCGTTCGCTTTCGAGGCGCTTCGCGCCTCGCTCTCCCCCTTCGCGTTTCGGAGATTCTCGCTCGCGTCGCGCTCCGAGTCTCCCTACCCGTGCCACTCGCCCCGCCGCTCCTCGTAGGTCGCGTCGACGAGCGGGGCCGGGAATCCGTCGCGGCTGGCCCCGAGCGCGTCGAGCAGTTGGCGGGCGACGTGCCAGCTCGTCGCGTCGGTGTCGACGTCCACCAGCAGGATCTCGACGCGCGTGTACGTCTCGATGGCACCGTCGCGGTCCGGATCGGTCCCCTCGATCAGCGCACACGACCCGGCGTCGGTCCGACAAGCCGCCGAGTCGGTCGGCCTGACGACGATATCCGCCGTCTCGGGGTCGCTCACGCGCTCGACGGTGACGTTCTCCGGGACGGTGCCGTTCGCCCCGTCGCGGACGTACGCCAGCGCGTACTCGACTTCCTCGCGGTAGGCCGGACGCTCGTCGGCCGGGACGCTCCCGTTCAGGACGGCGACGGTCAGCGCCCGGTCGTCCCACGGGACCGCGCGCTCGGTGGCGTTCGGCTGCGGCAGCGTCGCCAACGTCCGCTCGTGGCGCATCACGCGCTGCGGCGAGTCGGCGTGCGACAGTCCCAGCAGGTGTCCCGCCTCGTGTTGGACGACCAGTCGCGTCGACCCGTTGGCGAGGCCGCGCTGAATCGACACGTCAGCCGGCCGGTCGACGCGGGTCGAGGCGTTGAGCCGCGGCGCACACCCCGCCGAGTAGTTCGCGTCGCCGCAGTCCGTGACGGTCTCGACGAACTCAATCCGCACGTCGGCCGTGCCGCCATCCGGGGTCTCGTCGGGGCCGAGCACCCGGAAGCTGACGTTGAAACCGGCGTATCGGGAGGCGTTTTCCTCCCAGTAGGCCAGCCCCGCCGCGGCGAGGGCTCGCTCGCGGTCGGTACCGGAGACGGCGACGGTCACCGTCTCCTCGGCGAAGGGATGACGCTGTTCGGTCACCGTCGACGTGTCGACGGCGTCCGAGACGGCGCTACACCCAGTCAATCCGATCGACAGCACCAGCATCGTCACGACCACCGCCCGACGGTCCATTACCTTCGGGTGGCACTGTGTGTATTTGACAGTTATGACTGAAGCGATCGAGACGTAAGCGGCTGAGGGGAGTAAGCCCCCTTCTGTTCGGGCCGGCATTCGGCTCAGCGGCCGCGTCCAGCGCTCGCGCGCGGCGTCGGACTACCTGTCGACGCGGCCTTGCACCGGTGAGGATTCGCCGTTCCATCGGTCCACTGCGGGCGGGGGCCACCATCCGGCGGCCCCCGATGGCCCTCGGTGGGTTAGCTTGCCCTCGCTTCTGGCATCCGCCATCGCTCGGGCGTCGCGCACCTCATCGGTCCCGCAGTGACGTGTCGTTGCTGTTCCAGCGCCGACGGTCTCCCGCCCCGGGCTTGTGCCCGGTCACCTGTCCGACAGGTGGGGGGACTTTCCTCATGCCTCGCGGCACGGGAGCCGGCCTCCCTCTGCCGAATGAAAATACGCGACTGCGGCCCATAACGCTTGCCAACCACCTTTTTCTTCGTTGGATTCGCGCTTCGCGCGAACCACGCCTCGAAAAATCTGGACCAAAAAGGCGCGAATCGCGCCGCGATTCGCGTGAACCGGCGGCGAAGCCGCCGGATGCTTCCTTCGTCAGCCTGCCCTTCCCCGTTTTCGTGAGCGGCGCGAACGAAGGCTCGTCAGAACGAAATTCGGACGGTGCCTTCGCACGATGAAACGCGCTCCCGGCCGCCGCCGTACCCGCGACGTATCGCGACGCTGGCGAAACCTGTTCGAAGGGGAACGCACTTAGCCCGCGTTCGCCTAGCGTTCGTATGAACGTGAAGCAGACGACCGCGGACGTGGTCGTCGTCGATTACGGGTTGGGGAACCTCCGGAGCGTCACGCGCGGGCTCGAACGCGCGGGCGCGAACGTCTCTATCTCGGAGGATCCGGCCGACTTCGACGCGGCCGACGGCATCGTCCTCCCCGGCGTGGGGGCCTTCTCCGAGGGGATGGACAACGCCGGGCCGTTCCGCGAGGCCCTCTTAGAACAGGCCGAGGCCGGTAAGCCGCTGTTCGGCATCTGCCTCGGGATGCAGATGCTCCTGACCACGAGCGAGGAGGCCGACCACGCCGGACAGGGCGACGCCGAGGGGCTGAACCTCGTCCCCGGGAAGAACGTCCGCTTCTCGCGCGACCAGACGGTGCCCCACATGGGCTGGAACGAGCTCGACGTGCGGCGCGACCACCCGCTCGTCGAGGGGATCGACGGCCAGTACGCCTACTTCGTCCACTCGTACTACGCCGTCCCCGACGACGAGGAGAGCGTCGTCGCCACCACCGACTACGGCGTCGACTTCGCCTCCGTCGTCGCCAACGAGGCCGGCAACGTCTTCGGCACCCAGTTCCACCCCGAGAAATCCGGCGAGACGGGCCTGCGGATCCTGCGGAACTACGTCGATTACTGCGTCGACCAGCGGTAGCGGCCGGTAGCAGTCGCGGTTGCGGTGGCCGGGAGCGAGGGGTGTGACGACTGTCGCACCCGAGCGACCCGGGGGAGGGCAGGCCTGCCTGAGCGCATCCGGCGGCTTCGCCGCCGGTTCACGCGAATCGCTCCGCGATTCGCGCTTTTTTCGCCCACGTTTTTCGAGGAGGGTTCCCACAGCGCCGCTCCGCGGCGCGAGGAAACCCGACGAAGAAAAAGGTGGAGCGCCAGGACTGGGATTTGAACCCAGAATCCCGAAAGGGAACACGCTTTCCAGGCGTGCGCCTTACCGTTCGGCCATCCTGGCTCGCAAGCGATTGTGCGGGGTCGGTCGGTTAAGGGCTTTCGTTTCCGGGCAGGCCGCCGCCCGCTGCGTAGGTGAGCGCGGCCGCGCCCGCGGCGACGACGAGGGCGACGCCGAACTTCACGGGCGTCGAAATGGGGACGCTGGCGAACAACTGGTAGCCCTGAATGAGGACGAGATAGGCGAGGCCGCCGACGACGCCCCACAGCAGGCTCGATTTGAGTTTCGGGTCCATCAGACTGTGGCGACCGCCTCGACCTCGACGGCCGCGCCCTTCGGGAGCGCGTCGACGCCGACCGCCGAACGGGCGGGCGGGTCCTCGTCGAAGAACGTCCGATAGGTGTCGTTCATCTCGTCGAAGTCGTCGATGTCGTCGAGGTAGACGGTCACCTTCAGCGCGTCGGTCATCTCGGCGCCGGCCTCCGCCAGGACGGCTTCGAGGTTTGCCAGCGCCTGCTCGGTCTGTTCGGCGACCGGCGCGTCGGCGCGCAGCTCACCGTCGGGCGTGAGCGGGATCTGGCCGGCGGTGAAGACGAGGTCCTCGGTCGCCGTCGCCTGACTGTACGCGCCGACGGCGGCGGGCGCGTCGTCGGTGTGGACAGTGCGTTTCATATCCGAACGCCGCCCGCCTCCCGTATAAACCCGGCTCTATACGAGCACCTCGACCTCGTAACCGCGCTCCCGGAGCGCCGCGAGGAGTTCCTCGACGTGGTCCGGGCCGCGGGTCTCCAAGTCCAGTTCAACCTCGGCGTCGTTCATGGCCACGTCGCGGTTGGTCCGGTCGTGTTCGATGCCGTAGATGTTGGTCTGCTGCGCCGAGAGCACCTCGACGAGTTCCTCCAGCGCGCCGGGGCGGTCCTTCAGCACCGTCCGGAGTTTGACGTAGCGGCCCGTCTCGACGAGGCCGCGCATGACGACGTTCGTGAGCGTGTTCAGGTCGATGTTTCCCCCACACAGCGCCGGGACGATCGTCTCGTCGTCGGCGTAGTCGAACTTCTCCTCGGTGACGGCGGCCAGCGCGACGGCCCCGGCCCCCTCCGCGAGCGTCTTCGAGCGTTCGAGCAGCGTCGTCAGCGCGACCGCGATCTCGGGGTCCGAGACGGTCACCACCTCGTCGACGCGCTCCTCGATGACCGCGAAGGTCCGCTCGCCGACGGTCCGGGTGGCGATGCCGTCGGCGATGGTCTCGACGCCCTCGCGTTCGATGCGGTGGCCCTTTTCGAGTGACTCGGCGACGCTCGACGCGCCTTCGGCCTGCACGCCGACGACGCGGATGTCCTCGTCTTTCCCCTTCAGCGCCGTGGCGATGCCGCTGATGAGGCCGCCGCCGCCGATGGGGACGACGACCGTCTCGACGCTCGGGAGGTCCTCGTAGATCTCGAGGCCGATGGTCCCCTGCCCGGCCATGACGTAGTCGTCGTCGAAGGCGTGGACGTAGGTCCGCCCCTCCTCGCGTTCGATCTCGTGGGCTCTCTCGGCGGCCTCGTCGTAGTCCTCGCCGTGGAGGACGACCCGCCCCCCGTAGCTCCGCGTGGCCTTCACCTTCGAGATGGGCGCGTGCTCGGGCATCACGATGGTCGAGTCGACGCCGATTCGAGTCGCGGCGAGGGCGACGCCCTGCGCGTGGTTGCCGGCGCTGGCCGTGACGACGCCGTTCTCGCGCTCCTCGGGCGAGAGCGTGGCGATGCGGTTGGTCGCGCCGCGGATCTTGAACGAGCCGGTGCGCTGGAACAGTTCGAGCTTCAGGTGGACGTCCGCGTCGGTCATCGCGGAGAAGGTGTGCGAGTAGTCGAGCGGCGTGTGCCGGGCCGTCTCGGCGACCCGGTCGCGGGCCGCGAGCACATCCTCGAACGAGAGCATGGCCCGGCCTACTCGCCGCGGCGTGTTATAGCCGGGGGCGGCGACGCCGCTGGTCGGGTAGCGACCGGAAAACTCGGGGGAGAGCGTGTGACTGCAATCGAACTGACCGTCTGTACTGACTTAAACACCGCCATATCGGAGTGAAAGTGTAACCGCAAGACGAGAGCGCCGCGAGATCGTCGTCAGCCGCGCGGCTGACGCGCGTCGTCTCGACAGATATTGGCGCGAGAAGGAGTGGCAAACGACTCTCTCGGCAGAACTGTTTTACAAGCGCTCCGTGAGGTATCGGATAGATGGACACCTGGCAGCGGCGCACGCTGTTGTACGTCATCGGCCTCGCCGGGGTCATTCTCGCGTTCACGTTCGGCTACGACTACGGCATGGGGGCGTTCGAGAACGAACCGCGGGAGTTCCTCCACGCGCTGCAGGTCGTCGTCGAGACGTTCACCACGACCGGTTACGGGTCTGATGCCCCGTGGGAGAGCGACCTGATGCGCGTGTTCGTCATCGTGATGGACGTCACCGGCGTCGTCCTCATCTTCCTCGCGCTTCCCGTCCTGATGTTCCCGCTGTTCGAGGAGGCGATGAAGACGAAGGCACCGACCACCGTCGAGCGTGACCTCTCGGACCACGTCGTCATCTGTCACTTCACGCCGCGCGGCGAGACGCTCGTCGCCGAACTGGAGTCGTGGGACGTCGACTACGTCGTCGTCGAGCCCGACCGCGACCGGGCCAACGAGCTGTACGACGAGGGCTACCACGCGATCCACGCCGACCCCCAGTCCGTCGAGGGACTGGAGAAGGCGAAACTCGCCGACGCGCGGGCGCTCGTCGCCGACGCCTCCGACCAAGTGAACACGAGTATCGTTCTCACCGCCCGCGAGGTGGACGAACACGTCCGCACCGTCAGCGTCGTCGAGGAGCCCGACCGTGCGAAGTACCACGACCTCGCAGGGGCCGACGCCGTCCTCTCGCCGCGGGGCCTGCTGGGCGAGAGCCTCGCCAGTAAGGTCACGACCGGCGTCTCGGCGACGCTGGGCGAGGAGTTCGAACTCGGCGAGGACTTCGACATCGCCGAACTCCCCATCCACCGCGGAAGCGACCTCGTCGGCCTGACGCTGGCCGAGAGCGGCATCCGCGAGGAGACCGGCGTCAACGTCATCGGCGCGTGGTTCCACGGCGAGTTCGTCAGCCCGCCCTCGCCCGACGCCGAACTCACCGGCAGTACGGTCCTGCTGGCGTCGGGGACCGCCGCACAGCTCGAAGCTCTCAAGTCGAAGACCCTCTCCAGCGTCCGGGGCTTCCGCCGCGGTCAGACCGTCGTCGTCGGCTACGGCGAAGTGGGCGAGACCATCGCCGGCGGCCTCGACAGCGCGAACGTTCCGTACACGGTCATCGACAGGGCCGAGAAGCCTGGCGTCGACGTGATCGGCGACGCCACCGAGCCCGAGGACCTCGAAGCCGCCGGCGTCGCCGACGCTCGCACCGTCATCCTCGCGCTCTCGGACGACACCGACACCGAGTTCGCCACGCTGGTCATCCGCGACCTGAACCCCGACGTGGAGATCATCGCCCGCGCCGAGGAGACCGAGAACGTCCAGAAGATGTACCGCGCGGGCGCGGACTACGTCCTCTCGCTGGCGACGGTCAGCGGTCGGATGCTGGCCTCCACCATCCTAGAGGATGAGGACGTCATCTCCATGGACCAGCAAGTCGAGATCGTCCGCACCGACGTCGGCAGCCTCGCCGGGCAGACGCTCGGCGAGGCCGACGTGCGCTCGAAGACGGGCTGTACGGTCGTCGCCGTCGAACGCAACGGGACGGTCTTGACGGACCTCGGTCCCGACGTGGAAGTGCGCTACGGCGACAAGCTCGTCATCGCCGGGACCGACGCCGGCGTCGACCGTTTCACCGACCTGTTCGAGTAGCGAGTACTCGCGGCGCATCTCGTAGCTGCCGACTGCCGCGGCGGCTGCGACGAAAGGGGAAAAGTCGGTACTGACTTACCGCTCTTCGATCGGCACGAACTCCGTCTCCTCGGGGCTCGGGCCGGTGTAGCGGGCGCGCGGCCGGATCAGCCGGTTGTCCTCGATGTACTCGATGACGTGGGCGACCCAGCCGCCGACGCGGGACATGGCGAAGATGGGCGTGAAGATGTCGATGGGGATGCCCATCTGGTAGTACGTCGAGGCAGAGTAGAAGTCGACGTTCGGGGCCAGCCCCTTCTCCTCTTGCATGTACTCCTCGATGGTCGTGGACATCTCGTACCACTTCACCGACCCGGCGGCCTCGCCGAGCTCCTTCGAGCGCTCGCCGAGGATCTTCGCGCGCGGGTCCTTGACGTCGTAGACGCGGTGGCCGAACCCGGAGACGCGACGGCCGCCGTCCAGCGCGTTCTTGACCCATTCGAGCGGGTCGCGCTCGGCGTCGTCGACCTCCTTGAGCATCTCCATGACGTCCTGGTTCGCGCCGCCGTGGAGCGGCCCCTTCAGGGTGCCGATCGCGGCGGTGACGGAGCTGTGGAGGTCCGAGAGCGTCGAGGCCGTGACCATCGCGGAGAACGTCGAGGCGTTGAGGCCGTGGTCGGCGTGGAGGACGAGCGCCTGGTCGAAGACGTCCGCCGCCACGTCGTCGGGCTCCTCGCCGTTGAGCATGTAGAGGAAGTTCGCGGCGTGGCCGAGGTCCTCGCGCGGTTCGATTGGGTCCTCGCCGTCGCGGATGCGAGTGAAGGCGGCGACGAGCGTCGGGACCTTCGCGGTGATGCGCCGTCCGGTGGCGAGGTTGACCGCCTCGTCGGTCGGGTCCGCGTCCTCCGGCGCGGGGTCGTACGCCGAGAGCATCGACACCGCGGTCCGGAGCGCGGCCATCGGGTTCTCGTCGCTCTCGGCCATCGCGCGGACGGTGGTGAGGACGTCGTCGTCGACCTCGCGCTCGCTCGCCATCTCCGATTCGAACTCCTCCAGTTCCGAAGCGTTCGGCAGGTGGCCGTACCAGAGCAGATACAGCACCTCTTCGTAGCTGGCACCGGTAGCGAGGTCCTCGATGGTGTATCCCCGATAGACGAGTTTGCCCGCGTCACCGTCGATAACGCTCAACGAAGATTCGGCGACGAGGACACCCTCTAACCCTTTCTTGAGGTCTTCGGACATACCCCAATGGTTCCCGACCTGCCGGGAAAAGCATTTTCTTTCCGGGCGTCTGTGTCCGGCCGTTGGCGGGCCGTAACTGGACGTTCAGTCACAAATCCCAGTATCTGCGAGACGGTCACCTCGATATCCGCCTCGAATCGACTGTCCGTCCGTTCGGTACCGCCATCGTTCCGTGGGAACGATAGCCACGGGACGGCGAACCCTTTTGAGAGGCGGTGCCAAATCGGGAGGCATGGAGCCGACGGGGACCGTCGAGTACGAGCCGGTGAGCGTCAAGGCGGTGCTAGCGGAGATGAAAGACACCGCCGAGTTGCTCATCGACCTCTCGTACTCGGCGGTGCTGCTCGGCAGCGACGACGTCGCCGCCGAGGTGCTGGAGCTGGAGGCGAAGATGGACGTCCTGCAGATGCGCGCCCGGATGAGCCTGCTGATGGCCTGTCGCTCGACGGACGACGCCGAGGCGCTCGCGCCCGTCCTCGGCATGGTCGGGGCCGCGGAGAAGATCAGCGACGCCGCCGGCGACATCGCGAAGGTCGTCTTAGAGGACATCGGGCTGCCGGAGGCGATGCGGGCGACGCTCCCCGAGGCCATGGAGACGCTCGTCCGGGCGACGATAGCGCCCGACTCGCAGTTGGCGGGAAAGACGCTGGGCGACCTGAATCTCGAAACCGAGACCGGCGTCCGCGCGATCGCGGTCCGGCGGCAGGGTAACTGGCTGCTCAACCCCGACCGCGAGACGCGCCTCGAAGCCGACGACGTGGTCCTCTTTCGCGGCCCCGACGACGGCGTCAGCGAGGTGTACGCCGACGCCACCGGGACGGCGTACGAACCGCCGGAACCGCCCGAGGGCGAGGGGCAAGACCTCGAGCGCGCGGTCGACTCCATCGTCCTGATGAAGGACATGGGCGAGCTCGCGGTGGACCTCGCCTACGGCGCGGTGCTGTTCGACAGCGACGAGGTCGCGGAGGAGGTCGTCGAACTCGAGGCCGAGGTCGACGCGCTCCAGTCACGCTTCGAGGCGTGGACGCTGCGCGCGGCCGCGGACATGGACGATCCGGTCTCGCTCCGGGGCCTCGTCCAGCTCGCCCAGTCGACGGAGGTCATCTCCGACGCCGCCCTCGAGATCAGCGAGGGCGTCCTCCGCGGTCTCTCGGCGCACCCGGTCGTCGCGGAAGCCGTCCGCGAGTCCGACGAGATACTCGTCCGGGCCACCGTCGCCGAGTCGAGCGCCCTCGCCAAGACGACCATCGGCGACGCCGCCGTCAAGACCGAGACCGGGATGCGCATCATCGCCGTCCGGCGGGCCGAAGGCGAGAGCGACCGCACCGGCCGCGAAGGGGGCGCGTGGGTCGTCTCACCCGGCCCGGAGACGCCGCTCCGGGTCGGTGACGTCCTCCTCGCGAAGGGGACTCGCTCCGGGGCCGAGCGGTTCGCCGAACTCGCCGAGAGTTAGCGCCGAGCGAACCTGACCGCCGAGACGGCGGTGAAGACGGCCGTCAGCAGACCGCCCAGCGAGACGAGCAGGACGAACGCCAGCGCGGCGTAGAGGAACGTCGGTCGTCCGGTTCCGGGCAGGACGAACAGGGCGACGACGGCCGCCGTCACCAGCGTCGCCACGCCGAACCCGAGTTTCGCGTTCCGCGGGACGTCGAGCGCCGCGGCCATCGCCGCCGCCTCGCTCTGTTGCTCGCGCTCTGACACGCGAGACGGTTGGGGTCGCTCGCTCAAGATACCGTCGGTCCGACGGCAGGGACGGCCGGGAAACCGAACCGGTAAAAGCGAACGACCCGAACACGGCGCGTAATGGTAACTTTCGGTACGGCGAGTGCCGCCCCCGGAGAGATAGACACGGGGCGGTTGGAGGTCGGCGAATCCCGCGACGGCAGTCCGGTGGGGCTCCCGGTCGCCGTCGTCAACGGGGCCGGCGACGGGAAGACGCTCTACATGCAGGCCGCAAGCGACGGCGACGAACTCAACGGCGTCGGGGTCGTCCAGCAGGTCCTCCCGCAACTGGACCCCGCCGAGCTGTCGGGGACGATTCTCGTCTGTGGCATCGTCAACTACCACGCCTTCCAGGTCGCCGAACACCGCAACCCCATCGACGACACGAAGATGAACCGGGCCTACCCCGGCGACGCCGCGGGCACGTCCAGCGAGCGCATCGCCGCCGCGACCTACGACGCCGCGGTGGGTGCCGACCTCGTCTTGGACCTCCACCAGGGCTCGACGTCGCGGATGCTCGACGAGTGTCGGGTCCGCTGTGGCACCCGCCACCGCCTCCACGAGGAGTGCCTGGAGCTGGCGAAGGTCTTCGGCTGCGGGTACATCCTCGACCAGAAGGGACCGGACGGCCAGTTGGCCCGCGCCGCCCCCGACGAGGGCGTCCCGACCATCGATCCCGAGCTCGGCGGCTGCGTCGGCTGGGACGAGGAGTCCATCCAGACCGGCGTCGAGGGCGTGTTCAACGTCCTCACCCACTACGGCTTCCTGAACAACACGCTGAGCGAACGGCCCCAGACCCGCGCGACCGGCTTCGAGCAGTACGGCTCGCCCAACGGCGGGCTCGTCGACTTCGCGGTCGACCTCGGGGACCGCGTCTCCCGCGGCCAGACTCTCTTCGAAGTGACCAGCGTGTTCGGCCAGACCAAGGCCGAAGTCACCGCCGACTCGCCGGGGATCTTCTGGCGCTCGCGCCGCCTCCCGCAGGTCGCCACCGGCGAGTACGTCTGCTCGGTCGGGACGAACCTCGACACCGTCTGAAAGACCACCTTTTTCGCCCAAGGGTTCGCGCTCGCCCACGGCGAGCGCTCAACCTTGGGCCAAAAATCTGGACCAAAAAGACCGAGCGCTCGCGATGTTCGCGCTCGGCGAAACCGCGGCCTCCGGCCGCGGTATGCTCTCTGCCAGTCACGGCGTCTTGGTCGTGGTATCCGGAGAAGGGGTCGGATACCCCTCCGACGGCGTGACCTCTATGTCGATTTCCGTTTCGTCGGCGATCACGGAGCCGTCGGTCAGATACACGACCTCTATACGGTTTTGCCAGCGGTGTTTCGTCGTCGCCACGTACTCACCGTCAACGGTGATGTGCAGCAAGAACGGATACGGCCAGTCCGATTGAGGCAGGAAATCGGTGAGTTCTCCCCGCGAGTCGGCTTCGACCGTGACCGTCCCCTCCTTCGTATCGCCACCATCGTCCATCGTAACAGCGAACTCGTGTGTCGCGTCATCCCAGTTCCCGATCACTACGTCGCCGTCCGACTCCAGAAGAGCCTGTCCACAGCCCGCGAGTGTGCCCATCCCGAAAGTAGAGGCGGTACAGAGGAGTTGTCGCCGGGTGGGACCAACCATATTTTCCGAACAGTCGATATCAGAATAAGTCTTGTGTGCAACCGTTTCAGCCACCACCTTCTGGTAGTCGGCCGCTCACACTCGACGTATGCGAGAATGCGAGGCCTGCGGTCGGGCGTATCCCCGCGACCGGCCGTGGCGATGTGAGTGCGGGCACGCGCTGGACTACGCCGAGCGGCCGCTCCCCGACGGCGAACCGCCGAATTTCGACCGCGACGAGGGGATATGGGCGTTCGAGTCGTTCCTGCCGATGGAGACGCGAGTGACGTTGGGCGAGGGGTGGACGCCGCTGGTCGACGCGCCCGAGTGGGACGCGACGTTCAAACTGGACTTCCTGCACCCGACGGGGAGCTTCAAGGACCGCGGTGCGGCGGCGGTGGTCGCGGAGGCGCTGGCCGTGGGGGCCGACCGGATACTCGAAGACTCCTCGGGCAACGCCGGTCTGGCGGTGGCGAGTTACGCCGCGCGGGCGGGCGTCGACGCCGAGATCTACGTCCCCGCCGACGCCAAGGCCGAGAAGCGCCGACGCATCGAGCGGACCGGCGCGGACGTGGTGGCCGTCGACGGCGACCGACAGGCGGTGACCGACGCCTGCATCGAGGCCGTCGAGGCGGGCGAGGGGTGGTACGCCAGCCACGCGTGGAACCCGGCGTTCTTCGCGGGGACGGCGACGGTGGCCTACGAACTCGCCGCCCAGCGGGGCTGGACCGCGCCGGACGCGCTCCTCACGCCACTCGGTCACGGCACGCTGTTTCTGGGCGCGTATCGCGGGTTCCGCGCGCTCGAAGCGGCGGGCTGGATAGACGAGCTCCCGAAGCTACTGGGCGCGCAGGCCGCCGGCGCGAGCCCCATCGCCGACGACCGACACGGCGGTGGAAACGCGGAAAGCGGGGGAGCAGGAGCGCCGAGCGAGACGA
Source organism: Haloarcula limicola (assembly GCF_010119205.1). Classification (NCBI taxonomy): domain Archaea; kingdom Methanobacteriati; phylum Methanobacteriota; class Halobacteria; order Halobacteriales; family Haloarculaceae; genus Haloarcula; species Haloarcula limicola. The sequence continues at coordinate 789,940 of NZ_WRXM01000002.1, forward strand.
ACGACCTCGCCGACGGCATCCAGATTCGAAATCCCGCGCGCGGCGATCAGATTCGGGCGGCCATCGACGCCACCGATGGGGACGCGGTCGCCGTGAGCGAGGCGGCGACGCGGGCGGCCCACGACCGGCTCTCGGCGAGCGGGTTCCACGTCGAGCCGACCTGCGCGACCGCGACGGCGGCGCTCTCGGCGTACCGCGACCGCGGCGTCCTCGCTCCCGACGACGACGTGGTCGTCGCGCTCACCGGTCGGAACGCCTAGCGCCACAGCGTCAGCGAGACCGGGACGTCGGCGTCGACGGAGAACCACTGGCTGTCGACCTCCGCCGGGTCCACGTCGTCGGCGTAGCAGATGTAGCGCTCGGCCCCGTCGGAGCGCGTCCGCACCACCGCCGGCAACACCCCCTCGTCGGGGTCGGGCGACGGCGTGCCGCCGGTCGGCGACCAGTGGTCCGTTCCCATGCCGGGGAGATGACCCAGCGACGGTATTGTTACGGGTCCGTTATCGAAAGAAGGGATTACCGAACCGACTCCAGATCGACGAGCGAATCGGCCGGGACCGACAGCCACCGCGTGGCGACCTCGGGCCCGGGTCGATCCGCCGGATACAGTATCGCCCGTTTCCCGCCGTCTGCGGACGGTTCCAACTCGGCGACCAGCGACGTCTCCGCGAACTCGTCCTGTGGGAGCGGTGGCGACGCCCCGCCCTCGCCCAGTCGCCGTTCGCTGCTCATACCCCTCGCTAATCGGTCGATACGCCTTGTTATACGCTACATAACCGCATGGAGCGTGCGAAGTTGGCGACTCCTACTCCGGTTCTCAGCGGCGAGTAGGGCCGGTACGTGATGCATTACCGCGACGTCGACGGCCGGTAAACGGCCGCTACGTTCTCACTCCGGCCGGCGGAATTCGATGGCTGCGCCGCTGCCACCTTTTTCTTCGCTGGGCGCGCTTACTTCGTTCGCGCACCTCGCCTCGAAAAACGTCCTCAGAAGTCGAAGACTTCTGATGGGTGGTTCGAGAGAGCTACGCTCTCTCGTCATCTGCTCACGGGCGGCGACGCCGCCCGTTCGCAGGTTCGTGGGACTCGTAGAGTCCCCCGCTCATCACGAAAGGCACAGAGCGCCTTTCGGACGACTGCATCAGAGCTCTGCTCTGATGAACGTGGGCGAAAGAGGCTGCCACTCGTTTCACTCGTGGCCAGTCGGTGACGATATCGTTACGGCCGGTGGAACTCGATCGCCGCGCCCTGGCCGAATCCGACGCATTCCGTCGCCAGCCCGAGTTCGGCGTCCCGGCGGTTCATCTCGTGGACGAGCGTCACCGGGAGGCGCGCGCCGGAGGCACCGAGCGGGTGGCCGATGGCGATCGCACCGCCGTTGACGTTGTAGATCTCGTCGTCGAAGCCGAGTTCGTCCCGGCAGTAGAGACACTGGGAGGCGAAGGCCTCGTTCAGTTCGACGAGGTCGTACTCGTCGGTGTCGCGGCCGGTCCGCTCGGCGAGCCCGCGGACCGCGGGGACCGGGCCGACGCCCATCACCGTCGGGTCGACACCGGCGACCTCGTGTGCGCCGATCTCGGCCAGGATATCGAGGTCGCGCTCCTCTGCGAACTCGCGGGAGGTGACCATCAGCCCGGCCGCGCCGTCGGAGACCTGCGAGGCGTTGCCCGGCGTGACCGACCCGTCGGACTTGAACACCGTCGGCAGGCCCGACAGCGTCTCCATGTCGGTGTCGCGGCGGATGCCCTCGTCCTCCTCGACGCGGCCCTCCTCGGTCTCGATGGAGACGAGTTCGTCGTCGAAGCGGCCCGAGTCGGTGGCGTCGGCGGCCCGCTGGTGACTTCGCAGGGCGTACTCGTCCTGCGCCTCGCGCGAGATGTCGTGTTCCTCGGCGACCTTCTCGGCGGTCATCCCCATCTGGAGCTCGCCGATGTTGTACTCCTCCGCGAGACGCGGGTGGACGTTGTGGGTGTTCTCGCCCATCGGGACGCGGGACATCGACTCGACGCCGCCCGCGATGAGCACGTCTCGCTGGCCCGCCGCGATGGCGTCCGCGGCCCGCATCAACGCCTCCGCCGAGGAGGCACACCAGCGGTTGATCGTCGAGGCCGGGACGCTCTCGCCGAGGTCCGAGAGCAGGGCGACGACGCGGGCCACGTTGTTGCCCTGTTCGCCGCGCTGCTGGGCACAGCCCCACAGCAGATCGTCCACGTCGTCGCTCTCGATACCCGTGCTGGCGAGCAGCTGGTTGACGAGCGGGATCGAGAGGTCCTCGCTGCGGACGCCGGCGAGCGCGCCGTCTTCTTTCCCCTGCGGTGTGCGGACCGCGTCCACGATGACCGGTGTTGCCATGGACGGCCCAAGGAGAGGAGTTGTGTTAAAAGCTCACAAACTCCGAACCGCGGAGCGGGAGTTGTCTCGGCCCGCGGCGGCCGGCCGGGGTCGCGCCGCCGTTCTCGCTCGCGCGGTTCAGGGTCACTCGCCCGTTCCGGCCACGTCGAAGCCCGGCGGCAGTCCCGTGTGCTTGATACCCGTCCGCTCGTCGATGTCGAACCGATAGACGACCACCTCCTCGGACTCCATCGCCGCCTCGAACACCTCGGGCCGCCACACGCCCTGCAGGACGTCCGCGAGTTCGTCCCACTCAGCCTCGGGGACTCGGGAGACGGTCCCGGTGAGGATGAGGCTCTCCCAGTTGAACACCGACTGGGCGGAGTACGTGAGAAAGCGGACCGTCTCGGCGGCTTCGATCAGCGTTCGCTTCCTGCTGTCGGGACCGCCGACGAACGTGAAGTACAGCGCCGACTCGCCGTCGTAGCCGAACGAGATCGGCACGATATAGGGGGCCTCCGTCGCCGGGAGGCCGAGGACGCCCATCCGCTGGTTCGAGAGGAAGTTCCGCATCTCCTCGTCGGTCATGTGTTCCAGCCCGTACTCCCGCATCGCCTCAACTGTCATATGGTTAAAACTTCTCGGCGCGGGCGCATAAGCGTTCGCCGGGGCGGCGCAGGTTCGAGTCACTTATCCCCGTCGCGGGGCAACGTGAGTGGGAATGAGCAACCCGGAACTGGACGTCGTCGAGTTCCTGTTGACGACCGACGTATACAGCGAGCGACGGGACCTCGACCCGGATGACCTACCGCCGGCCTATCGGACGGTCTTCTGGAGCGAGGGCGACATCGAGCGACCGCTGTCCGCGACCAACACCACCGCCAGCGAAGCCACCGGCGTCGAACGACCGTGGGCCGCCGTCTCCGGCCTGATGTTCACCGACCGCGACGACTTCTCGGGCACGATCTCCTTCACCGACCGAGAGCTGGCCGAGGAGTGGTTCCTCGAGCGGGCCGACGCCGAGCAGATACGGGCCAACCCCGTGCTGGCGGCGGCCTACGCGGACCGCTACGACGGCGTGGACTACGAGACCGCCCGCGCCCGCAACCGCCCCTCGCGGGCCGACCGCGCGTTCATCGACGCGAGGCTCGAAGAGGCCTTCGACAGCGACGACGAGGACGACGAGGAGATGCTGGACCTCGTGGACGTGCGCGCGCCCGCCGAGGTGGAGACGACCCTCGACGACCTCGTGTTGACCCCCGACCAGGAGGGGGAGATCCAGAAGATCGTCAAGGCCATCGAACACCGCGACTACCTCGCCCAGATCGGCTTACGCGAGATCGGGAAACTGCTGTTCGTCGGCCCGCCGGGGACCGGCAAGACCAGCGTCGCGCGGGCGCTGGCCCACGACCTCGACCTCCCGTTCGTCGAGGTGAAGCTGTCGATGATCACGAGCCAGTACCTCGGCGAGACGGCCAAGAACGTCGAGAAAGTGTTCGAAGTGGCCCGGCGGCTCTCGCCGTGCATCCTCTTCATGGACGAGTTCGACTTCGTCGCGAAGACCCGCTCGTCGGACGAGCACGCCGCCATCAAGCGCGCGGTCAACACCCTGCTCAAGAGCATCGACGAGATCTCGCTCATCCAGCACGAGGTGTTGCTCATCGGCGCGACCAACCACCCCGACCAGCTCGACGCCGCGGCGTGGCGGCGCTTCGACGAGATCGTCAACTTCCCGAAACCGGACCACGGCATGCGAGCGGACATCCTCCGCATCGTCACCCGCGAGATGGACATCGTCGACTTCGACCCGGCGACGCTGGCCGACCTCACCGAGGGGCTGACCGGGAGCGACCTCCGGATGGTGCTCCGGGAAGCGGTGCTGGAAGCGCTGACCGAGGAGCGGACGACGCTCACCCAGCAGGACTTGGAGGACGCTATCGCCGAGTTCGAGGAGCGCGACAATCTGAAGAACATGGACATGATCGACGGGGACCACGACGCGCTCGTCGCCGGCGGCGACTTCTCGGGCGACGGCGACAGCGCCGACGCCGCCTCCGACGGCGGACACGACCACGCGCACGACCACGAACACGACCACTGACTGCGGGTTTCTACCGGGGCGGACGCTTATGCTCCCTGCCGTCGTCTCTCGATCGTATGACGACCGACGCGTTCACAGATCCCGACGACGGAAGCGAGTGGGTAGACGTTCGCATGACCGACCCCGACGCCGGCGAGTGGGACATCGACGTGGTCGTCGCCGACGGCCGCGTCGAGTACGTTGACCTGCGAATTCGACCGTCGCTGCTCTCGGGGTTCATCGACTGTCTGGTCGAGGACGTCGCCGAGGAACGCGCCCACGAGGTCCTCCGGGAGACGGCCGCCAGAAACGGTATCGACCTCGACGACCTCGCCGAGGAGTGACCGGGCGGGAAGGGTGCCTGCGAGCGGCGAGAGCCGGCGGTGAAAACGCAACCCACGGGCTTTAGCCCGTCGGGCGCGGACACCCGGACAGCATGGAGGTCACGCTGCTGGGGACCGGTGACACGACGGGGACGCCGACGGTCGGCTGTGACTGTGACACCTGCGAGCGCGCGCGGGACCCCGACGCGGAGCTGCGCGAGCAGTTGCGCGAGCGGGGCGTGGACCCGACCGACGGCGTCGAGCGCTCGCGCTTCTCGGTCCATCTCCGGAACGAGGAGACCGGCGAGGTGCTCCTGATAGACGCGAGTCCCGACTTCCGCACCCAGTTCCGACGCGAGGACGTCGCCCTGCCCGACGCCGCCGTAATCACGCACGTCCACTTCGACCACCTGGACGGGCTGGGCAACGCCTATCGCCTGCTCGACCACCTGCCGGTCCACGCCGCCGACGAGACCGACGCCCAGACCGGCGAGAGCGTCGCCGAGACCGTCCGGGACCAGTACGACTACCTCGACACCGTCTCGGTCCATCCGAAGTCTCCCTACGAACCGTTCTCCGCCGCCGGATTCGAGGTGACGCTCGTCCCGGTCGAACACCCGCCGCTGGTCTGTTACGGCCTCCGCGTCGAGGAGCCGGCGACCGGCGCGGTCCTCTCGATCTCGGGCGACACCTGCTACGAAGTCCCCGACCGCTCGCGCGAGGTCCTGACCGGCGCGGACCTCGCGCTCGTCGAGGGCATCGTCCACCCCGGCGCTTGCGAGTTCCACCCCGAGGGCGGCGCGCACCACGACGACGAGGGCGTCCCCCGGACGTTCGGGACGAAACACATGACGCTGCCCGGTGCCCGCGACTTCGCCGACGACGTCGCCGCCGACGATTACCGGATCATGCACACGGCCCACTACGTCCCGCCCGAGCGGGCCTTCGCCGACGACATCGCCGTCGACGGCGAGCGATTCTCGCTGTAGATCGGTAGGTCGACAGTTCTCGATTCGACCGCCGGCTCCCGACGCGATTCTCCGATCCGGCGACACAGGTTGAGTTGAGTTCGGAGTAACTTCGGTTGTCTTTGCAAGCCTCGCGCACTTCCGGCGATTCGAATCCGACTCGGCTCGTATCGAGGCCGGCATATCAATCAGCAGTCTGATACCAACCCGTTTAGACCTCAGCGCACGAATAGAGCGCTCACGACCCGCGCTGTAACGGTCTATTTCTGGATGTATCTCAGCGGTGTCACAAAGGTAGATTTCTCAGTGTTCGATTCGATATTTAGCGACTTATTTCCCGCAGATTTTGTCGAAATATGAACGCTATATACCCACCGACGATATACGCCGGACTCGATCGGCGGGACCGAGCGGCGACGCTCGAAGGAGTCCCGCAGTCTCCCGGCGAGAGCGCCGCTTCTCTCCCAGCGCTCGAAAGCCATTCGCCCTTCCCGTTAGGGACCGTGTACATTTCTGTCGACAAACCACCGACGGCGGCCGGAGTTTGCGCGCTGCGGCCGCCCGGGGCAGTCGGCGAACGCACTACCATGAACGCTGCTACAACTGCGTCGACGCGACCGCTGGCGTCGCGGGCGGACCGAGAGAGGGACAGAGCGTAACAGATGAGTCTGGAAAAGCCGCTGGGCAGCGCTCGACGGCAGGCCCACGAGAAGAGTCAGACGGTACGAGAGGAGGTCGTATCGGCGGAGAAACGGGCGATACTGTCGGATCACCGCGCCGACGACTTCGACAGCGTCCTGCTGATCGCCTCCGCGTCGAGAGGCGGGAGCAGCCTCCTGTTCGATACCCTTCGGCATCACGAGGGGACGTGTAGCCCTGACGGCGAACACGGGAAGTGGTACACCTTCAACGGCGTCTGTTTCCCCGAGTTCGACTCCGACCGCGTCCCCGCCGACTTCGACGACTTCGACCGGGAGGCCCTGCTGACGGACCTCCTCGCCGACGTGGGCGCGACGACGGCCGAGGGCGACCGGACCCACCGGATAGACGACGCGCTCGTCCGACTGCCGCTGCAGTTCCCCGAGCGGGATCTCCCCTACGGGGAGATGCGGGAGGCGATGCTGGACGGGGCATCGCTCGACGAGGTCCTCGAAGACCACGGCGTCTCGCCGAAGCACTTCGACGAGTTCGCCGAGGAGGACACCGACGAGCGGCTCAACGACGAAGCCATCGAGGAGCGCCCGTTCATCACCTCTCACGACCACAAGCGCGGGCTCAGAGAGGAGGACTTCGGCCGGACGCTGGTGCTGAAGACCAGCGTCGACGCCTACCGGCTCCCCTGGATCCGCGAGCAGCTGTTCCCCGACACCGACGTCGACGTGGTCCACCTCACGCGGAACCCGGCGGCGTCGATCAACGGGCTCTACGACGGCTGGCGGCTGAACCGGGGGTTCCAGACCTACGACGTCGGCGACCTCGACTTAGAGGACTACGACGGGGAGCTCTGGAACTACGACCTGCCGCCGGGCTGGTCCGGTGACGGCCGGCTCATCGACGCCTGTCTGCGGCAGTGGACGCAGGCGCAGGGTCACATCCTCGATGGCCGCGACGCCTTCGACGACGTCCACCGGGTCAGGTTCGAGGACCTCATCACCGACACCGAGTCCACGGTCGAGGAGATCGTCGACTTCGCCGGCCTCGGCGAGTCCGAACTACTCCGGGAGAACGCCGCGGACCTCAATCAGGTGATGACGACGAAAGAGCCCGAACGCGCTCGCTGGCGGAACCGGGAGGAACTGGTCCGCGGCGCGCTCGACCGAGCGGACGAGCCGTTCGACGACGTGGTCGAGCGCCTCGGCTATACGGAGGAGTCAGAGTGGATCTGACCGAGGCCGCCGCGTACCACGGGTCGACGTACGACGGCCGCGATTCGCCGGCGAGCGGCGACTACCGGGGACAGCTCGAGACCGCGTTCCTCTGTACGCTCGCCGAGGAGCCCGGCGACGACCCGGACGACTACCAGTTCCTCGAATCGCCCGACGCCGAGGCGTTCAACGAGCAGGTCCGCACCTACGCGGACCGCCTCGCCGACCACGGCGTGGAGACGGTCGTCGAGGAATCACGGCATCCCAACGCCGTCTACAGCGCGGACGCCTACCTCGGGTTCGACGGCGACCTCCTCCTCTCCCGGATGGCCTCGGAGGTCCGCAAGCCCGAGGAGCCGGAGCGCTTCGCCGTCGCCCACGACCGCGGCTACGACCCGGTCGTGCCGTTCCCGTCGGGCGAGCACTTCGAGATCAGCAGCGCGATTCCCTCGCCGTCGGGGCTGGTCGTCGGCGTCGGGAAGCGCAGTACCGAGACGGCGGCGAGACGACTCGCGTCGTTCGTCGACGCGGAGACGACCGTCGTCGGGATGAGCGACGACGTGCAGCACCTGATGGGCGCGCTCCGCCCCCTGCCCGACGGCCGGGCGGCGATCCGCCCCGCGCATCTCGACGACCCGGACGCAGTCGCACAGTGTTACGACGGTGTCCTCCGATTCGACGAGACCGAGGAGGTCACCCGGAAACAAGCGATGAACTTCACGATCGCAGCAGACGAGACCATACTCATGCCTAACGACACACCGACCACCGAGTCGAAGCTAGCCGAACAGTACGACGTCGAAACGACTGCCGTCGACGAAATCCGAAAAGGAGCGGGCGGACTGGCCTGCCTCACCGGGAGGGTCAACTGATGACGGCCGAGACCACCTGGCTCTTCGGCCTCCCCTGTTCCGGGAAGTCCACCCTCGCCGAGGGGCTCGTCGGCCCGGACACGGTCCACCTGGACGGCGACTACCTCCGAGAGACGCTCAACACGGACCTCGGCTTCTCGAAGGAGGACCGGACGGAGAACCTCCGTCGCGCCGCGGGCGTCGCACAGGCCCTGAACGAACAGGGCTTCGACGTCATCGCGTCGTTCATCACGCCGTACCGCTCCCAGCGAGAGCTCATCTACGAGAAGGTCGACGACGTCTCGTTCGTCCACGTCCAGGCCCCGGTCGAGGTCTGTGAGGAGCGGGACGTGAAAGGGATGTACCAGCAGGCTCGCGACGGCGAGATAGAAGGGTTCACCGGCGTCGACGACCCCTTCGAGGAGCCCGAGCCCGGCGAGGCCGACCTCGAGGTCCGGACGGCGACGCACTCCGAGGAGGAGACGCTCAAGAAGATCAACACCGAACTGGACATCAAGTTCGACCCGAGCCACCTCTTCGTCGGTCGCTGGCAGCCGCTGCACGACGGCCACCGAACCATCATCGACTCCGCGGCCGACAACGGCAAGGACGTCGTCATCGGCATCCGCGACACCGAGCTGAGCGAGAAGAACCCGCTCACGGCCAAGGAGCGCAAGGAGCTCATCGACGAGGTGTACGGGGACCACCCCAACGTCGAGTCGACCATCATCCCGGACGTCGACACCGTCGCCATCGGGCGCGACGTCGGATACACGGTCGTCTCGGTCCCCGAGGAGGTCGCACAGATCAGCGGGACCGACACCCGAGCGGAGTACGAGAAGAGCGAACTCCTCGCCGGTCAGCACTTCGGGGACTGAACCGTCATGTCAAGTACCACCGGAGACCGCGTCGCGCTCGCCTTCTCCGGCGGGCTCGATACGACGGTCTGTGTCCCGCTGTTGAAAGAAGAGTACGACTTCGACGAGGTCGTCGGCATCACCGTCGACGTCGGCCAGCCCGACGAGGAATTCGAGGAGGCCGAGGAGACCGCCGAAGCCCTCGACCTCGAACAGCACGTCGTCAGCGCCGAGGACGCCTTCGCGGACCTCTGTTTCGACGCCGTCCGCGCGAACGCGACCTACCAGGGCTACCCGCTCGGCACGGCGCTGGCCCGGCCCGTCATCGCGGCACAGATACTCGAGACCGCCAAGGAGCAGGGCTGTAGCGCCCTCGCTCACGGCTCGACCGGAAAGGGGAACGACCAGCTCCGGTTCGAGGCGGTCTGGCGCAAGTCCGACCTCGACGTCGTCGCCCCGGTCCGCGAACTCGGCCTCACCCGCGACTGGGAGCAGGAGTACGCCGAGGAGCGCGGGCTCCCGGTCGAGGGCGGCGACGAGGGCCGCTACAGCATCGACACGAACCTCTGGACCCGCTCGGTCGAGGGCAGCGAACTCGAGGAGCCGGACCACGTTCCCGGCGAGGAGATCTACGAGTGGACCAGCGCTCCCGACGAGGAGACCGAGCGCGTCGAAGTGACGTTCGAGGACGGCTATCCGACCGCCGTGAACGGCGACGAACTCGACCCGGTCGAACTCGTCGAGCGACTGAACGACCTCGCCGGCCCGTACGGCGTCGGTCGGACGGACGTGATGGAGGACCGGATGCTCGGGCTCAAGGTCCGCGAGAACTACGAGCACCCCGCGGCGACGGTGCTGCTGAACGCGCACGAGGCCCTCGAAGACCTCGTCCTGACGAAGGCCGAGCGGTCGTTCAAGCGGCAGGTCGACGACCAGTGGGCCGAGTACGCCTACGAGGGGCTCGTCGACGCGCCGCTGATGGAGGCGCTGGAAGGGTTCATCGACCGGACGAACGGGCGCGTGACCGGCACCGTGACGATGCGGTTCGAGGGCGGGCAGGCCCGGCCGGTGGGCCGCGAGAGCGAGTACGCCGTCTACTCCGCCGACGCCGCCTCGTTCGACACCGAGTCGGTCGGCGACATCTCGCAGGCCGACGCGACCGGCGTCGCGAAGTACCACGGGTTCCAGGAGCGCCTCGCCCGCGAGGCCAGAGAGAGCGCGATGGATCGAGCGGCCGCGAAGGGGATCGCGGACGGCGGGACGCCGATCGACGATCCCTCGGCGACCGGCGACGACGCGTCGTGACGCGGCCGTAGCCGAAATCACACCACGTCTCACCCGCTTTCGACTATGCTCACGTACGACAGACTCCTCGCTTCGATACCGATACCGCTCGTCGGCGGCGCGATAGCCGGCTGGATCGGCCTCATTCCCATCACGCTGGGAGTCATCACCGGCAGCCTCCTGGGCTGTGCCCTCATGTTCGTCTCGCTGTTCGTCGTGCCCCCGGAAACGTGAGCGCCCCGGTCGCAGCACAGTCAGTGAAACTGACCTTACACCTTTGTGGGAAGAACGCCCAGACACCGGCATGGACAGGCGCGGGACCGCGGAGGTAGTCGGCTCGGCGCTGGTCAGCGGCGGCCTCGCCGTCGCGGGACTGCGGCTCTTCGCCGGCTCTATCGACTGGGTCCTGGTCGTCGGCCTCGTCGCCGGCGTCGCCATCGCGGCGGCGGCCAACTACCGCGGCCGAACCGGCCACGCCGACCGCGTCGCCGCCGAAGCCCCCGAAGTGACCGCCGACAACTACGAGGCGCACGCGGAGCGCGCGGCCAGCGACGGCGGCAGCGACCGGGAGAACGGCTCGAACGGCAACGAGCGGGAAACCGACGCCGATCGGGTCCGGTAAGTGGTCGCGGGGAGAGGACCGACCGTGGACCGACCGTGGGCGTATCCGGTCGTCGGCGGCGTCGCCGCCTTCCTCGTCGCGGCCAGCGGCGACCTCGTCGCGATGGGGACGGTCGCGTGGCGGCTGAACGCCGTCGTCGCCTTCGCCATCGCGCTGGCCGTCGACCACCAGATCCGCGTCAATCGCGGTCGTATCTGATCACCCGAACCGGTCGAGACCGGACTGCCGTCGCCGCCTGCCGTCGGGGTCGGAGTCCCACGGCGTGCGCTCGGCCCGGAGCGCCTCGCCGTCGATGGTCGGCGCGTCGGCTTCCTCGTGGCCCCCGCAGTCGGGGCCGCACTCCTCGCTCGCCCGAACCGGGCGGCCCTTCCACGTACAGTGAGGGATACCGTCGGCGTCGGGCGAGCAGTTCGTACACGACGGGTAGTCGAAGTTCCGCCACCCCTTGCCGTAGGCGCGCTCGGCGAGCCGGCGGCGGGCGCGGGCCTTCTCGGCGGCCGAGACGACGCGCACGTCCGTCCGCAGCGGCCGCTGGTCGAGGAGTTCGACGCCGGGTTCGTCGGTCGGGAGGTCAGTCGCCTCCCGCACTACCTCTCGGTCGCCCGTCTCGGGATCGAACCGCCAGACGCCGACTTCTTCGGGGATGCGATTGAGGTGGGCGCGCGTGACGTAGTCGGCCGTCGCCAGCACGACCCGGTCGGCGAGCGCCAGCGAGACGTCGGTTCGCAACTGCGTCTTCAGGTCCCCCGGTCGGTCCAGGTCCGGTTTGTTCTCGATGGCGGTGATACCCGCGACCCAGTCGGGATAGCGCGCGGTCTGGCGGACGTACGCGCGGCCGCCGCGGCGTTCGCGCTCGAAGAAGCCCCGCTCGACCGCGAGTTCGACGGCCTCCTCGGTCCACTCCGAGTGATCGTCGAAGGCGTCTTTCCAGTAGCGGGCTCGCCCCGGCCCCACGTCGGCCTCGATGGCCGCCGCGGGGATGCGCTCGGGCGTGATGGCCGCGCGGCGCTCGAACTCGTCGCTCGGGTGGACGAGAACGGTATCGAGGACCCGGCGGCCGCGGACGCCGCCGCCGAGCTGTCGGCTCACGAGGTGGCCCTCGCGTTCGAGGGCGGCACACAGCACCAGTTCGAAGCCGAACTCTCGCACGGCCACAGGCAGGAGCGGCACGGACAAAAGGGGCGCGCCTCCGTCGAAAGTATAAATCGCCGGCGGACGAATAGTGTGGTGAGTGTGTTCGTATGGCACGCTTTGGCGCTCTCACGCATCGGCGGGAGGGGAGAGCATGAGCCACGCCGGCGAGCGCTCGCCCGCGGCGACGCTCACGCTACTGGACGCGACGATGGTCGGTATCGGGGCGATGATCGGCGCGGGCATCTTCGTGCTGACCGGCTTGGCCGTCGAGACGGCGGGGCCGGCGGCCATCCTCGTGTTCGCGCTCAACGGCGGCGTCACGACGTTCACCGCGCTGTCGTACGCGGAACTCGCGTCCGCGATCCCGCGCAACGGCGGCGGCTACGCCTACGTCCGCGAGGTGTTCTCCGCGCCCGTCGCCTTCGTCATGGGGTGGACGCGGTGGTTCACGTACATGATCGCCGGGGCGCTCTACGCGCTGGGGTTCGCCTCGAACTTCATCGAGTTCGGCCACATCTTCGGCGTCTCGCTGCCGGGCGGCGTGCTGTTCTGGGCGGGCTCGGTGGTCGTCGCCTTCGTAACGCTGAACGCCGTCTCGACGGCCGCCAGCGGGAGCGCGGAGACGCTCATCACGCTCGTGAAGATACTCATCCTGCTGGTGTTCGTCGCCTTCGGCCTGCAGTTCGTCGACCTGGGCGAGTTCGAGCCGTTCTTCCGGCGCGGGAACCCGCTCACCGTCCTCCCGGCGATGGGGCTGACGTTCATCGCGTTTCAGGGCTACGACCTCATCGCCACCGTCACCGAGGAGGTCGAGGACCCCGAGAGAAACATCCCGCGGGCGATCCTGCTGTCGGTGGCGACCACCGTCGTCGTCTACCTGTTAGTGGTGTTCGTCGCGCTGGGAACGCTCGGCGCGGAGGGGCTGGCCGGCGCGGGCGAGACGGCCATCGCGCAGGCGGCGGAGGGGTTCATGCCGCGGTTCGAGCCACTGGGCAGCGGCGCGGCGCTCATCGCCTTCGGCGCGGTGTTCTCAACCATCAGCGCGCTCAACGCCGTCGTCATCGGCTCCAGCCGAGTGGCCTTCGCCATGGGGCGGGAGGCGCAACTTCCGGTCGCGCTCGGCCGCCTCCACCACCGCTTCGGGACGCCGCTGGTCGCCATCGCCGCCTCCGCCGTCGTCATGCTCGTCGCGGTGGCCGTCGTCCCGATCCGCGTCGTCGGCAACCTCGCCAGTCTCTTCTCGCTTCTGGGGTTCGTCATCGTGAACCTGAGCGTGATTCGACTCCGCCGCCAGCAACCCGACCTGCGCCGGCCGTTCGAGGTGCCGTTCTACCCCGCGCCACCCGTCCTCGGCATCGTCCTCAACCTCCTGTTGGGGGCCTTCATCGACCTGACGACGTGGGCGCTCGCGGTGGGGTGGTTAGTCGTCGGCGCGGTCGTCTATCTGCTTCTCTCCCGGCGGCGCGGCGAACCCGCCGTCCCGACCGGCGAACCCGAGACGGAGATCAGCGACCCCGAAGTCACCGTTCCCACGGAGGACTGACACATGACAGAATCACTGCGCGTCATCGTCGCCGGCGGCGGCACCGTCGGCCTCAGAACTGCCGAACTGTTGGACGACCGGGGCCACGACGTGGTCCTCATCGAGCGCGACCCCGACCGGAGCGAGCGGGTCGCCGCCGAGTACGTCGCCAGCATCATCGAGGGCGACGCGGCTCGACCGGCCGTGTTGCGACAGGCCCAGCCCGACCGCTGTGACGCGGTCGCGGCGGTGACCGACGACGAGGCGACCAACTTCGCCGTCTGCATGGCCGCCCAGCGGATGGCCGAGATCCGCACCGTCATGCGAATCGACGGCGACCCCGACGAGCTCTATCCCCAGTACGTCGACGGCATCGTCTCGACGGCGAGCCTCACCGCGCGGGTCACGGTCAACGAAGTCGTCGGCGGCGGCGTCCGAAGCATCGAGGAGGTCGGCGGGCGAGTCGAGATTCTGGATATCGAAATCGCCGAGGACGCCCCGGCGGCCGGAAAGACGCTCGCCGAAGTGCGGCTCCCGGAGGGCAGCCTCATCATCGTCGACGCCGACGGGAACCGCATCGGCGGCCCGGAAACGGTGCTCGAACCGGGCGAGCGGTTCCTCGTCGCGGTCGAAGGGGCCGTCACGGACGAGGTGATGAACCTCTTGCGCGGCTGAGCGGCCGGGGCTCGTCGGTCCGGGAGTCGTGGTGAGCCGTCGCCGGCCCGCATTCCTATCTACAAACCGTACTTGTTTGCGGTCTTTTCAGCGAGTGAGAAACCGGCGCACGATTTATACTGTCGAACGATGTTGCTTCCATTGCATGGGGATGGTGCATTCTGACACCAACGGGGAACGGGACCGGGCGACGGAGGGGGAGACGCGGTGCCGCGTGCTCCTCGTCGACGACGAGCCGACGGTGGCGGCGCTCGTCGCGGAGTACCTCGAACACGTGGACGAGGGGCTGGACGTGACGTACACGACGGCCCCGACGGAGGCACTCGACAGAGTCGACGAGTTCGACTGCGTGGTGACCGACTACCGGCTGCCGAAACTGGACGGGATCTCCCTCGTCGAACGGGCCGACGGCGACGCCGGGTTCGTGCTCTACACCGCCGCCAGAGACTACGGCGTCGCCGCCTCCGCCGACGAGGTCGGAGCGGCGTACATGCGCAAGCGGACCGACACCGACCAGTACGCGGCGCTCGCGGCGCTCATCAGGGCACAGGCCACATAGAGTCGCCGTCGACCGGAGCGACGCGTATTCGGTCGCGTGCGGTGACGAGCCGGGCCATAGGGCCGGATATGCGGCCCGGCCGAGGAGTGCCGACGGGCCGAAACAGTAGGTTTATCAGTCGCACGCGGCGAATCTCCACCAAGATTACTTTCGAAATGACATCGAACAAACAACCGGAGGTGAACATCGGACTCGTCGGTCACGTCGACCACGGCAAGACCACGCTCGTTCAGGCGTTGTCCGGCGAATGGACCGACCAGCACTCCGAGGAGATGAAGCGCGGTATCTCTATCCGTCTCGGCTACGCCGACGCCACCTTCCGCCGCTGTCCGGAGGAGGAGGAGCCGGAGGCGTTCACCGTCTCCGAGCACTGCGAGGAACACGACGTGGACACCGACCACCTCCGGACGGTGTCATTCGTCGACGCTCCGGGTCACGAGACGCTGATGGCGACGATGCTCTCGGGCGCGGCCATCATGGACGGCGCGGTGCTGGTCGTCTCGGCCACCGAGCCCGTCCCGCAGGCCCAGACCGAGGAGCACCTCAGCGCGCTCGACATCATCGGCATCGACAACATCGTCATCGCCCAGAACAAGGTCGACCTCGTCGACGAGGAGCGGGCGAAGCAGAACTACGAGCAGATCCAGGAGTTCGTCGCCGGCACCGTCGCCGAGGACGCCCCGGTCGTCCCCATCAGCGCCCAGCAGGAGGCCAACATCGACCTGCTCATCGACGCCATCGAGCGCGAGATCCCCACACCCGAACGGGATCCGAACGCCGACGCCCGCATGATGGTCGCGCGGTCGTTCGACATCAACCGCCCGGGCACGACGTGGGAGGACTTACTCGGCGGCGTGCTGGGCGGGTCGCTCGTCGAGGGGAAACTCGAAGTCGAGGACGAGATCGAGCTCCGCCCCGGCCGGGAGGTCGAAGAGGGCGGGAAGACCGAGTGGCGGCCGGTCACCACGGACGTCCGTTCGCTACAGGCCGGCGGCGACTTCGTCGACGAGGTCACCCCCGGCGGCCTCCTCGGCGTCGGGACGGGACTCGACCCCTCGATCACGAAGGGCGACGCGCTGGCCGGACAGGTCGCCGGTCCGCCCGGCAGCCTCCCGCCGACCCGCGAGCAGTTCACGATGGACGTCGACCTGCTGGAGCGCATCGTCGGCGACGACGGCGGCGAGGTCGAGGAGATCTCGACCGGCGAGCCGCTGATGCTGACCATCGGCACCGCCACCACCGTCGGCTCGGTCACCAGCGCCCGCGACGGCGAGTGCGAACTCGCGCTCAAGCGGCCGGTCTGCGCCGAAGACGGCGCGAAGATCGCCATCAACCGCCGCGTCGGCGCCCGGTGGCGACTCATCGGTGTCGGCACGCTGCGTGGATGATCGTCTTGGACACGAACGCGCTCATGATGCCTATCGAATGTAACGTCCGGCTGTTCGAGGAACTGGACAGGGTCCTTGCAGCCGACGCCGGCGACTACGTCGTCCCCGAAGCCGTCCGCGAGGAACTGGCGAAACTGGCGGACGGGGCCGGAGCGGAGGCGACGGCCGCGTCGGTCGGACGGGACCTGCTCGACCGCTGTTCGGTCCGGGAAACCGACGCCGGCTACGCGGACGACGCCGTCCTCGAACTGGCGACCGGCGACGACGCGACGCACGCTGTAACGAACGACAAGCCCCTCAAACGCCGCCTGCTCGACGCAGGCGTTCCAGTAATTAGTTTAAGGGGCCGGAACAAACTGGGTATCACTCAACCATAACATGTACAAACGGGTACGTCTACGCGATACGGTCGAGGTGCCGCCGCGCCATCTGGCAGACGTCGGGTCGAAGATGGTCAAAACACTCCTGCAGGAGAAGCTAGAGGGCCGAATGGACGAGGACGTCGGGAGCGTCGTGAGCGTCGTCGAGATCCACGACATCGGCGACGGGGCCGTCCTGCCGAACAAGCCCGGCGTCTACTACGAGGTGGAGTTCGACGCCCTGACCTTCGACCCGCAGATGCAGGAGGTCGTCGACGGCGAGGTCGTCGAGGTCGTCAACTTCGGTGCCTTCGTGGGTATCGGCCCGGTGGACGGGCTGCTCCACGTCTCGCAGATCTCCGACGAGTATCTGGCCTACGACGAGGAGAACCAGCAACTCGCCTCCCGCGAGTCCAACCGGACGCTCGGCGTCGGCGACGCCGTCCGCGCCCGCATCGTCACCAAGAGCATCGACGAGCGCAACCCGCGGGACTCGAAGATCGGGCTCACGGCCAAACAGGTCGGGCTCGGCAAGCACGGCTGGCTCCAAGAGGAGCGAGAAAAGCGACAGAGCACGGCGGAAGCCGGTGAGAGCTGATGGCTGACCGACTCGTCTGCCGGGACTGTCACCGCGTCCAGAGCGCCGGCATCGAGAGCCAGTGCGAGGCCTGTGGCGGGACTGCCCTCACCGAGGACTGGGCGGGCTACGTCGTCATCGCCCACCCCGAGAAGTCCGAGATCGCCCGCGAGATGGAAGTGACCGAGGCCGGAACGTACGCGCTGAAAGTCAGATAACGTGTCCGACGTTCTCCTCGAACTGCCGCCGTCGCTGCGGAGCGAGCTCAAAGAGCCGATGGGCCGTCTCTACACGGACGCCGACGCGCTTCTGGCCGACGCCGGCACCCCGCTCGTGGCCGTCGGCGACATCGTCACGTATCACTTGCTGGAGGCGGGAACGGTCCCGCGGCTCGCGCTGGTCGACGAACGCACCAAGCGCTCGGCCGTCGACAGCGAGGTGACGGCCGCTATCTCCGGGTTCGACCGGCGGATCACCGTCGAGAACCCGGCGGGGACGCTCACCCGCGCGCTGCTCGACGCCATGCGGGAGGCCCTTGACGGCGAGGCGACGACGCTGCTCGACGTCGAGGGCGAAGAGGACCTCGCGGCGCTCCCGGCGGTGCTCGCCGTCCCCGAGGACGGTGCCGTCGTCTACGGCCAACCGGACGAGGGAATGGTCCTCGTCACGCCCGACGACGCGGCGCGCGAGCGGGTCCGGTCGCTGCTCTCGCGGATGGACGGCGACGCGGACGCGGCGCTCGCGGCGGTCCGGTAGTCACTCCGGACGCGGCACGCTCAGGTTCCTCATCTCGCCGCCGCAGTCCTCGCATCGCGGCGGCGAGCGGGCCCGCGAGACGCGAGTCCCACAGCCGAGACATTCGAAGAGCTGTTCCTCGCTCCGTGGTGCTGGGTCTGACCATCGGGGCATATTTGGAGGGGTTTAGCACACTCTCGACCATATAGATTGCTGCTAGCGCAAAATATGCGTACGCTCGTCCAAATTATCTGGACGTTTGGTCACTTCAGGACGTGGACGTGGCGGACGAGCGAGCGATGGACGCGGCGTTCGAACCGCTCGGCGACCGTCCAGCCGGCCTCGCGGGCGGCGTCGCTCCACGTCCGGTCGGCGACGAGCACGCAGCGCGGTGCGACGCGTCGAGCCTCGCGTAGCGCACCGGAAACGAGGGGGCGGAGTTCGCCCTCGATGCGCGACTGTCTACCGTAGGGAGCGTCGAAGACGACGGCGTCCGCGCGGCCGTCGGCGAGCGGTAGGCGGGCCGCGTCCGACCGGAAGAGGTCCCAGCGGCCGCTCTCGGGGTACGCGGTGCGGTCGGGGTGACCCGTGCCGTCGAGAACGTATTCGAGGTTCTCCCGCGTCCCGCGGACCATCTTTTCCTGTGCGTCGCCGCCGACCACGCGCGCGCCGACCAGTCCGGCCTCCAGGAGGAGCCCGCCGGTCCCACACATCGGGTCGACGACGGTCGCACCGGGTCGCGCCCCGGCGACATTGACCAGCGCGCGGGCCTCCAGCGGGTCCATGCTCCCGGGTTGGAAGAACGGCCGATTCGTCGGCTGCCGGTCGCCGAAGTCCCGCACCGACTCGGTTTCGAGCCAGCCGAGCGCACAGCGGGCCTCGCCGGAGCCGCCCTCGTCGTCGCCCGCCGGGTCCGCGAAGTAGGCGTAGAGCGTGTGCTCGGGCGCGTCGAGGTCGACGGCGAACCCGCGGTCGGTGAGGACGCCGCCGAGCGTTCGCTCCGCTCGCTGCGTGTCGATCCCGGTGCTCGCCCGCACGTCGACGGCCCGCACCGCGACCGTCCCCTCGCGGTCGATAGTCGCGGCGTCCAACAGCGCGCGGGCGCTCTCGACCGTCGGGTCCGCGGTCCCCACCAGTTCGCAGGCCCGGTGGGTGTAGGCGAGATAGCGCGCCCGCTCCGTGACGCCGCGGGCGGTGGCGAGGCCGGGCGCGAGCACCGACACGTCGCTGGCCGCGCTCGCGGCCTCACACGCCGCGAAGTCGTCGTCCTGTCCGCCGAGTTCGAGGACGTACACGCCCGAGCGGTGTGGGCGCGCGGGTATGAGCGTGCCGGTCGCCGACGCCCCCGCCCCCCGTTTTAGGGCGAATCTGATAGACAGCCAATCGTTTCGGCGTGCTGACTGGCAGCCGATGCCATGAACCTTTATAAACCTTAAATACGTGCTTTAAGTCGAGACATGGTTGACCCCAAGGAAACCATCAACATCGAAAACGTCGTCGCCTCGACCGGAATCGGCCAGGAGCTCGACCTTCAGAGCGTGGCGATGGACCTCGAGGGTGCCGACTACGACCCGGAGCAGTTCCCCGGACTCGTCTACCGCACGCAGGAGCCGAAGTCCGCGGCGCTCATCTTCCGTTCCGGGAAGATCGTCTGTACCGGCGCGAAGTCCACCGACGACGTCCACCAGAGCCTGCGCATCGTCTTCGATAAGCTCCGCGACCTGAACATCCAGGTGGACGACGACCCCGAGATCGTCGTCCAGAACATCGTCACGAGCGCGGACCTCGGGCGGAACCTCAACCTCAACGCCATCGCCATCGGCCTCGGGCTGGAGAACATCGAGTACGAGCCCGAGCAGTTCCCCGGGCTGGTCTACCGCCTCGACGAACCCGACGTGGTGGCGCTGCTGTTCGGCTCCGGGAAGCTCGTCATCACCGGCGGGAAGAAGCCCGAGGACGCCGAGGAGGCCGTCGACAAGATCGTCTCCCGCCTCGAGGAGCTCGGCCTACTCGACTGAACTGCAGTCGGCCGGTCCGCGCCGTCTAGCCAGCAGAACACAACGCACAAGCGCCGCGGTTCCGAACCGCAGGTATGTTTCAGGCCGGCACGCCGAGTCTGACCGGTGGCGGACTCCTCGCCATCGTCGTCACCCTGTTGCTGACGTGGGCGTTCTACGCCGTCACGCTCCACCTGGCGGCAACCTTCTTCATCGGCGAGACGCCGTCTCAGCTAGCGGCGAAGGCGGCGATCGTCCCCGCGATCGTCTCGCTGTTGCTCCAGTCCTACGGCGTCGAGACGGGCGTCGTCTCGCCGAGCCTGGGCGTCCTCGTGGTGATACTGGCCACGATGATCGCAGACGGCATCGCCATTAGCTTCGTCTACCGGCTCTCGACCCGGTCGACGGCCCCGCTGGTCGTCTTACACTTCGCCTTCGCGGCGGTGCTCGGGTTCGCGCTCAACAACATCTTCGGACTGATCTAAGATGCAGGGAAACGACCGCTCCATCGTCACGTTCACCGGCGTCTCGCACGCCCTCGTCCACACCTACGAACTCTCGATCCCGATCTTCGTCGTCGTCTGGCTGGAGACGCTGCCGGTGACGACGGCGCTGTTGGGCACCGTCACCGCTATCGGCTACGGCTTATTCGGCGCGGGGGCGCTCCCCGGCGGCATCCTCGCCGACCGCTACGGCGCGAACAGCCTCGTCACCGCGGGGCTGGTCGGGATGGGCGCGTCCTTCCTCCTGTTGAGCGTCGCGCCGGGCGTCCTCACCATCGCGGTCGCCCTGGGCCTGTGGGGCCTCTCGGCCAGCGTCTACCATCCCGCGGGACTGGCGCTCATCTCCACCGGCGTCGAGGAGCGGGGCACCGGCTTCGCCTACCACGGGATGGCCGGCAACGCCGGCATCGCCGCCGGCCCGCTCCTGACCGCGCTCCTCCTGTTGGCCTTCGACTGGCGACTCGTCGCCGCGTTACTCGTTCTGCCCGCCGTCGTCGCCGTCGCCTACGCCCGGACGGCGGAGTTCGACGAGATGGCCGCCGTCAGCGCCGACGGCGGTCCGTCGAGCGGCGCGAGAGGGACCTCGTCGGAACAGCGTTCCGACGGCGGCGAATCGAGCGAGCCGCCGTCTTCGATCCGGGCGTTCCTCGCGGACACGCGGGCGCTGTTCACCGTCGGGTTCACCATCGTCATGCTCGTCGTGATGATGAACGGCCTGTTCTACCGCGGGACGCTGACCTTCCTCCCCGAGGTGCTCGGGGAGTTCCTCCCGCCGGTCGGCGAGCTCCTCGGCGTGTTCGAACCCGACAGCGCGCTGGCCGCGGAGTTCGACCTGGCGTACTACTTCTACGTCGGCCTGCTGTCGGTGGGTATCGCCGGCCAGTACGTCGGCGGGAAGCTCACCGACCGCATCTCCATCCCGGTCGGCCTGACTGCGGTGTTCGCCGGCCTCGCCGCCATCGCCGTCGTGTTCGTCCCCGCCGCGGAGGCCGGGCTGGGGCCGCTGCTGGCGATCAGCGCTCTGCTGGGATTCGCCCTCTTCACCCTCCAGCCGATCTATCAGGCGTCCATCGCCGAGTACAGCCCGCCGGGCGACCGGGGGCTCTCGTACGGTTACACCTACCTGACGAACTTCGGCGTCGGGGCCGCCGGCGCGGCGATCGCGGGGTATCTCCTGTCGACCGTCGGCGCGGACGGCACCTTCCTCGGACTGGCCGCGTTCCCCGCGCTCGGGTTCGTCTTCGCGGCGACGCTCTGGTGGCTGGACGAGTGAGCGGGCCAAACAGTTTTCCGCGCCAGCCACCCGTATCCGCGCATGGACAGCCAGCCGAATCTGGACCGGTTCGCCTCCCGCCGCTCGACGGCCTACGGGACGCGCGGCGTCGTCGCCACGAGCCAACCGCTCGCCGCCGAGGCGGGCATCGACGCGCTCCGAGCGGGCGGCAACGCCTTCGACGCGGCGGTGGCGACGGCGGCGACGCTCAACGTCGTCGAGCCGATGAGCACGGGACTGGGCGGCGACGCCTTCGCGCTCTACCGAACCGCCGAGGGCGACGTGGGCGCGATGCGGGCCTGCGGCGGCGCGCCCGAGGCGGCGACGCTCGAACGGACTCGCGAGGCCGTCGCCGAACAGGAGGGCGGCGACCCGAGCGACGCCGAGATGCCCGAACGCGGGCCGCTCCCGGTGACGGTGCCGGGCGCGCCCCGCGGGTGGGAGGCGACCGTCGAGCGCTTCGGCCGGCTCTCGCTCGCCGACGCGCTCGAAGACGCGATTCACCACGCCACCGAGGGGTTCCCGGTCAGCGAGGTCATCGCGTCGGCGTGGGCGCTCTGTGAGCCCGAGCTACGCAACGACGCCGCCCGCGAGCAGTACCTCGTCGACGGCGAACGAGCGCCGGAGGTGGGCGAGCGGATGCGGCTGCCGGAGTTCGGCGAGACGCTGGAGACGCTGGCCGCCGAGGGCGCGGACCCGTTCTACGAGGGCGAGATCGCCGCACAGATCGCCGAGACGGTGCAGGACGCCGGCGGCCTGCTGGAACGCTCGGACCTCGAAGCCTTCGACGTGGAGTTTCCCGACCCGGTCTCGACGACCTACGGCGGTACAGAGGTGTACGAGCTCCCGCCGAACAACCAGGGGCTCATCGCGCTGGAGGCGCTCAACGTCGCCGACGCGGTGGGCGCTCCCGAGACGGACGACCCCGTCGAGCGGACCCACCTGCTCGCCGAGTCGATGAAGCTGGCCTTCACCGACGGGCACCGCTACATCACCGACCCCGACTACGAGGAGATCCCGCCGCTCCAGTCGAAACGGTGGGCCGAAGAGCGCGCCGAGGCCGTGGGCGAGGAGGTCATCGAGAGCCCCGACGTGGGCATGCTCGACTCGCCGGCGGAGGACGCCGACACCGTCCTGCTGACCGTCGCCGACGGCGAGGGCAACGTCGTCTCCTTCATCAACTCGCTGTTCATGGGCTTCGGGAGCGGCCTCGTCGCCGGCGACACGGGCCTCACGCTCCAGAACCGCGGCGCATCGTTCTCGCTCGACGACTCCCATCCCAACCGCATCGAACCCGGCAAGCGGCCGTTCCACACGCTGATTCCCGGCCTCGCGCGGTTCGGCGAGGACGACTGGGCGGCCTTCGGCGTCATGGGCGGGTACATGCAACCGCAGGGCCACGTGCAGGTCCTCTCGAACCTGCTGGACCGCGAAATGCCCCTGCAGGCGGCGCTGGACGAACCGCGCTGGCGCTACCGTGAGGACGGGACGCTGGCCGTCGAAGCGCGTTTCGACGGCGACGTGACCTCGAAACTCGTCCGCCGCGGTCACGACGTGCGCGTGGACGTGCCGCTCCAGTTCGGCGGCGCACAGATCGCCCGGTGGAACGACGGCGTCCTCTCGGGGGCGACCGAGCCGCGGAAGGACGGGACCGTCGACGTGTACTGAGCGGAGAAGACGGGAAAGCCGCTACGTCACTCGACCAGACGCTCGATCTCGGTCACGAGCACGTCGCTCGCACCCACTCCCTTGAGGTCGTTGATGGTCTCGAAGACGGCGCTGTCGTCGACGACGGCGTGGACCGCCACGTCGTCGGACCCGGCGATGTCCATCACCGTCGGTCCGCCCATCCCCGGCAGCACGTCTTTCACGTCGTCGAGCGCGGCCTCGGGGGCGTTCATCATCAGGTAGCGCTTGCCCTCCGCCGAGAGTACGGAGTGAAGCGCCATCTTGACCTGCTGCACCTTCTCGTCGTCGGCGACGTCCTCGCGGGCGAACAGGCGAACCGAGGATTTCAGCACCTCGTCGACGATCGCCAACCGGTTCATCCGCAGGGTCGTCCCCGTCGAGGTGATGTCGATGATGCCGTCGGCGATGTCGACGTGCGGCGTGAGTTCCGTCGCGCCCGAGACCTCCGCGATGTCGACCTCGACATCGAGTTCGGCGAAGTAGTTCCGGGCGATGTTGGGGAACTCCGTGGCGACGGTGCCGCCGTCCAAGTCGTAGACGGTCTCGATGTCGCCGTCTTCGGGCGCGGCCAGCACGAGGCGACAGCTCCCGAACTCCAAATCGAGCAGTTCTTCGAGGTTTCCGGGGTCGGCCTCCCGGACCTGGTCGAGGCCGGTGATACCCACGTCGGCGGCCCCGTCGGAGACGTACTCGGGGATGTCCGCGGCGCGAGCGTAGAGGACGGTCACCTCCGGGTCGACGGTATCGGCGTACAGCTGTCGGTCCGCTCCGTCGACGATGTGGAGACCGGCCCGTTCGAGCAAGTCCTCCGCCGGGTCGTGCAGGCGGCCCTTGTTGGGGACGGCGATGCGCATACGCTCTCTGGGATGGCGCGGGCCAACTGTCTTTCCCCTCGCGGTTCGGGACCCGGCGAACTAAGAGCGGGGGCGTCCAACCCCGCGCCATGACCGAACTTCTCGTCACCGGCGGACAGGTCCTCCGCCCCGATATGACCGTCGAACGCGCCGACGTGCTCGTCGACCAGTCGAGCGGCGACATCGTGGCCGTCGAATCGCCGGGCGAACTCGCTGGCGACGACGAACTCGACGCGAGCGACGGCCTCGTCGTCCCCGGGCTGGTCAACGCCCATACGCACGTCGCGATGACCCTACTTCGAGGCTACGCCGACGACAAGCCGCTGGACGCGTGGCTGCAGGAGGACATCTGGCCCGTCGAGGGTGAGCTAACCCCCGAGGACGTGCGAGTCGGCGCGGAACTCGGACTCGTCGAGATGGTGAAGTCGGGGACGACGGCGCTCTCTGACATGTACTTCCACGTCGACGAGATCGCGGCGGCCGTCGAGCAGGCGGGTGTTCGAGCCGTGCTCGGCCACACCGCAGTCACCGTCGGCAAGGACGAGGAGGGCGCGCGCGAGGACGTTCGGCAGAGCCTGGAGACCGCCCGGGACCTCGACGGCGCGGCCGACGGCCGAATCAGCACGACGTTCCAACCGCACAGCCTGACCACCGTCGGCGAGGAATACCTCCGCGAGTACGTTCCCGAGGCAGACGCCGCGGGGCTACCGATCCATCTCCACGCCAACGAGACGACCGACGAGGTCGAACCGCTCGTCGAGGAACACGGAATTCGACCGCTCGAATACGCCGACGACGTGGGCCTGCTCGCCGAGGACACGTTCCTGGCTCACTGCGTCCACGTCGACGAGACCGAGATCGACCTGCTGGCCGAGACGGGGACCGGCGTCGCCCACTGCCCGGCCTCGAACATGAAGCTCGCCAGCGGGATGGCCCCCGTCCAGCGGCTCTTAGACGCGGGCGTCACCGTCGGCATCGGCACCGACGGCGCGGCCTCGAACAACGACCTCGACATGTTCGACGAGATGCGCGACGCCGCGATGGTCGGGAAACTCGCCGCCGACGACGCCAGCGCCGTCGCCGCCGAGACGGTCGTCGAGATGGCCACCGAGAACGGGGCCGAACTGCTCGGCATCGACAGCGGTCGCATCGAACCCGGCGCGAACGCCGACCTCGCGGTGCTCTCGCTCGACGCGCCGCGCCTGACGCCGGCCCACGACCTCGTCTCGCATCTCGCCTACGCCGCCACCGGGAGCGACGTCCGCCACACCGTCTGTGACGGCGAGGTGCTGATGCGCGATAGAGACGTGACGGTCTTCGACGAAGACGCGGTTCGGGAGCGTGCACAGGCGCACGCAGACGCGCTGGTCGACCGCGCGTCGAACTGAAAGATAAACGTCCAGAATAGATTTTAAACGCTCTCGGTTGATTAGCGCCGTCGATATCACCGATGGAAACCCGGCTGAACGGAGTGAACGAGAGTCGGTGTTTAATCCCAACTACCGTCTCGCTACTGACGAGATGCGTACCAAACTACTCGCATTGACTGCCGCGATCGGCATGGTCCTGTTCGCCGTCGGACCCGGCGTCGCCACCGCGACTGCCGGGACGACGGGCGACGGAACGCTGGCCGTCGGGGTCAGTCAGGCAGGGAATCAGGCGGCGACGGTGACGGTGACGGACAACGACACCGCCGTCGAGAACGCGTCGGTGAGCGTCGAAGCGCTCGACAACGGCACGTACGCGGGCACCGGCGACTACGCGACCGGCGAGAACGGCACGGTCGAGTTGGCCGCCCCCGAGGAGAACGTCACTATCGAGGTGACTGCGACCGTCGGCAACGAGACGTCGACGACGACGGCCGAGCTGACCGCCGACGCCGAGGAGGCGACCGAGAGCTTCGGCGCTCGCGTCTCGTCGTTCGTCCGGTACCTGCTCCAGCACGGGTCGACCAACATCGGTCCGGAGATCGCCGAGTTCGTGACCCAGAACAACCCCGGGAACGCTCCTGACCACGCCGGCCCGCCCGAAGACGCCGGGTCCGAACGCGCAGACGCTGCGGGCGAGAACGGTAGCGACGGGAACGAGGCCGCCGAACGGAGCGGCGAGCGCGGCCCGTCGGAGCGCGCGAACGCACCCGAAGAGCGCGGACAGCGCGGCGAGCAGGCGAACGCCAGCGAAGACGAGGAGAGCGAGACCGAGGAGATCGAAGCGGAGGAGACCGAAGAAGCAGACGCTGACGAAGAAGCGACCGAGGAAGAGACCGACGACGAGGAGAGCGAAACCGACAGCGAAGACGCTGACGACGGCTCGGACGACGACGGCGGCCCGCCGGCCCACGCGAACGGGAACGGCGGCGGTCGCTGAACCCGCTTCGGTACCGTTTTAGGAACACTGGCCGTTTTTCCGGGCATGACAGCCCCCATTTCTGAGCGACTCGACGACGTAGAGTCGGCCCGCGAGTCGGGCCGGCGGAAGATGGACTGGGCGGCACAGCACATGCCCATCTGCGCGTCGCTGCGCGAGGAGTTCGAGACCGACCGACCGTTCGCCGGCGAGCGGATCGGCATGGCGATGCACGTCGAAGCGAAGACGGCGGTGCTCGCCGAACTGCTGGCCCAGGGCGGCGCGGAAGTCGCCATCACCGGGTGTAACCCGCTCTCGACGCACGACGACGTGAGCGCGGCGCTCGACGCCGTCGACGGCGTCACCTCCTACGCCGAGCGCGGCGTCGACGACGAGGCGTACTACGCCGCCATCGAGGCCGTGCTCGAACACGAACCGACGATCACGGTGGACGACGGGATGGACCTGGTGGCCGCGGTCCACGAGGACTACCCCGAACTCATCGACACCATCGTCGGCGGGGCCGAGGAGACCACCACCGGCGTCCACCGCCTGCGCGCGATGGACGCGGACGGCGAACTCGACTACCCGGTGTTCGCGGTCAACGACACGCCGATGAAACGGCTGTTCGACAACGTCCACGGCACCGGCGAGTCGTCGCTGGCCTCCATCGCCATGACGACGAATCTCTCGTGGGCCGGCAAGAC
This sequence comes from Haloarcula limicola, assembly GCF_010119205.1. Lineage (NCBI taxonomy): Archaea > Methanobacteriati > Methanobacteriota > Halobacteria > Halobacteriales > Haloarculaceae > Haloarcula > Haloarcula limicola. Next base: position 817,438 of record NZ_WRXM01000002.1, read on the forward strand.
CGTCGTCGTCGCCGGCTACGGCCACTGCGGGAAGGGCGTCGCGAAGAAGGCCAGCGGCCAGAACGCCGACGTGGTCGTCACCGAGGTCGAGCCCCGCCGCGCGCTCGAAGCCCACATGGAGGGCTACGACGTCATGCCGATGGCCGAAGCGGCCGAAGCGGGCGACGTCTTCATCACGACCACCGGAAATCGGGACGTCATCGTCGAAGACCACTTCGAGAACATGCAGGACGGCGTTCTCTTGGCGAACGCCGGCCACTTCGACGTGGAGATCGACCTCGACGCGCTCGCTTCGATAGCCGCCGACACCTACGAGGCCCGCGACGGCGTGCGGGCCTACGAGATGGCCGACGGCCGCCGCCTGAACGTGCTGGCCGAAGGTCGACTCGTCAATCTGGCGACCCCCATCGCGCTGGGCCACCCGGTCGAAGTGATGGACCAGAGCTTCGGGATTCAGGCGGTCTGCGTGCGGGAACTGGTCGAGAACGGCGACGCCTACGACGCCGGCGTCCACGACGTGCCCGACCGGCTGGACAAGGAGGTCGCCGAGGTGAAGTTGGCCGCCGAAGGCGTCGATTTCGACGGGCTGACGGACGAACAGGCCGAGTATATGGATTCGTGGCAGCACGGGACGTAGCGAGGCCGACCGTAGGGAGGCCTCGATACCCGAGCGGGGAGAGCGAGGCGCGAAGCGCCTCGGATGTGAGCGGCGCTAGCCGCGAACGAAGCGACCCGCGAGGGACGTAGGGAGATTCGGAGCGAGCAACGCGAGCGAGAATCTCCGAAAGCGACGCGGCGACCAGCGGGAGCCGCGGAGCAGTAGAGCGGTCTGAACGGAGTGAAGACCGCCAGTTGCGAGTGGGGAGAGCGAGGAGCGAAGAACCTCGAATTGCGAGCGGCGCGAACTAAGCGAGTGAGAGCCGTCAAACTACGAGAACCCTCGGAATCACCCCATACGTCAAGGGAGATAGAGGACAGTCCACGAGCGTTTCTTTTTTCGAAGGAGCCGTGAATCAGCTGCTAAAGCGGACGTGCGTACTACCAACCGGTGAGAAGGCTTTTCCAGATTCCAACTGGAATTTTATGCGTGAAACGACGTGCCCTCCTCTCCACCGCTCTTGGGTGCAGTCTCACAATAACTGGTTGCTTCGGCCTTGACGGAGAGCGGAGTGGAGAAGGAACGACCGTCGAAATCATCCCGAGGAACCACACTGATCAACAGGTCTCGCTTTCTGTAGCCGTCTACGCGAGAGATGGCTCCCTGTTACTCGATCACTCGTACTCGTTGCCAGCGGGACACGGTAACGAATCAAAGGGTGTCGAAAATCGCGTTGACCATCTCGTTGTCTCACGAGATGGTGGAGACGAGCTAAGACACGAATACGAACCTGCCGGGGATGACCTTCTCTGTTCGCACGACGGGGAAGACGTTCAAATCTTAGTTGAACCAGAAGACATCAGATTCACGTACTCGTGTTAACTCTCTCCTCTGTACCGAGCGATGCGTAGACGGCAGCGCCGAGGAAGCAACTATTCTCGATCACGCTATCGCACTCAGTTTTCAGTCGGCCGGCGTCGCGACCTCGGTCGCGTCGGCGTCGCCGTCGTTCTCGACGACCCCGTCGAGCCAGCCGCCGTGGAGGAAGAAGGCGACGGCGGCGACGGTGGCGGCGACGTTGGAGGCGGCGATGCCGTACCACGCGCCCGTCGCGCCCATGCCGAGGACGACGACGAGGAACGCCGCGGCGGCGGCGCGGAAGCCCCACATCGTCAGCAGTCCGAGGCCCATCGAGAGGCGGGTGGAGCCGGCACCGTGGAACGCACCGTTGATCATGTGGAAGACGGCCATGACGGCCCACGTCGGGGCGACGATGCGGACGAACGTCGCGCCGTGGTTGACGACGCTTCCCGCTCGCTCGCCGGTGATGAACACGCCGACGATGGCGGGGGCGAAGTGGACGGCGAGCGCGCCAGCGACGACGAACGTCGCCACGAGGATGGCGCTGGCGAGCAGGACCGTCCTGCGGGCGCGCTCTCGCTTCCCCGCGCCGAGGTTCTGGCCGACCACCGTCTCGACGGCCATCCCCATGCCGATCATCGGGAGCCAGACGAGCGAGGTGAAGCGGCTGCCGATGCCGTAGGCGGCGACGGCGTCGGCGCTCACGAGGGCGACGAGCGCGGTCATGACGGTGACCGACAGCGCCTGCGTGCTCTGTTCGACGCTGAGCGGGCCGCCGACGCTGACGAGCTTCCGCATGGTCTCGGGGTCGGGCCGGAGGTCCGACAGCGAGAGTTCGATGCCGACGCGGCCGGTGAAGAGGAGCCAGAAGCCGACGCCCGCGGCGAGGCCGCGGGAGAACACCGTCGCGATGGCCGCGCCCTCGACGCCCAGTCCCGTGAATCCGGTCGCGGCGAGCGCGCTGGCACCTAGCGCTTCGAGGCCGAGCCACGCCAGTAGCGGGTTGTCCGCGAAGCCGAGGATGAGGATCGGGTCTAAGACGACGTTGAGCGCGACGCTGCCGACCATCAGGTACATCGGCGTCTTCGTGTCGCCCCAGCCGCGGAGCAGGGCGTGGAAGATGAAGAAGCCGAAGAGGAAGTACAGGCCCAGGAAGACGTAGCGGGTGTACGTCACGGCCATCTCGTGGATTGCCGTGCCGGGCTGAGAGCCGATGAGCGCGAGCAGGTGCGGCGTCACCAGGTAGCCGACGACGGAGATGACCACCGAGAGGGCGGCGACGAAGACGAACGTCTGGCCGGCGACGTGGCTGACCTGCGCGTCGTTCTCCGCGCCGGTGTGCTGGGAGATGAGGATCGTCCCCGCGGCGGCGATACCGCCGCCGACGCTCACCAGCAGGAAGACGATGGGCCACGAGAACGAGAGCGCGCTCACGGCGTCGCGGCCGAGGCGGCCGACCCAGAAGGTGTCGGCGAGGTTGTACATCGTCTGAAGGAGCTGCGTGGCGACTAACGGCGCGGCCAGCGCCAACAGCGGCCGGAGGAGACTGCCCCGTGTGAACCGCTCCGCCTGCTCGCTCGTGGCCGTCACGAACACCACCGCCGAGGAGAGAGGGGACCGAACATGGTACTGACTGGTCGGTCAGTCAGTATAGCCGTTGCGTGAGTACGGTACGCTCTCACACACAAGGGATTTCAGTCGGCGGAAGCAGGCGATTCGCGGTCGTCCGCATCGCCCGCCTCGTCCGCGTCGTTCGCGTCGCCTTCCCCGACGACGGAGTCGTCCCAGTTCCCGAAGATGAACCACGCGGCGACGACGGCGGCGGCCGCGAGGTGCGAGACGGCGATTCCCCACCAGACGCCGGCCGCACCTATGCCGAAGACGGTGATGAACAGGAGCGTCGGCGGGATGCGAAAGAGCCACTGGGAGGTGATCGAGAACGCGAGCGCGGTCCGCGTGCTGCCGGCCCCGCGGAAGGCGGCGTTGAAGAGGTGGAACAGCCCCATGAACACGTACGTCGGACCGATGATGCGGAAGTAGTCGGCCCCCATCGACAGGATCTCGGGGTCGGTCCGGGCCGCGTCGAAGAACGAGGCGACGATGGCCGCGGCGAAGGCGTAGGCCCCGGCGCTGGCGAGCAGGAAGAGACCGCCGCCGAGGCCGGCCGCCAAGAGGACAGATCGCCGGGCGCGTCCCGCTTGGTCCGCGCCGAGATTCTGCCCCACCGCCGTCTCGACGCCCTGTGCGAGCCCGACCGCGGGGAGGTAGACCAGCGTGTTGATGCGGTTGCCGACGCCGTAGGCCGCGACGGCGTTGGTGCCGACCATCGCCACGAGGACCGTCATCCCGGTGTAGGCCAGCGAGTCCGCCGACCGTTCGAGACCGGCGGGACCGCCCACGTCGAGTATCTTCCGGACCGTTTCGCGGTCCGGCCGGAGGTCCGAGAACGAGAGGGCGATGCCCAGTCGACCGGAGAAGAGGAGCCAGAAGCCCGCGACCGCCGCCCCGCCGCGGGCGATGACGGTGGCGATCGCCGCCCCCTCGACGCCCATCCCGGCGAAGCCCGTCAGGTCGTACAGCGTCGCTTCGAGACCCGTCAGCCCGGCCATTTCAAAGACGACGTTCTCGTCGAACCCGAGGACGAAGAAGGGGTCGAGCACGGCGTTGGCGAGGACGCTGCCGAGCATCAGGTACATCGGCGTCTTCGTGTCGCCCCAGCCCCGCAGGATGGCCTGAAACGCGAACGCGCCGAACATGAACGCCGTCCCGGCGAAGACGATGCGGGTGTAGTCGACGGCCATCGCGTGGATGGCCGACCCCGGCGTCGTCCCGACGTAGGGCAGCAGGATCGGTGCGACGAGAAACCCGACCGCGGAGAGCAGGCCTGAGACGGCGGCCGTCACCGCGATGGTCTGTCCGGCGACGGTCCGCACTCGCTCGTCGTTGCCCGCCCCGCGGTGTTGGGAGACGAGGACCGTTCCGGCGATAGTCAGCCCGCTCCCGAGCGAGATGGTCACGAAGATGAAGGGCAGCGAGTAGGTCAGCGCCGCCACCGCCTCGCCGCCCAGCTGCCCGACGACGAACGTGTCGACGAGGTTGTACGCGACCTGGAGGAGCTGCGTGCCCACGAGCGGCAGGGAGAGGGCCAACAGCGGACGCAGGAGTGGCCCCTCGGTCAGGTCCACGGAGCGGTCGGTCTCTGGCACGTCCCACCCTACATAGACGCGAAGTGATAATTCATCTGGATTGGTCCGAGCCGGGACGGCAAATTTATTCGCCCACGTCCGAAACGCCAGTCCATGCAGCCGCTCCACGCACGCTATCCGTTCCTCGAAGGGGCACGCGAGGCCGTCGAGGCCGCTGCGGTCGATCTGAGCGAGGTCGTCGCCACCGACGAGACCGTCGTGCAGCGGGCGCTGGAGCGGGTCGAACGCGCCATCACGGACGGCACCGTCGGCGAGCCGCACCGCCGGACCCGCGTCGAACTGCTCTCCTATCCGGTCGCGCGCGTTCTCGTCTCGCTGGTCGACCAGCACGTCTGCACCCGCAAGTACGCCCGCGCGGAGGCCGAGACGGCCCACGAGCGGTTCGCCGCGGAGTTCGAACAGACGACGGAGTTCAAGTCCACGCGGAGCGAGCGCGTCGAGTTGCGCGACCTCCTCGCGGAGTTCGACCTCTCGTCGTCGGTCCACGAGGCCGAGACGGGCTACTGGGTGGACGTCGGGACGTACCTCGACTTGGCGGCCGACCAGCGGGGCGACGAGTGGCGGTTGGTCAACCGCCCGCTCGCCGACGGCCGGGTTCGCGTCGCCGCCGCCGACCTCCACGTCCTGTTGAAGCAAGCCATCCGTCACCGCGTCGAGGACGGGTTGCCCTTCGACGTGCCCGACGTCATCGCCGACGAACTCGACGAGGAGGTCGAACGGCTCCGGGAGGTGCTCGCCGACCTCGACCTGACCCGCGAGATCGACACCGTCGTCCCCGAGATGTTCCCGCCCTGTATGCAGGCGCTGCTCGACCAGGTCCAGAAGGGCGAGCACCTCGAACACCACTCCCGGTTCGCCATCGCCGCCTTCCTCACCAGCATCGGGATGACGACCGACGAGATCGTCGACCTCTTTCAGGTCAACCCCGGCTTCGGCGAGGAGGCGACCCGCTATCAGGTCGACCACATCCGCGGCGACACCAGTCCGACGGAGTACTCGACGCCAGCCTGTTCGACCATGAAGTCCTACGGCGACTGCGTCAACATGGACGACCTCTGTAAGCGCATCTCGCACCCGATGGCGTACTACGAGAAGAAACTGGACGACGCCGACGACGACGAACTGGTGGACTGGCGAGAGGAGAACGGCGAGGACGAGGCCGAGGCCGACGCTTAGAACTGCTGTCGTTCCATCCAGACGCCGGCGGCGAGCATCACGACAATGAACAGCCCGATAGCCCCGACGATCGCGACGCCGCCCTGGTCGGTCAGCCCCCCGTTGCTCGCATAGTTCGTGGAGACGAAGACGGCGGCGGCGACGAAGACGACCAGCGCGACGCCGGAGATGACGATCTGCATAACTGCCTCCCGATCGAGTTCCATGTGGCGCGCTACCTCCGGCCCGGCCAAAAGAGTGTCGAAGCGGCCCGGAGAGAGGCGTTCTACCGCTCGCCCGGGCGAGAGATTTACGTCTCTGGAGACCCTACGTTTCGACTGGACACACCGAGAAAAACAGCCGTGTCCGACCGCCATGACACTCATTAAGCCAGCTTCAGATTCGGAGCCGACTGCACTCGCACCGGACCCCAGCACGCTCTCCTCACGCGCCGTCCGCGCCTGGACCGAGCGGATGGCCGTCCGGAAGCAGCGAGACGAGACGTACGCGGTCACGACCGAGAGCGGCCACACGTACGTCGTCGACCTGCGCGAGCACTCCTGTACCTGTCCCGACTACGAGATCCGCGGCGAGCGGTGCAAACACCTCCGCCGGGTCGCCATCGAGATTACCGCCCGCCGAATCGCCCCGCCGGGCCGCCAGCGCGCCCGCTGTGACGTCTGCGAGGCGGTGACGTTCGTCCCTCAGGCGGCCGACCCGCCGCATCTCTGTGGCGACTGCCGCGTCGCGCCGGGCGACATCGTCGTCGACCGCGAGACCGGCGACAGCCTCGTCGTCGCCGAAGTGCTGACCGAGAGAGCGGACGAGCACGTCATCGAAGCCACCGGGAAGACCGTCGCCGAGCACGACACCAACGACGGCTATCCCGGAGACGACGTCGTGGTCGAAGTGACGTATCTCGGCGACGCCACACGGAACGAGAACCCGCGCCGCTACGCGTTCCCGTACTCGCGGTTGAACCGCACGGACGCGGAACTGGTCGGGTAGGCGAGGGACTTCGCGCCGCTCAGACACTCGTTGCCGCTCGCGGCTTCGCCGTCGTCGGGCGGCAACGCCGCCCGGCCGCCTGAGGGACCTCCGGTCGTCGCCGTTCGCTCTCCACGGCTCCCTGCGGTCGCCGTTTCGGTACGAGGGCCGACTCCCTCACTATCGTTCGATCGTCGCCCCTCGCTACTCCAACATCTGGGCCGCTTCGTCTTTCTCCAGATCGCCGCGCTCGAACGCCGAGAGGACGTCCAGCACCGCCTGGTCGGGCCCGTCGTCGGCCACCTCATCCAGTGTAACCTTCCGCGTGTCGCCGACGAACTCCGCGAAGTCCGTTCCCTCGGCGATGGCCGTCTCCTTCTTGACGCGGTAGTTGCCGCCGTCGGTCGTGTAGAGGTCGCCCGGGTGAAAGAAGTACCAGTCCTCGCGGTCGAAGCGGACGCCGACGCGGGGCTTCGCGCCGAAGTTCCGCGCGAAGAACAGCAGCGCCTCGATCTCCTCGCCGGTCAGATAGATCGGGTCGCCGGCGCTGGATTTCGCCTCGATCGCGTAGAACGTCTCGCCGTCGCCGGTCAGCACGTCGGGCAGTTCGCGTTCGGTCGCGCTCCCGCTGGCCGGCGCTCGCATCACCGCGAATCCCGCCTCGTCCAAGGCGTTGACCAGCTCCCGCTCGCGGCGGTCCCCCTTCGCGTTCGAATTTGCCATTAGCGTCCGTTTATCGGTCGCGGGTAAAAATGGCTCGCGGCTGGCGGAAGTGATCGTTCGAGAGAGGTGTTACTCGTAGGTCACACTACGTCCCCTCGCTACTCCTTCGCTCTCTCCTCTAACTCCCGGATGACTTCCTCGGTCTCGCCGCCGTCGCTTCGCACCGCCTCCGCGTAGCGGCGGTACTCCCGCGGTGAGACCTGCACCGTCTTGGACTCGCCCTTGTGGGTGAGTTCCAGTCGGACCATCCCCTGCGGGTTGTTCCGGGTGCGGAAACTCGCCATCGCGGTGAAGACGAACCAGAAGGACAGCGACGCGCCGACGAAGTACGCCATCGCCGTCTCGAAGGCCAGCGTCTCCGCGCCGGTCGTCCAGCGGCCGGGATAGGCGTACTGAAAGATGCCGATGCCGACCAGACAGCAGAGGGTGCCGACGCCGACGCCGATCTGCTCGCGGCGACTCGACGGGAGGACGGCGACGACGGCGAGGAACATCGCCGGGATCCCCAGGCCCCCGAGCGTCCCGGCGAGTTTCTCGGCGGTCCGGATGTCGGTGGCTCCGACCCAGTCCGACAGCGGCGTCGTCACCAGCAAGACGCCGACGACGACGGCGGTCGCTCCGAGGAGTCCGAGGGCGACCCCGGCGAAGACGCGGCGCGGGTCCCGCCCCTCGAAGCGGGGAGTGCCGTAGGCGTCGCCGAGGTTCTCCATGGCACGGGATTGGTCCCCGACCCACAAAACGATGCGTCAGACGCGCGTCGGACTGGAGACGGCCCGTAGGGCGTCGTTACCGGCTCGACACAGCGTTCCGAGGTGGTCCGCGTCGACCGTTTCGAGCGTCGCCTCGGGAAGGGCCGCGGCCAGTCGTTCGCCGGTCGAGGGGGCGACGTTCGTGTCACGCTGCCCTTGAAAGACGGTCACCGGAACGGTCACGTCTTCGAGAGCGAACGGCCACGGTCGGTCGAGCAGCCCCAGCTCTCGCACGACGCCGTCGGGACCGTCGGTCATCGCTTCCAGTACGTCGGCCCGGACGAGGCGGGCGACCTCGTCGGCCGACAGCGCGTCCGTCGCGGGATCGCCGTCGGCGACGAGCGAGCGGGCGAACGACGGGTCGCGGCGGGCGAGCGCCCACCGCTGGCCTCGAAGGAGGAGCGAGACCGCCGGCGGGGCGTATCGGGCTAGCATGCCGAGAAGCCGCTGTGTCCGACCGGTGTCCCCAATCCCCGGCGGCCCGCTCCCGCCGAGCAGCGCGACGCGCTCGACGCGCTCCAGTCGGTGACAGGCCAGCGCGAACGGCGCGCCGCCGGAGAAGCCGACGACCGCCGCCCGGTCGGCGTCGAGGTGGTCCAACAGCGCCGCGACGTCGGCCGGCCACCCCTCGATACCGACGCTCGCGTCGTCCGAGCGGCCGATTCCCGGTCGGTCGGGAGCGACGAGACAGATGCCCCGCTCGGCGGCGGGCTCGTCGAGCAGTCGGCCCAGCAGTCGCGATCCGGGCGTGCCGTGTGCGAACAGGACCGGCGGGCCGCTGGGGTCGCCGTAGGTCGCGTAAGCGACCCGTCGACCGTCGAGAGCGAGAGTGGAAGGGGAAGGGGAAGGGGCGTCGGCCGGCGTCCAGTCGCTGGCGGGGAGCATCGGAACCTCTCGAACGCGGGAAGTTACTCGCTCTGGATGCGCGGCGCGAGCATGTAGGTGACGCGGCCCTCGCCCTCGGCGAAGTTGAAGTGCATCTTGACAGGGAACTCCTCGCCCAGTTCCATCTCGACTTCCGCGTCTTTCGGGATGGCCTTGTTCATGTTCTTCAGGTAGTCGAGCGAGAACAGGGAGTGGGCGTCGCCGGCGGTGAGGTCGACGAGGTCGTCCCGGGTGAGTTCGAGGTGGACGTCGTCGGTGTCGCCCTCGGCGTCGACGTAGAACAGCTCGTCGGTGGCGTCGACGCCCAGCGCGATGTGGTCCGAGACCATGTCCGCGGCGGTGACCGCGCGGTCGATGTCGCGGCCCTCGACGACGATGTGAGCCGGCAGGTCGAGGTCGGGCAGGTCCGGTTCCTGCCGGATGGAGTCGGGGTCGATGAGCGCGAGCGTGTACTCGAGCCCGTCGATGGCGATGTGGAGCTTGCGCGTCTCCTCGTCCAGGTCGAGGTGAACCAGCTGGCCGGAGTCGGCCATGCCGGCGATGTCTTCCAGCCGAGAGAGATTGACACCGATGAGTCCGCCGTCCGTCTCGTAGGATTCGAACGCCGCCGCGTCCAGCCGGAGGTCGACCATGCCGACATTGGCCGGGTCGACCGCCCGGATCTCCAGCCCGTCGTCTTCGAGGTGGATCTTGCACTCGTCCACCAGCACGCTCACAGAGTCGAGAGCCGCCTGGAGCGTGTCCGCGCTCACAATGGCGTTGAACATCTTGAACCGGGCTACGCCCCCCATGCATTAAAAAGCCCCTCATTGAATCCGCGTGCGCGTGCGACCCCCAATCGGGCGATGGCGGGCAGTCTCGGTTGATGCGACTACCGGCGGAAAACTCGCTACGGGGGCCTTGCAAGTGCAGTTCCCGGACTTTTCCGAGCGGAGGCGTAAGCTGTCGCCAGCATGACGACAACGGACGACTCCTCGCGGTCTTACTCGCGTCGTGACGTGTTGGCTGCAACCGGAACCGTCGTCGGCGGGACGCTGGTCGCGTCCGGGCAGGCGGCGGCACAGTCGACGAGGAAGGCCGTCATCACCGACGGGTCGGCGACCGAGAACGACATGACCGGCTTCTTCGTCCACGTCGGTCAGACCACCGACCCGGCGGACGCCCAGGTCGCCGATAGCTGCGAGTTCGCCGACTGGCCGGCCGACGAGACGCGGACGTACGACGTGAAGCTCATCGACCGGGGGCGGCCCGACTACGAACAGTACTCGCGGTCGCTGTACGTCGACAACTCGACGGAGGTCCCGCCCGGCAGCCTCTTCGTCATCAACTCGCAGGAGCAGTGTACGGAGGGGTACGTCGGCATTCGCCTCGAAAAGCTCGGCTCCGACCAACTCGAAGCCGCCGTCAGCGGCGGCGCCCGTACCACAACGCCCTCGGGCGGCGGAGGCGGCGGGGGCGGCGACGATGGCGGGAGCGGCGCGGCCGGGCCGGGTTTCGGCGTCGTCGCTACCGTCGCCGCCGCGCTCGGCTACGGCGCGCTCCGCGGCGAGTAGAACCCGGAGAACGACACCCATAACCGCCTCGGCGGGCTATGCGTGGCAAATGAGCCGGAAAGACGAGTACTACAACAAGGCCAAACAGCAGGGCTATCGCGCCCGCTCGGCCTACAAGCTCCAGCAGCTCGACGAGACGGCCGGACTGTTAGGCGAAGGCCGCACCGTCGTAGACCTGGGAGCCGCGCCGGGCGGCTGGCTACAGGTCGCCGCCGAGCGCGTCGGCGAACGCGGGACCGTCGTCGGCGTCGACCGCCAGCGGATCGACCCGCTCTCGGACCCCGAACCCGCCGTCGAGTACGTCCGCGGCGACATGACCGACGAGAGCACGAAGGACCAGATCCGTGACGTGGTCGGCGGCGCGGACGGCGGACGCGGCGGCCCCGTCGACGTGGTCGTCTCCGACATGGCCCCGAACATGACCGGCGAGTACGACTTAGACCACGCTCGCTCGGTCCACCTCGTGCGGCAGGCCTTCGAGGTAGCGACGGACCTCCTCGACTCGGGCGGGGACTTCGCCGCGAAGGTGTTCGACGGCCAGGACTTAGACGACCTGATAGCCGACATCGAACCGGAGTTCGAGTACGTCCGCGAGGTCCGCCCGGACGCCTCCCGGGACTCCTCCTCGGAGCTGTATCTGGTGGCGAAACACCGCCTGACAGCGCCCGTCCGCGAGGGCGACGTGGTCGAGGTGACGATCGAGGACATCGGCGAGGAGGGCGACGGCATCGCCAAGGTCGAGGGGTTCACCGTCTTCGTCAGCGGCGTCGAGGAAGGCGAGACGCTCGACGTGCGCGTCGGCGACGTGAAGCCGCGCTACGCGTTCGCACAGCCGGCGGAGTAGGGACGTGCGATTTTCCGCCCTACTCTTTCAGCGTCCGGTTCAGGAAGTCTAACGTCTTCGACCAGGCGTCTCTGGTCGCTTCCGGCCGGAAGCTCTCGCCGCTCGGGTTGGCGAAGGCGTGCCCCGCCCCCTCGTAGACGTAGATCTCCCGCTCGACGCCGAGGTCGCCCAGCGTCCGGTTGAACTCCCGCACCGTCTCGACGGGGACGACTTGGTCCTCCGCGCCGAAGATGCCGAGCACCGGGCCGTCGATACTCCGGAGCGTCGACTCGTTCGTCGTCAGCGTCCCGTAGTAGACGACCGTCGCGTTCAGGTCGGCGTCGCTCAGGCTCAACTGGAGGCTCTGGCCGCCGCCGAAACACCAGCCGAGGCTGGCGACGCGGTCGGTCGTGTACGGCAGGGAGCGCAGACCGGCGGTCGCGTTGCTCATCTTCGCCACCGCCTCGTCGGGGTCGCTCCGCACCTCGCCCGACAACTGGGCGGCCTCCGAGGAGTTCGTCGCCACGCGGCCGTCGTAGAGGTCGACGGCGAAGACGACGTAGCCGTGGCCCGCGAGGATGTCGGCCATGTGCCTGATGTTCTCGTTGAGTCCCCACCACTCGTGGATCATGACGACGGCGGGGTAGGTCCCGTTGTCGGCCGGCCGAGCGAGATAGCCCGAGGTGCCGTTTATCGTCGTGTTCTTGGCGGTGATCGCCGAGAGGTTCTCGGCGCTGAAGATGTCGGCGTTCGACCCGTTCGTGACCGCGCGGCAGGTCCCGTTCTTCTCGATTGCACCCGGTTGACACCCCATGTGCGGCGTCTGGGTGTACGATGCGGTCGGCGCGTCCGTGGAACTCGGCGTCGCGGTGGCCGCTGTCGCGGTAGCCGGCGTCGCGGTGGCGTTCGTCTGCGCGGCCGCCTCGCTCCCTTGGAGCGCGCCGGTGCAGCCGCTCAGGAGTAGCAGTACGGCCAGCGCCGACGCGAGAGCTGTGGTTCGCATATCCTGTTGGATAGGCTATACGAATCAAAGCCGTTGTGACGAGTTGCCCCGCAGATACTGGTCAGGTCAGTCGGCCCGTGCGGGCTCGCTACCGACGCCGTTCCCGCGAGCGAACCCGACGACGGCGTAGACGAACGGCGTGTCGACCAGCGCGATGGTGAGTTTCAGGAGGTACTGACCGACGACGAGCGAGAGCGCTCCGGCCGGCCCCATCCCCTGAAAGAGGACGAAGCCGACGCCGACGAAGATGACCGTATCGACGAGCTGGCTCGTCGCCGTCGACCCGACGTTGCGGAGCCAGAGGGCGTCGCCGTCGGTCGCGTCTCGCAGCGCGTGAAAGAGGAAGACGTCGAGGTTCTGGCTGACGACGTAGGCCGCGAGGCTGGCGACGACGATGCCGGTGCTGGCCGCCAGCACGTTCCGGAACGCCGTCGGGTCCACGGGCTGGGCCGGTGCGGGCAGGCCGGGCGCGAGGATCGTGCTCCAGACCAGTGCCAACAGGACGAAGTTCATCGCGAAGCCGACGTTGACGACGACGGTCGCGGCCCGCCGGCCGTACAGTTCGGCGTAGCAGTCCGACGCGAAGAACGTCAGCGCGTAGGCCAGCGCCGCGCCGGGGAGCACGAGCGTGTCGCCGGCGACGGGCAGCGAGAAGGGCAGGCCGAAGGCGAGCAGTTTCGACGCGGTGACCTGCGAGACGACCAGCGCCGTCACGAACAGCGCGACGAGGGCGATCCGGACCGGTTGGCCCTCATCGCGCGTCGTCCGGCCATCACTGCTCATCGTCCAGCCGTCCCTGTCGCTCGTCGATATCGTCCAGCAGGTCGAGGGTCTTGCGGATGGAGGCGCGGATCGCCTCGCTCCGGTTGACGAACTTCCCGTCCTCGCCGACGTGTTCGTCCAGGTCCCCCAGTAGCTCGGCGGGCACTTCGACGCTTATCTTGGGCATATCTGGAGAATACCGACAGGCCCGCTTAAATCAGTCGGCTCGCCGCCTCAGTCCGCGGGGTCGCTCCGGCCCTTCGGCGTCCGCCGGCCGCCGAGCGTGTACACCCAGAGGATGCCCAGTCCGACGAGGTACGCGAGCGACACCGGGATGCCGACCAGCAGCATCGTGAAGATGCCGCTGGGCGAGAGGATGGCCGAGAGCGCGACGATGGCGATGATCACCTCGCGCCAGCGCTCGTACATCAGCTCGAAGGGGACGATGCCGCCCCGGTGGAACAGGAACATCGTCACGGGGATCTCCACGAGCAGGCCGATACCGATGGTGAGGAAGAACACCAGCCATCCGAACTTGCTGATGCGGTAGGCGATGACCATGTTGGCCTGCAACTGGTCGTAGGCGATCGCCGAGATGGTCATCGGCGCGACGTAGAGGAAGCCGAGCAGGCTCCCGCCGATAAGCGCCGCAAACACCGTCCCGCCCCAGAGGAGCAGGACGTTGCGGTCGCCGACGACGAAGCCGCGCTCGCGCAGCGCCGGCCACGCGAAGTACAGCAACAGCGGGACGACGGAGACGAATCCGAGGATGGTCGAGAACTTCACGATGAAGACGAGGTGTTCGACCGGATGGAGCGTGACGATGTCGAACCCCTCGGCCATTCCCGGCGGCAGGCGGCTGACGAAGGTCCGCTGTAGCCGCTCGATGCCGCCCGAGTAGAGGAAGAAGAACGCGCCGGCGAGGACGGCGCCGAACACGCCCATGATCCAGAACGCCTTGGAGGCGATCGAGTCGAAGATGAAGCGCAGGTCGTAGTAGTATCCGCCCACGTCGTCCTCGGTCGTCTCCTCCTCGGAGAAGGCGCTCATCATGCCGGCGGTGGTCGACGCGAGGACGTTCTCGCCCTCACTGCCGCCCTGACCGCTCTCGGCCGTCGCGGCTTCGGCGTCGGCGGCCTGAGAGTCCTCCTGATCTGACTCGTCGGCCTCGTTGGCCATGTCCCAGCGGTCGAGGATGAGTTGGGCCTTCTCCTGGTCGCCCTCCGAGAGCGCGGTGTCGGCGTGGGCCAGCGCCTGTTCCTCGCTCATCTCCTCGAAGACCTCCGGCGGCGCGACTTCGACGGCCGCTCCGTCGATCTCGTCGATGTCGATGGCCGTCGGGTCGCCGTGTCGTCGGCCCGAGGGGGCGGCGCTCTGGCCCAGCGCCTGCAGGACGTAGTAGTAGAGGACGCCGACGGCGACGAGGAGGCCGAGCGCCGCGCCGAGGACGATGGCCGTCGTCTCCGTCGTGAGGCCGAACAGCGCGGGACGCGAGAGGGCGCCGGGGAGCCGCGAGGAGTACTGCGCGAGGAAGGCGACGGTCGCCCGCACGTACTCGAAGGCCGACGTGGTCAAGACGAGGTACACCGCGCCGCCGACGGCGACGACGACGCCCAGCAGGACGTTCCAGTGACTCGCGGCGACCCGGCGCGTGCTGATGAGGTCCGAGGAGCGTTTGACCGTGACCGCGAGCTTCGAGAGCGCGAGGCTCAGCGCGTAGAGCCCGCACAGCGGCGCGGCCCACATGATCTGGGTGAAGGGGTCCGGCGGCGAGAACAGCGCCCCGAAGGCGAAGATGATGACCACGGCGTAGCGCCACTTGTCACGGAACGTCTCGTAGGGGACGATCCCGGTGTAGGAGAGGACGGTCATCAGCAGCGGCAACTGCGCGGCCAGCCCGAACGACGCCGCCAGCAGGAAGACGAACTGCGCCCACTTGACGATGGAGTACTGGGGCTTGAACCCGGCGGCGATCGCGTTGCCCGCCAGGAAGTTGAACATCATCGGGAAGAACAGTTCGTAGGCGTAGGCGACGCCGACGGTGAACAGCCCCAGACTGGTGAGGACGAACAGCGCCCCCTTCCAGACCGGGACGTGCTCGGCGGGCCACCAGCCCCGCTGGCGCAGTCCGTCCCGACCGAAGTAGACGAGCAGCGGCAGGGCCAGGAGGATGCCGACGACGGCCCCGATCTTCACCTGCAGGAGGATGACGTCGAAGGGCGTGACCGCGACGATGTTCGCGGCCTCCTGCGTCGTGAGGTCCATCTTCGAGTAGAGGAGGTCCTGCTTGAGGCGGTCCCAGACCCCGTACTGCAGGCCCATGATGGTCCCCATCATTCCGATCACGAAGACGATGAACACCTTCTGGAGGTGCGTCTGTGCGGTGCCGAGCATCGCCCCCAGTGTCGCCCGACCGCTCTGGACAGTCTGGACGGTGTCCTCGTCTATCGCACTCGCCATGTCCCCTGAGAGTAACCGAGTCGTCGTTATCAATTTGTCCATCACGCGAGCGTCCGAATCCCCTGAGCGCGGCCGCTCGAAAAGAAAGTTTACAACTACCACCCCCAAATGCAGTGTCAGATGGTGGACGGCGACGAGGACGAGGAGCGCTCCGACCCCGATGAGCCGCGCGACCCGCCGACGCTGGACGACAACGAAGCCGAAGTCAATCCGCAGGACGACGAGGAGGCGTCCGACGACGAACTCGCGGTCGAGGACGAATCGACGGCCGAGGAGTGGTTCGGTTCCGAGACCGACGAGGACGGACCGTCCGCGTCGTCCGATAGCGGCGATGACCGGGGCGAGTCCCCTTCGGCGGCGAACGAGGAGGGAACGGGGGGCTCGGACGGCGAGTTCGACGACGCCGCCGTCGACGACTCGGCGGCGTCGGGGCTCGGTCCCCGCGCCCCCGAGGACGACGAGGCGCTCTCTCCGCCCGAGGAAGACGACAACGAAGCCGAGGTCAACCCGCCGACGCGCGAGGGCGACGGGGACCGAGACGCGGAGCCCGAAGCGGACCTGCCGGGAACTGACGCGATGGAGTCCGGCGGGCTCGACTCCGAGCGCGTCGAGCGCGACGACGACCTCGAACCCATAAGCGACGACCTCGACCCGATCGGCGACGCGCCCGCCGGTGGCGACGAGGCGACCACCGGGGCACACGCCCTGCCGGGCCCGACGCGGCCCGGCCTGTTCGACCGCGACCCCGCCGACGTGGACGCCGCCGTCCCGGCCGACGTCCCCGTCGACCGGGGGATCCCGCCGACGCCGAGTCACGGCTCGGAAGCCGGCGGCGCACCGGCGACCGGCCCCGGCGACCCCGGAGACGGCACCGGCGGCGAAGCCGGGTTCGGCGGCGCGCCCGACGACCAGGAGATGCCGCTGGCCGACCACGTCGAGGAGATGGCGATGCGGCTGTTCGTCGTCGTCGGCGTGATGTCCGTCGTCGCCGTCCTCACGCTCCCCGTCTCGGACGAACTCATCAACTTCCTCTGGTACTCCTTCCTCGACGGTCCCGCCGAGGCCTGCGGGCAGGTCGCCGTCGAGGCCCAGCAGGGCGGCGCGGCCGCCGGGCCGTCCGGCGTGGACTGCCCGCACGTCTACAGCCCGCTGGCGCTGATATTCGCGCGACTGAAAGTCGCGTCGCTAGTGGGCATGATCGTCGCTCTGCCGGTCTTCGTCTACGAGACGTACCTGTTCATGCGCCCCGGGCTGTACCCCCGCGAGCGCCGCTACTACCTCGCCGCGGTCCCGACCAGCCTCGTGCTCGCGGCCATCGGCGTCAGCTTCGCGTACTTCGCCGTCCTGCGGGCGATGTTCGATTACTTCAGCGTCTACTCCGACCGAGCCGCCGACCTGGCGTTCGGGCTGGGCGATACGTTCAGCCTCATGGTCCTGATGCTCGGCTTCTTCGCGCTGGTCTTCCAGATCCCGCTGTTCGTGATGCTCGCCATCATGATGGGCGTGACGACCCGCCGGTGGCTCGTCGAGCGCCGCCTCTACTTCTGGGGCGGGTTCGCCGCCGTCGCGTTCGTCTTCAGCCCCGACCCGACCGGGATGGCCCCGCTGATGGTCGCGGTGACGATGATCGGCCTCTTCGAGGGGACGCTCCTGCTGTTGAAGTGGACCGGGAGCAGTTCGCCGATCCCGAGCATCGACGACCTCACCGACCGCCGGCCGACCATCTACGCGCTGTTCGCGCTGGTCGGCTACGTCGTGAGCCCCCTGCCGGTGCCCACCGGCTACTACGAGGAGCTGCCCGCGACCGTCACGGACACGCTGGCGACGGTGGGACTCGCCCCGCCGATACTCGTCGGCGGCGGCCTCATCGTCCTCTTCGAGCTGACGGCGTACCTCAACAAGAACTACTACGGCAGCGTCCGCCTCTGGCGGGGCCTCCGCCGGGCCCGCCTGCCGCTCTGGGCGGTCGCCATCGTCGTCGGCTACCTCTCTAGCCCCGACCCCGCGCTGTTCCGCCTGGTCCAGCAGTTCAGCGTCGAACCGACCGTCGCGGCCGCCGTCGCCGTCGGCCTCGTCGTCCTCTTCGAGGGGACGCTCGCGCTCGCCCGCTGGCGGAGCGGCGACCCCGAGGACGACCGCGATGCGGAGTTCGAGGCCGAGACATGAGCACGGTGCTGGTCGTCCGTCACGGCGAGACCGCCTGGAACCGCGAGGGCCGCGTGCAGGGCTGGGCACCGACCGAACTGACCGAACGGGGCCGCGAGCAGGCGAGGAGAGTCGGCTCGTGGCTCGACGAGAACTACGACGTGGACCGCGTCCGCTCGTCGGACCTCCGGCGGACCCGCGAGACGGCCGAGAGAGCCGTCGACGCCGCCGAGGGCCTCCCCGACCCGACGCTCGACGAATCGTGGCGCGAGCGCGGCTTCGGCGTCTATCAGGGCTTTCTCGCCGAGGACCTCTTCGACCGCCACCCCGACCACGAACCGGAGGCGAGCGTCTCGATTCTCGACACCGACCCCGAGGGCGGCGAGAGCGTCGCCGACTTCTGCGGCCGCGTCGAATCGGCGTGGACCGACTTCCGCCAGACGATCGACGAGGACGAGACGGTGCTGCTGGTCACCCACGGTGGCGTGATCAAGGTCCTGCTCTCGACTGTGGCCGACCGCGGCCGCGAACGGACGCTCTCGGGACACTCGCCGCCGAACTGTTCGGTGACGGAGATACGTCTCGACGGCGAGCGCTCGGAGGTCGTCAGAGAAGGGGAACGGCCCGAGAACTGAGCGGCGCCCTCAGTCGTCGACGCTGGGATACTCGGTATCGAAGACGTTCGAGACGACGTCGTCCTCGCTCTGTTCCTCCTCTTCGGGGCTGACGCTGCCGGTCTGGTAGCCGTGGAGGTCGAGCGTGACGTGGTCGAAGCCGCAGTCTTCGACGTGGTCGCGGGCCGCCCGGACGAAGTCGGGGTCCAGCGCCGCCTCCAGTTCCTCCTCGCCGACCTCGATGCGGGCCAGGCCGTCGTGGTCGCGCACGCGGAACTGCTCGAAGCCCCACGTCCGGAGCAGGCGCTCGGCCTTCTCGACGCGGGAGAGGCGGTCCTCGGTCACTTCGAGGCCGGTCGGGATGCGCGAGGAGAGGCAGGCCATCGAGGGCTTGTCGGCGACCGAGAGGTCGTACTCGCGGGCGATCTCTCTGACTTCGGACTTCTCGACGTCGTGTTCCAAGAGCGGTGAGTAGGCGTCCAGTTCCTCGACGGCGCGGAGGCCGGGGCGGTGACCCTCGCCCACGTCGGAGGCGTTGGTGCCGTCACAGACGACGTCGATGCCCAGTTCTCGGGCGCGGTCGTACATCGCTCCGAGTCGCATCGACCGGCAGTGGTAACACCGCATGTCGTCGTTCTCGATGAACTCCCGACTGTCGAGTTCGGAGAACTCCACGATCTCGTGGCGGATGCCGATCTCCTCGGCGACCCGGGTGGCGTCCTCCAGCTCGGCGGCGGGCAGCGTCTCGGACTTCGCGGTGCAGGCGACGGCGTCCTCGCCGAGGGCGTCGTGGGCCAGCGCCGCGACGACGCTCGAATCGACGCCGCCGGAGAACGCGACGAGCACGCCGTCGCGCGATCGTAGGTCCTCGCGGGCGGCGGACAGTTTCTCCGCGACAGGGGGCATGGACTCCCCTATCGGGCCGACGGCAAAAACGCCTTCGCGTCCGCCCGCCGGGAAACACGTCAGCGAGCGACAACGGGTTTTTTCTCGTCGGCCTCGAATGAGTCGGCAGATGGAACTGGAATCGGTGCCCGGCGTCGGGGCGAAGACGGCCGCCGCCCTGCGCGAGTTAGACGACCCCGAACGGGCGCTCAGCGAGGGCGACGTGACGACGCTCGCGCGGGCTCCGGGCATCAGCGAGGGCCGGGCCGCCCGCATCGCCCGCGGCGCGATTCGGGCCGAGCACGGCGACCCCGGCGGGTTCGCCGCGACGCCGCGCGCCCGCGAGATCTTCGGCGAGGCGCTCGGTCTCCTCCAGGAGCGAACGGTCACCGACTACGCCGCGAAGCGACTGGAGACGCTGTATCCCAGCGGCGTGCGAGAGCGAATCGAGGAGGTCCGGTCGTTCACCGAGCGAGCGATGGAGCGAGAGCCGGACCCGGACGTCCGGGCGGCGCTGGCCGGCGTCGAACCGCTCTCGGAACCGGGAGACGTCCGAGTGCGGGACCGCTGTCTCGCCACGAGCGACGCCGAGCGGTATGCGGAAGCGCAGGAGGCCATCCCGGAGGTCAGCGTGGAAGTGGTCGACGACGCCCGCCAGCTGGCCGAGCTCGCCCGCTCGTACTCGACGGTCGTGGCGCTGGACGAGGCCTTCGCCGGCGTCGACGTCGAGGGCGACGTGCGGGTCGAACCCGACGCGCTTTCCGAACCGGCGTCGGTCGTCCCCGAGCGCGTCCTGACCTTCTTCGCGCGGAACCGCGACCGGGTGCGGGCGGCCGCCGAGGTCCACCGCGTCGCCGGCCTCGACGCGCCGTGTGATCTGGGAACGCTCGCCGACGCGCTCGAACAGCTCGACGCCGACGGCAGCGTGCGGGGCGACGACGAGCTCGACCGCCTCTCGACGGCCGTCGACGACCTCGACGCGGCCGTCTCGACCGCCGAGAGCGTCGCCAACGACCACCTGCGGGACGCCATCGAGGAGCGCGACGTGACCATCGAGGGGACGGATCTCCTCTCGCTGGTCGAGCGCGGCGCGGGCGTGGACTCGCTGCTCCAGCGCGAACTGGCCGACGAGTACGCCGCCGCCGTCGAGAAGGCCCGCGACCACCTCGTCGACGCCCTGCGGCTGCGGGACACGGAGGCGACGGCCCGGCGAGCCTTCCCCGACGAACCCGCCTACCCCGTCGAGCGACAGGAGGACGTGGTGAGCCGACTGCGCGAGGAACTGACCGCCGCGCGGGACCGCCGCGCGACCCGACGGAAGCGCGAACTTGCCGACGACTTAGCGGAGATGCGCTCGGACGCGGAGTCGCTCGTCACCGCCGCCCTCGAACTGGACGTGGAACTCGCCGTCGCCCGCTTCGCCGCCGACTTCGAGTGTACGCTCCCCGAGGTGACCGACGAGGGCGGCTTCGAGATCGAGGGCGGGCGCTCGCCGCTACTCGACGTGGCCTTCGAAGAGGTGGAGCCGGTCGACTACGGCGTGTCCGGCGTCACCGTCCTCTCGGGGGTCAACAGCGGCGGGAAAACGTCGACGCTCGACCTGGTGGCGCTCGTGACGACGCTCGCGCACATGGGCCTGCCCGTCCCCGCCGAGTCGGCCCGCATCGGCCGCGTCGCGGAACTGCACTACCACGCGAAGACGCAGGGGACGCTGGACGCCGGCGCGTTCGAGGCCACCCTCCGGGAGTTCGGCGGGCTCGTGACCGACGTGGCCGCCGACCGCCCGGTGATGGTGCTCGTCGACGAACTCGAGTCGATCACGGAGCCCGGCGCGGCGGCGACCATCATCGCCGGCATCCTCGAATCGCTGGCCGAGCGCGAGGTGACGGCCGTCTTCGTCTCCCATCTGGCCGACGATATTCTGGAAGCGTCCGACGCCGACCTCGCCATCGACGGCATCCAAGCCGAGGGGCTGGTCGACGGCGAACTGCGGGTGAATCGCTCCCCGGTCAAGGGGAAACTCGCCCGCTCGACGCCGGAGCTCATCGTCGAGAAACTGGCCGACGACGGCGGCGACGAGGGGTTCTATTCGGGGTTGTTGGGGAAGTTCGAGTAGCGAGGGGCGCGCGACCAGCGGGAGCGCGGCCCTCGAAGCGACGCGGTGACCGCAGGGAACCGCGGAGCGGTCGCGAGGGGCCGCCGGAACGAAGCGACGGCGGGCCCTCGGCGGAGCGGTGAGTGGAACGAACCGCGGAGTAGTAGCGTGGTTCGGAGCGAGCGCTGCGAGCGAGAACCACGAAAGCGACGCGGTGACCGCAGGGAACCGCGGAGCAGCAGCGAGGGGTTGAGCGAAGCGAAGGTCCTCGAATAGCGAACGAGGAGCGTAGCGACTCGTGAGCAGTAGCGTAGTTCGGAGCGAGCGTCACGACAGCGAGCCGTCGCACGACAGCGGGACGCGTCCCGACGCCCGCGTGCGGTTTCACTTCCGCCGTCGGTGGCAAATGGTTAAGTGGTCCGGGAAGCTCGGTGAAAGTGATGAGCGACGACCCCGAGGAGGGGATGCTCGGCTGGGACGAGTCGGTGTTCCGGGACGAGCACGTCTTCGAGATCGACTGGCTCCCGGAGACGTTCAAGCACCGGGAGACCCAGATGGAGACGCTGAAGTACTCGCTCCGGCCCGCCGTTCGGGGCTCGCGGCCGCTGAACGTCATCGCGCGCGGGCCGCCGGGCACCGGGAAGACGACGGCCTCGCAGATCCTCTTCGACGAACTGACCGCCCAGACGGACGTACAGGCGGTGCGGGTCAACTGCCAGGTCGACTCGACGCGCTACGCCGTCTTCTCGCGGCTGTTCGCCGAGATATTCGAGTACGAACCGCCCTCCTCGGGGATCTCCTTCAAGAAGCTCTTCTCGCAGATCACGGACAAACTCGTCGAGGAAGACGAGGTGCTGGTGGTGGCGCTCGACGACGTGAACTACCTCTTCTACGAGAGCGAGGCCAGCGACACGCTGTACTCCCTGTTGCGCGCCCACGAGGCCCACTCGGGGGCGAAGATCGGCGTCATCTGCATCTCCTCGGACCTCGAACTCGACGTCATCGAGGCGCTGGACACCCGCGTCCAGTCGGTGTTCCGGCCCGAGGAAGTCTACTTCAACAAGTACGACCAGGCCGAGATCGTCGGTATCCTCGAAGAGCGGGTCGAGCGCGGGTTCAACGAGGGCGTCGTCGGACCCGACGTGCTCGACCGCGTCGCCGAGTACACCGAGGAGCAGGGCGGCGACCTGCGGGTGGGCATCGACCTCCTGCGGCGGGCCGGGATGAACGCCGAGATGCGCGCCTCTCGCGCCGTCGAGCTCGAAGACGTCGAGTCGGCCTACGACAAATCGAAGTACGTCCACCTCTCGCGTCGGCTGCGGGAGCTCTCCGACTCCGAGGCGGCGCTTGCGGAGGTCATCGCCGCGCACGACGGCCAGCGCGCCGGCGACATCTACGATGCGTTCAACGACGCGACCGGCCTCGGCTACACCCGCTACTCGGAGATAATCAACAAGCTCGACCAGTTGGACATCATCGACGCCGACTACACCGAGGTCGAAGGCAGGGGCCGATCGCGGCGACTGACGCTCAACTACGACGCCGACGCGGTGTTGGAACGGCTGTAAGTCAGCCCATCTTCTCGAAGGTCGTCTCGGCCCACTGGACGGCGTAGTCGGCTCCGTGCTCCCGGTAGGCGTCGGTGTCCAGCGCGGCGAACGGCGCGGGGAGGGAGAGTCCGTGTTTGACCCCGCTACAGGCCAGCTCCGCCGCGGCGGCGAACTCCGTCTGCCCGCGAGCGACCTCGCCCGCGAGGTCCGAGAGGCGGGGTTCGAGACGCTCGCCGGCGTCGGCCCAGGCGTCGTAGAGGTCGGGGTAGTCCTCTCCCCACGTCTCGAACGCGGCGCGTGTCTGGAGACCGAGGTAGGCGTCGTACAGCGCCGCGGCGAGCTGATAGGTGTCCACGGGACCCAGTCGATCGCCGACGACGCGGGCGAACTCGGGGTAGCGCTCGCCGAAGAAGCCCAGGAAGTGCTCCGGCTCGTCGAGACTCACCTCGACCAGCGCCTCGGCGATGAGGAACTCGACGAACGGGGTCGGCGACGTCTCCAGTCGCGGCTTGACGAACACGCAGGGCGGCTCGGTCTGGTGGGTCCACGCGACGCCGCCGTCGCCGGGCATCCCGACGGTGAGGTCGCTCCCCGCGAAGCGGTGCAGCTCCTCGGGCGCGTCGTCGGGGACCCACGACGGGTCGTAGGCGAGGGGGTCCACGGAGTCGGTGACCAACAGCAGTTGCTCCGCGACCGCCGAGTCCAGCGTCTCGAAGTCGCGCTCGCAGTTCAACACGAGCGCGTCGGGGGCGTACGCCGACCGGACCGCGGCCGGTTCCCCGGAGAGCGAGCGCTCCGTGAACATCTACGCCGTGAACACGATGAGGTTGGCGATGATGGCGACCGAGAGGATAGTCGATACGGCGAGCGTTCCGAGGACGATCTTCGTTGCCGTGCTCATGTGAGTCCGTATCGCAGGCCCCGCATTAAGTGTTGAGAAACGACTACTGCTTGCCGGACGACAGACCCGTCAGTCGTCGGCCACGCCGACGGTGGAGCGACGGGCCACGTCGCGCCACTTGCCAGTCCAGAAGCGGCCGGTGTTGACCGCCGCCTTCACGTAGTAGCTGCCGACGACGGCGACGAAGACGGCCGGCAGACCGAGTCCCAGACCGGGCGCGATGCTGATGCCGACGAGCGGTATCGTCACCGCGAACGTCGTCGGGAGCGCGACCGCCGCGACCGGGAGGCGAAAGCAGTAGTCGCCGAGGACCGAGCCGTAGAGCGGCCAGCGGGTGTCGCCAGCGCCGCGCAGGCTTCCACGCATCGTCCGCGAGACGGAGAATCCGGCAACGCCCAGTCCGAAGACGCGGACGAACCGGGTCGCGAGGCCGGGATACTCGGTGCCGAAGAGCGAGACGACGGGCCGGGCGAAGACGACGAGGACGGCGGCGACGGTCAGTTGCACCGCCAGCGCCACGCGCAGGGTCTGCCACCCGTAATCGGCCGCCGAGGACTCGTCGCCGGCCCCGAGGTGTTGGCCGACAAGCGTCGAGGCGGCGGTGGAGTACCCCCACGCGGGCATCAGCGCCAGTAGCATCACCCGCCGGCCGATGGCGTAGGCCGCGAGCGTCGGCGTCCCGAGGACGCCGAGAACGAACAGGAACGGGAAGCGCGCGAACGTCTGCAGCAGGCGCATCCCGGCCAGCGGGAGCGCCACGCGGACGATCTCGGCCGCGAGCCCGCGGTCGAACTGTGGTCCGGCGAACGACAACTGGACGGCGTACCGCCCGGAGACCAGCAGCGCGAGGAAGATGACGGCCGCGAGCGTGTTCGCGATCGCGGTCCCCCAGGCCGCCCCGGCGATGCCCAGTTCCGGGAACGGCCCCAGGCCGAAGATGAGGAGCGCGTTGAGCGCGACGTTGGTCGGCAGCGTCAGTAGGCGGACGTACATCGGCGTCCGCGTGTCCGCACTGCCGGCGAGCGCCCGCGAGGCGATCATGCTCCAGAAGCGCGGGGCCAGCGACAGCATCACGATGCTGAGGTACGTCGCGCCGTAGTCGATGGTCGTCGGGTCGTTCGTGAGGACGTCGACGAGCGCGTCGGGATACGTCCACGAGACGGCGGTCAGCGGAACCGACAACAGGAGCGCCAGCCACAGCGACTGCTTGACGGCGAGGTTCGCGCGAGCCGGCTGGTCGCTGCCCTGTAGCCGGGAGACGACGCTGATCGTCCCCGAGGAGACCGCCAGCGAGAGCCCGAAGCCGACGAAGTAGTACTGAAAACCCAGTTCCAGTCCCGCGATGGCGGCGTCGCCGAGCGCGACACCGACCATCAGGAAGTCCGCGAGCCTGAGGAGGATGCGCAGGCCGCCGGTGACCATCACCGGCGCGGCCAGGTCCGTCGCTTCGGTCGCCTTCTGTCGGTCGACCAGCCCCAGGCGGGCCAAGACGGCCGGCACGCCCTTCACGAACCGCTGGAGGAGGCGGCGGACCATTTACGGGGCCCTGACGGGGGAACGCACGCTCGGAGTCGGGGCGGCAGCGCCGTGCATGGCGGCGCTAAGGGATCAGCTGCTCGCCGTTGTCGTCGTAGACGGCGATGGCCTCGACCGGACACGCGCGGGCCGCGAACTTCGCGTCGAACTCGGCGTCTTCGGGAACCTCCCGCACGAACAGGTCCTCCTCCCGCTCCTCGCTGTCCGCGAGCACCGCCTTGCCGGCGTCCTCGTCCTTCTCGAAGGCGTCCCACTCCGCGACGCACTGGAACATCCCGATGCAGGTGTCGCGGTCGTACTCGATGTGCATACGGTCGGGTTGGCCCGTGACGGCCAAAGGCGTTCCCCTCGGTCGCTCGGCGGACGGCGAGCGAAGACGGAGACAACAGTTTAAATCGGAGCGGGCCCCAACGGAGGGACAATGGACGTTGCGGACCTGCCGGGTGTCCCCGAGTGGCTCCCGGACCATCTACGCGAGGACGGCATCGAGGAACTGTACCCGCCACAGGGCGAGGCCGTCGAAGCGGGCGTCACCGAGGGGCAGAACCTCGTCGCCGCCATCCCCACCGCCAGTGGCAAGACCCTCGTCGCCGAGCTGGCGATGCTCTCGTCGGTCGCGCGGGGCGGCAAGGCGCTCTACATCGTGCCGCTTCGCGCCCTCGCCAGCGAGAAGCAGGCCGAGTTCGAGCAGTTCGAGCAGTACGGTCTGGACGTCGGCGTCTCGACGGGCAACTACGAGTCCGAGGGCGGTTGGCTGGCCGATAAGGACATCGTCGTCGCCACCAGCGAGAAGGTCGACTCGCTCGTGCGCAACGACGCGCCGTGGATCGAGGAGCTGACCTGCGTCGTCAGCGACGAGGTCCACCTCGTCGACGACGGCCAGCGCGGCCCCACGCTCGAAGTCACGCTGGCGAAACTCCGCCGGCTCAACCCCGACCTACAGACGGTCGCGCTCTCGGCGACCATCGGCAACGCCGACGAGCTGGCGGGGTGGCTGGACGCCGAACTCGTCGACTCAGATTGGCGGCCCATCGAGTTGCAGAAG
Source organism: Haloarcula limicola (assembly GCF_010119205.1). Lineage (NCBI taxonomy): Archaea > Methanobacteriati > Methanobacteriota > Halobacteria > Halobacteriales > Haloarculaceae > Haloarcula > Haloarcula limicola. The sequence continues at coordinate 843,974 of NZ_WRXM01000002.1, forward strand.
GGCGTCCACTACGGGCAGGCGCTTCACTTGGAGGACGGCCAGCAGAAGCGACTGGCCGTGAAGAACAACGAGAAGGCGACCGCCGCCGTCGTCCGCGACACGCTGCAGGACGACTACGACGACGACGGGAACCTCGAAGAGGAGGGCGGCTCCTCGCTCGTGTTCGTCAACTCCCGGCGAAACGCCGAGGCCGCCGCCGGGCGGCTGGCGAGCACCGTCCGTCCCCATCTCACCGGCGAAGAGCGGGAACGTCTCGCCGACGTGGCCGCCGAGATACGGGACGTGAGCGACACCGAGACGAGCGACGACCTCGCCGACGCCGTCGCCGATGGTGCGGCGTTCCACCACGCCGGCCTCGCGCGGGGTCACCGCGAACTCGTCGAGGACGCCTTCCGGGACCGCCTCGTCAAGGTGGTCTGTGCGACGCCGACGCTCGCCGCCGGCGTCAACACTCCCTCGCGGCGGGTCGTGGTTCGGGACTGGCGGCGCTACGACGGCACCGCGGGCGGAATGCAACCGCTCTCCGTGCTGGAGGTCCACCAGATGATGGGGCGAGCGGGCCGACCGGGGCTGGACCCCTACGGCGAGGCCGTCCTCGTGGCCAACAGCCACGACGAACTCGACGAGCTGTTCGAGCGGTACGTCTGGGCCGACCCCGAGCCGGTGCGCTCGAAGCTCGCGGCCGAGCCGGCGCTTCGCACGCACATCCTCGCCACCGTCTCATCCGGGTTCGCCCGCTCCCGAGAGGGGTTGCTGGAGTTCCTGGAACAGACGCTGTACGCCAGCCAGACCGACGAGAGCGGCCGCCTCGAGAACGTCACCGACGACGTGCTGACGTATCTGGAGCGCAACGGCTTCCTGGAGATAGAGGCGGGTGAACTCGACGCCACCTCGCTCGGCCACACCGTCTCCCGGCTCTACCTCGACCCGATGAGCGCCGCCGAGATCATCGACGGCCTCGAACACTGGCAGCGCCACGCCGGAGACGCCGATAGCGGAACCGACGAACGCGACGCCGCCGAGGGCGGCTTCACGACCGCGAGCGAACTGGCGAGCGAACGGGCGGAAGCGAGCGGCGACGCCGACCCCGACGAGATCTCGGCGCTCGGCCTCTACCACCTCGTCTCACGCACGCCGGACATGTACCAGCTCTACCTCCGCTCGGGCGACCGCGAGGAGTTCGAGATGGAGCTGTACGAGCGCGAGGACGAACTGCTCGGCCCGACGCCCTCGGAGTTCGAGGACAGCCGCTTCGAGGACTGGCTCTCGGCGCTGAAGACCGCGCGGCTGCTCGAAGACTGGGCCGAGGAGGTCGACGAGGAGACAATCACCGAGCGCTACGGCGTCGGCCCGGGCGACATCCGCGGGAAGGTCGAGACCGCCCAGTGGCTGCTGGGGGCCGCCGAGTCGCTGGCGAACGAGGTCGACGCCGACGTGGCCCGGGCCATCAGCGAGGCCCGCATCCGCGTCGAACACGGCGTCCGGGAGGAACTGGTCGAGCTCGCGGGCGTCCGCGGCGTCGGCCGCAAGCGCGCGCGACGCCTGTTCGAGGCCGGCATCGCCGACCGCGCCGAGCTTCGCGACGCCGCGAAGCCAGTCGTATTAGCGGCCCTTCGGGGCCGCCGGAAGACCGCCGAGAACGTCCTCGAAAACGCCGGCCATCGGGACCCCTCGATGGAGGGCGTCGAGCCCGACCCCGACGTCGAGGTGGACACCGCCGATCCGCGAGACGGAAGGGAAGACGACGACACGAGCGAGGACCAGTCGAGCCTGGGTGACTTCTGATGGAGGTGGTCGAAGGGATTGCGGACATCGATGACGTCGGTGCGTTCGTCGAGCGTCTCGACGCCATTGGGGAGCGACACGACGCGACGATACAGGTGTTCGACGCCCGCTACGTCGTCGACCGCGCGCACCTCGAACGAGCGGTCGAGCTGGCGACGCGCGCCCGGTCGCGGGACGACGCCATCGCCGAGGACTTCGGGGTCGAGATCCTGCTGTACGCGGCCGGCCGCCGGCAGATCAACCGCGCGCTGGAGATGGGCGTCAGCGAGGGTGAGACGCCCGTCGTCGCGGCGCTAGTCACCGACGGAGCGAGCGACGCGAGCGCCGACCGCGAGGGTGCCGCCGCCGCCGACCTCCGGGAACTGCTCGCGCCCGGAGAGACCCTCGGTGAGTACGACCCCGAACGAGTGCGTTCGTTCTTCGACGTGTCCGACACCGAACTGGCGGCCACCGACGGCACGCTCGCCGACGCCGTCCGCGAGCGAGTGGCGCTCCTCGTCGTCGAGAAGTAGCGGCAAGCGTTTTCCCGCAGAGCGCCCTAGAGCCACGCGAATGAGTCCGCGAGCCGACCACCCGTCGCGTCCCGCCCGACAGTGACAGCGCTCGAAGCGCCGGTCGACATCGGCGGCGTCACCGTGCCGAACCGACTGTATCGCGCACCGGTCCTCGAATGCGCCGGCAGCGGCGACGAGGCCGCCGTCGACGCGCTCGTCGACGAACTCGAACCGACCGCCGAGTCGGGCGTCGGCCTCGTCTTTCAGGGGGCCAGCGTCGTCACGGAGACGGGCGGATTCGCCGCCCCGAACATGACGCGGATGCACGACCCCGAGTTCGTCGCCCGCCTGGAACGGCTGACCGACGCGATTCATGCACACGAGGGCAAAATATTCGTCCAGCTCGCACACGGCGGGCTCCGGAGCCTCTCGCTGTGGCACGGCGAGTACCGCGAGCGGTACCCGGACCGGCGACAGCTCGCCGTCTCCCGGCCGCCGCGCGCCCTCCGGCTGCTCGACCGCGCGGGCATCCTCTCGTTGAAACCGCACGTCCTCTCGACCGAGGAGGTGTACGACCTCGCCGAGAAGTTCGGTCGCTCGGCCGGCTACGCCGTCGACGCCGGCTACGACGGCATCCACCTATCGGCGGCCAACATGGGCATCATCCAGCAGTTCCTCTCGCCGTACTACAACCGCCGGGACGACGAATTCGGCGACGGCGTCCGCTTCCTGGAGGTCGTTCACGACGCCGTCCGCGACCACGCCGGCGACGTCCCGCTGATCACGAAGGTCCCGGTCGAGACGGATTCCCCCCCGTTCGTCCGGCGACGCGTCTCCCGTGCCTCGGGCCTCGACATGGCACAGCGTCTCGAATCGGTTGGCTACGACGCGCTTGCACCCGTCCTGGTGTCCGTGTTCTGGGACATGAGCATCATCCGCGGCGCGTTCCCCGACCGAGCGTGGGCGGCGGCCGACCTCCAGTCGGCCTACGAGACGGCGTTCGGCGGGCCGGTGCGAGCGCGCGCGGTGGAACTGCTCAACCGGCTCCAGGCTCGACAGTTCGACCGCGAGCCGGGCTGGAACGCCGACTTCTGTCGACAGGTCCGGCGGCGCGTCGACGTTCCGGTACTACTCGAAGGTGGGCTTCGGGCGCGGGCCGACTGCGACCGCTATCTGGGCGCTGACGGCGACGCGCCCGCCGCCGACATGGTCGGCATGGCCCGGCCCTTCTACGCCGAACCGCGACTCGGCGCGCGCCTGCTGGAGGGCCACGACGCGCTCTGTGCGAGTTGCAACAACTGCACGATTCCGCAGGTGGCCGGCGAGCCCGGCCGCTGTCGAACGCCGTCGGTCGTTCGGGCGCAGGCGCGACTCGACGCAGATAATGCCTACGAGAGAAACAGCGAGCAGTAGCCGAGTTAGCGAGCCCAGAGACGTGAGTTGCAACCAGCACACTCATCCGCGTCGAAGCCCGAATGACTCCAATGACTCCCGAGATCGCGTCGGACCGCGTCGAGGTGACGGTCGACGGCGACGACGTGGACCTCCACTATCGAACCGGCGGCGACGGACCGCCGATGGTGTTTCTGCACGGTATCGGACTTGACGCCGCCACGGTGTCCTGGCGACACGCGCTGCCCGCGCTGGCCGAGGAACGCACCGTCTACGCGCCCGATCTGCCGGGCCACGGAGAGAGCGACAAACCGGACCGCGAGTACACGACCGAGTTCTACTTAGAGACCGTCGAGGCGTTCCTCGACGCGCTCGATATCGACGAGCCCGCGATGGCGGGCCTCTCGATGGGCGGCGCGCTGGCGCTCGGTCACGCACTCGACGGCCGCGCGATCGAGCGGCTCGTGCTCGTCGATAGCTACGGGCTGGGCGCGGACGCCTACTGGCGAACGGCCGCCAACGGCATCTTTCAGACCCCGGTACTCGGTAACATGCTCTGGCAGGGCGTGAGCGTCTCGAAGCCGGCCATTCGGACCGGACTTCGCGGGATGGGCGCAGTGGAACCGTCACAGGAACTCGTCGACGACGTGAACGCGGTCGTCGACCGTCGCACCGTGCGGGCGATGCGTCGCTGGCAACGCAGCGAGTTCCAGCAGAACGGCTTCCGGACCAACTACGCCGACCGGCTGGCGGAGATCGGCGTGCCGACGATGCTGATCCACGGCAAAGAGGACCCCCTGCTCCCCGAATCGTGGTCCAAGCGAGCGGCCGCGTCGCTCGGCGAGAGCCGGCTGGAGATATTCGAGAACTGCGGCCACTGCCCGCCGCGCGAACAACCGGAGCGGTTCAATCGCGTCGTGCGGTCGTTCTGTTGACGTTCTGTTGACGCTCTGCTGACGTTCTGTCGAGGCCTCAGTTCGGCAGTTCGTCGATGAGGACGACGGCCTCGCCGTCGATGACGACCTCGTCGTCGCTCTTTACGCGCGTCGTGAGACGATACTGTTCGTCGCCGAGGTCCTCGACGATCTCGCACTCGGCGGTGAGTCGGTCACCGATGCGGACCGGGTTGTGAAACTCCAGATCCTGCGAGAGGTAGATGGTCAGGCCGGGGAGGCGAGCGAGTCCGGCGCTGATGAGCGACCCCACGAGTGTGCCGTGGGCGATGCGGCCGCGAAAGCGCGTCTGCTCTGCGAACTCGTCGTCTAAGTGGAGCGGGTTCGTGTCGCCGCTGGCGGCGGCGAACTGGCGGACGTCGTCGTCGGAGATCGTCTTCGTGAACTCGACGCGGTCGCCGACGCCGAGGTGGTCGGGGTGGTCCTCGGAGATCGTGACGTGCCACTCCGGCAAGTCTTCGTTCGGCTCGATACGCTCCGCGGGCGGTTCGGTGACGTCCTCGTCCTCGCCGTTGTCGTGTTGCACGCCGAAGGCCGCGAAGGCGGCCCGGTTGGCAGCGACGACGCTGTTGAACATGTGCGAGGAGGTTTCGGTCCACGTATCGAGCAGTGGGTTCCGAGGCGATTCAGAACTCATTGATGAGTCGTATTTAGTGGTCCGGCTATTAAGTCTTGGCGTTGTTCCGAGTTCTATACGCCCGAGACGGCTTCTACCCCGCGAGGACGCGGATTTCACGATTCTGTGACGACACGTAGCGCGGCGAGCGTATCGTTCGCCGTCGCTCAGTCCGTTACCATTCTATGCCATTCAATGGTAGCAGATGGTATTCGACGGAAGTTTTAAGTCGTTGAAGGGTGTAGATGGAGGTACCGATGGCCGACGAGGACGACGGTCTGATGTGGCCCCCGATGTTCAAGGGGATGCAGCAGGCGAGCGAGAACGCGATGGAACAGCAGCAACAGATGATGAAGCAGTTGTTCGCCGGCGGCGGCATGCCGAGCTTCGATATGAATCAGCTCGGCGCGATGAGCCAGATGGCGACGTTCAAGACGCGCGTCCAGAGCGGTGGCCGTATCAGCATTCCCGACGCCGAACGCGAAGCGCTCGGCATCGAGGAAGGCGATATCGTCCAGACAGTCGTCCTCCCGGTCAAGACAAACGACACGGAGTAATCAACAATGGTAGACTACACAACCCCCGTCACGACCGCTTTCGAGATGCAGCGTGCGACGATCGAACAGAGCCAGAAGGCCCTCGAACAGAGCGTCTCCTTCCAGAAGAACGTCAACAGCGCCGTCATCGACAGCCTCGACACGCAGGAGTCGGCCCAGCGCCGCGGCGTCGAGCTCTCGAAGACCGCCTTCCACAGCTACCTCGACGCCGTCGAGACGACCGTCCCCGGCATGGCCGGCCCGATCAACGAGATCCGACAGGCCGTCGACGAGCAGTACGACTTCCTGCTCGAGAACCACGCGGAAGTCTTCGACAACCTCGAGAGCGAGATGACCGAGGGCGCCGACGCCTACGACGAACTGACCGAGGACTACCTCAACGCCGTCGAGGAGCAAGTCGACATGCTCGTCGAGGCCCACGAGGAACTCGAGTCCCAGTCCGTCGAGGTGGCCCAGCAGTACGGCGACCAGCTCGAAGAGGTCCAGGAGCAGGTCGAGGAGATCCAAGAGCAGGTCGAGGAAGTGCAGTCCCAGGCCGCCGACGCCGTCGAGGCGTAACGAACCAGCCGTTTTTTGTGCGTTACAGCGCGAGTTACTACACACCAATGAGCGATACCAACCAGATGCAGGACAATTGGGCGGAGATGGTCGAACAGATGAACGACGCGGTCGCCGATTCGATGGAGCAGAACATGAAGGCACAGGCCGCCTTCGTCGAGTCGTGGGCCGACGCCGTCGAGGACTCCCTCCCGAAGGAAGACGAGCTCTCCGAGGGGCTACAGGGCTACAACCAGGCCTACGAGGAGTGGATGAACGCGGCAGAGCAGATGGTCGAGCGCTCGGCGGACGCCGCACAGGGCGAGGACGTCGACCCCTCGGAGTTCCGCGACATCTGGCTCCAGTCGGCCAACGAGGCGTTCAAACACGTCATGGGCACCTCGGCCTTCGCGGCCGCCAACGGCCAGCTCGTCGAGTCCATGATGGAGATGCAACAGGAGGCCGACGAACTCAACCAGGACGCCATCGCTCAGATGGGCTTCCCGACCCGCGACGACATGGACGAGGTCGCGGAGCGCCTCCTCGAAGTCGAGCGCCGTCAGCACGCCGTCGAAGAGAAGCTCGACCGCGTCCTCGAACACCTAGAAGAGTAACTCATGTCCAGTAACCAATTCAACCCGTTCGCGGCCGCGCTCGACTGGCAGACCAAGACGCTCGAATCCATGTCCGAGGCCGCAGAGACGAGCCAGATCGCCGACGAGCGACTCGAGCTGATGGAGTCCGTCGAAGTCGGCCAGACGCCGAGCGAAGTCGTCTACGAGGAGAACAAGCTCGAGCTCCTCCACTACGACGCCGAGGCCGCCGGTATCGAGGTCGACGAGGAGGACAAGGAGTCGGTCCCTATCCTCATCGTCTACGCGCTCATCAACCGGCCGTACATCCTCGACCTACAGGAGGAGCGCTCGGTCGTGCGCCGCCTGCTCGAAGCGGGCCACGACGTCTACCTCCTCGACTGGAACGAGCCCTCGCGCCTCGACCAGCACCTGACCCTCGACGACTACGTCAACCGCTACATCGACAACTGCGTCGACGTCGTCCGCGAGCGCTCCGGCCAGGATAGGATCAACATTCTCGGCTACTGCATGGGCGGCACCATGTCGGTGATGTACGCCGCGCTCCACCGGGAGAAGGTGAACGCGCTCGGTCTCATGGCCGCAGGACTCTGTTTCGACCAGACCGGCGGCGTCCTCGAAGAGTGGGGCTCCGATGAGTACTACGACCCCGAGGACGTCGTCGAGACGTTCGGCAACGTCCCCGCGGACATGCTCGACATCGGCTTCGCGCTGATGGACCCCGTCGACAACTACGTCTCGAAGTACATCCGCCTCGCGGAGAACTTAGAGAACGAGGCGTTCGTCGAGAACTTCGGCCGGATGGAGAAGTGGCTCGGCGACGGCATCGACATGGCCGGAGACACCTACGTCCAGTTCCTCAAAGACGTCTATCAGGACAACAAACTGTACAAGAACGAACTGGAAGTCGGCGGTGAACACGTCGACCTCGATAATCTCGACATGCCCGTCCTCCAGTTGATGGGCGAGTACGACCACCTCATCCCACCGGAGGCCTCGAAGCCGTTCAACGACGTCATCCCGAGCGAGGACACGCGGACCATCGAGTTCTCGACGGGTCACATCGGCCTCTCGGTCTCCTCGTCGACCCACGCCGACCTCTGGCCCGAGGTCGCCGAGTGGTACAAGGAGCGCAACCGGCAGGACGAAGAGGACGAAGAGGTCGACATCGAGGTCGAATCGCCCGACGAGGTCGCCGAGGAAGCCGTCGAAGACGTCGCGGAAGACGTCGACGAGGCCACCGACGCGGCCGCCACCGAGGACGTCGGCACCGAGCCCGCCGCCGACGTCGAGACCGTCGACGGCATCGGCCCGACCTACGCCGACCGCCTCCACGAGGCCGGCGTCGACACCGTGGACGACCTGAAGGGATACGACGCCGCCGAGATCGCCGAACTGGCCGAGACGACCGAGTCTCGCGCCCAGGAGTGGCTCGACCAGCTGTAACTCGATCGGCGACTCTTTTTCCTCGCGCTCGCCCAAGGAGAGCCATGCGCGTCTCCGTCATCGGCGGTTCGAGAGTGTCCGACGATCAGTACCGAGAAGCACGCACCGTCGGCCGACTGCTCGCTAAAGCGGGCCACGAAGTCGTCTGCGGTGGGCTGACCGGCGTCATGGAAGCGGTCTGTCGCGGCGCGAGCGACGAGGGCGGCCACACTATCGGCATCCTCCCCGGCGAGCGCCGCGCCGCCGCCAACGACTACGTGGACACCGTCGTCGCCACCGGCCTCGGGAACGCCCGGAACGTCCTCGTCGTGATGAACGGCGCGGCGGTCATCGCCATCGACGGCAAGGCCGGAACGCTCTCGGAACTTGGCCACGCGCTCGATCTGGGCCGGCCGGTCGCGGGGCTGGGCACGCACGAACTCGACGAACTGGACGGCATCGAACACGTCGACAGCCCGGAGGCGGCCGTCGAGCACGTCGAATCGACGGTGTAGCCGCCGACGGATCACTCCAGCCAGTCGACGAAACTGCCGTCGAGAAGCGTCTCGCGCTGGTGGCGGATGTACGCCGACTGCATCCCCCAGATGGCCTCCGCCAGCGGGACCTTCTCCTCGACGCGCCGGCGGACGTACTCGTGTTTCCAGCGGGCCGGAGTGAGCCGCCGGTCGGCGCGTTCGCGCAGCGGTCGGATGTACTCGTGGGCCTCCTCCGTCGAGAGGCCGTGCAGCTCCAGTCCCTCGCGGGCCAGTTCGAACAGCTCGCCGTAGATCTCGTCGGTCGCCGTCGTCGTCTCGCCGTCGGCGGTTATCCACTCGATGTCCGCCCGTAGTCCGTCCTCGACGGCGGCGTAGAAGTTGTCCTCGGCGGTCTCCCACTCCTGTGACTGGATCGGGTGTTCGAGTTTCGGCAGGCTCTCCATCAGCCCCGCGAAGAGCGCCTCGAAGGCGATGGCGTCGTCGACGGTGGGCTGGGCCGGGAGCGGGCGGAACTCGATGCGGGCGTTGGCCGCCGAACGGGTCGCTCCCTCGAAGACCGGGCGAACCCACCGCCAGTACGAGCCGTGTTTGTGTCGCAGGTGAACGAAGCCGTCGTCGAAGCGCGTCCCGGACTGGAGTTCCATCGGGACGATGGTGTCGTCCTCGACGATGTCGTCGATGGCGTCCTCGACGGTCTCGAAATCTGGCGGGAAACAGACCTTCGGCGGCGTCGGGTCGTCTTCCGGCGGGTTGAGAACGGACTCGAAGACGCCGATGCGGTTCTCCATGTGCGCGTCGTCGACGATCTCCTCGTCGGGCGCGTCGTCGTAGAGGTCCGGCGGGAAGAACGGGGCGTTGACGCCGAGTGCCAGCACCGGCCCGGCGACGCGCAGCGCGTAGCTGAAGTACTCGGGGAGGTCCGGCGCGTGGGGGATCTGGTAGTGGGGCTGGATAGAGGTGATGAGCGCCTCGGGCATCACCGACTCCGCCCGCAGCGAGACGTGGGGCGCATCGAGTTCGAACGCCGACGGGTAGTCGGTGTTGGCCATCGTGTGATAGCGCACCGAATCGGACATGTTGGTCCCGATGCAGATGCCGTCCTCCTCGACGGCGTCACAGAGGTACTCGCGGGCGGTCTCGCCGGTCGGCGGCACCGTCCACATCCCGTCGGAGACGAGCCGGATCCCCTCGGTGCCGAGCCGTTCCTGGGCCGGCATCAGCGACGACTTCAGTTCGTGGCGCTGGGCCGCGAGCCCGTGGGAGTTCAGCGGCACGGGGCTGGTCTGCATCTCCGCGTTGTGGAGGCCGAGTTCCTTCTCGAAGCCGACGAGTTCGAGTAACTGTCTGGGCACGCGACGGAGGGCATCGGTCTGGTCGTCGACGGCGTACAGCTCCAATTCCATCCCGACGATGGCCTCGGTGTTGTCGAACGTCCCCGACCGGACCTCCTCTTTGAGCAACTCGGCCTCTTCGCGCGCTCGCGTCTGGAACGCCTCGGCGTCCACGTCGAGCGCCTGCGCGACCGCCGCGGCCAGTTCCGATGCCGACATAGCCGCCGGTTCACGGCGCGAGGTGTTAAGCGTGGCCCAGTCGCTTCGCCCGGTCGCATAGCGTCACGGAGCTACAGTAGCTCGCCGACGTCGCTCATCCCGACGTCCCCGAGATTCCAGTAACGCTTTCAGTCACAGTAGCTCGCCGACGTCGCTCACTCCCGACGTCCCCGAAATTACAGTGACACCTCGAATCACAGTAGCTCGCCGACGTCGCTCCGCGCCTCGCCCAGCGGGTCCGTCTCGCCGAGCGGCGACGACAGCGCCCCCTCGACGGCGTCTCGGGCCGCCGGGAGCGGGTCGTGGCTCTCGACGTACGCCGCCAGCGCGAAGGTCCGCTCGCCGACGCCGGTCAGTTCCATCGCGTCGCGTCGCGAGAGATCACCGGTCAACCAGTCGCGGACGATCTCGCGTCCCCGAGGCCCGACCGGCGAGACCTGCTCGCCGAGCAGGTGAAGCGTCTTGGCGGCGGTCACCGGCGGCACCTCCGCGGCGTGGCCGCAGGCGTCGACGGCGGTCCCGCCCGCGTACGCCTCGACGACGGTCGCCGCCTCGCTCGCCGAACACGGCAACGACTCCTCGAACGGGCACAGCCGCTCAGTCAGCGACGCGTCAGTGTCGTCGACGGCCGCGACCCCACACTCCCGCTGGCGTTCGGTCACCTCGATGCCAGCGGCGATTTCCGATAGCCCCATTGGAATAAATTCCTTCCTTTTTGGATTTAATACTGCCGGCTTCTCGGCGGGAGCGGAGCCGTTGCCGATCCTCGATACCTACCGGTTACCGGTAGGTAGATTGCGCCGAAAACCGCCGCACAACCGCCGTAGCATCGGTTTTTTAACCCCCTCGCCGGTCGTAGCTCGAAGTACGATGAGCGCAACGACGGCAGGCTGCCCCGAATGTGACGGATCGCTTCGAAAAGACGGCTGTGAGACGGTGTGTTCTCACTGCGGGCTCGTGGTCAGCGAGGACGCCATCGACCGCGGTCCCGAGTGGCGCAGCTTCGAGGACGACGACACCGAACGCGCCCGCACCGGCGCGCCGCTGACCCGGTCTCGCCACGACCGCGGTCTCTCGACGGAGATCGGTCGCTCGACGCGTCTCAAGGGGCGCAAGCGCCGCCAGTTCGCCCGGCTTCGCCGCGAGCACCGGCGTGCGCAGGTGAGTTCGAAACGCGAGCGAAATCAGATATACGCCTTCACCGAGATCCGGCGCGTCGTCGGCTCGCTGGGGCTCTCGAAGAATATCCGCGACCGGGCCTGCGTGTTGTTCGAGTCCGCACAGAACGCGGACCTCCTGCAGGGGCGGTCCCTGGAGGGATTCGCCGCCGCCACGGTGTACGCCACCTGTCGGACGGAGGGCGTCGCCAGAACCGTCGAGGAGCTGTGTCGGGCCGCGCGGGCCGACCCGAGCGAACTCCGGGCGGCCTACGACGCGCTCAACCGCGACCTCGGACTGCCGACGGGACCGATCGACCCCCGCGAGTACGTCCCCCGGTTCGCCACGGCGCTCGACCTCCCCGATCCGGTTCGCACTCGCGCGGAACGGCTGGTCGATGAGGCACGCGAGCGGGGGATCGTCGGCGGTCGCAACCCCGCCGGCGTCGCCGCGGCCTGTCTATATACCGCCGCCCGCGAACGGGGCGTCGAGCTAACCCAGGCAGAAGCGGCCGACGCCGCGGACGTGACGCCGGTGACGCTGCGCGGGACCTACACCGACCTACAGGAGTGAACCGCGTCGGCGAGCGCCTCGAAGGCGGCGGTCGCGGGGGCGTCGGGTGCCGTCTCGCTGACGGGGTGACCGTGGCGCTGCGCCGCGGCGAGGGGCTCGCTGTTGGGGACCGGGACGACCGGTGCGCCGAACCGATCGGCGATCGCGTGGGTCGTCGGGTCGGGTCCCGACCGGTTGAGAACCACGCGACAGAGCCCCGCGTCCAGTTCCCGCGCGAGTTCGCGGACCCGCAACGCATCTGCGAGCGCCGCGGCTCCGGGAGCGGTGACCAAAATCGCCGCGTCGGCGACGGCGAGCGGTAGCCCGACGTCGGCGCGGAGCCCCGCGGGCGAGTCGACGACCACCCAGCGGTACGCTCGGTCCAACTCGGTCAGCGCGTCGGCGAGCGCCGTCGGGTCGGCCGCCCGCGCCCCCGCGAGCGTCCGACCGCAGGGAACCGTCGTCACCGGCCCGTCCGACCGGACGGCCTCGTGGGGGGTCGCCCGCCCCGCGAGCACGTCGTGGAGGTCCGGGCCGCGACTCGCCGGGAGGTCGGCCATCGCGAGGTCGCCGTCCACGACGACGCCGCGGAGTTCGGAGGCCAGATTGTACGCGACCGTCGACTTCCCGACGCCGCCTTTGCCGCCGGTGACTGTCAGGATCATGCGAGCCGAGCCAGCGTCTCGACGGGGACGCCGGCAGCCGCGCGACGGTCCGCGAGCGTCTCGGCGCGCGCTGCCACCGCTCGGAGGCGTCTTTCATCGCGTTCCGCCGCGTTCGCGAGCGCTCTGACCTCGGCTAGCCCGCCCGCGTCCCCGACCGCAGTCGTCGCTTCCCGGAGCGTCTCGGCGGCGGCCAGCGCCTCGGCGCGGTCGACCCGACGAGTCATCTCGGCGAGCCACGAATCGACGGCGTCCGGTAGTCGAACCGACGACTCCGGTGACGGAGTCGATGCTGGAGATTGCGGCTCAGACGGCTCGTTGATAGCTCCGTCGACCGGGACGGCGTCCGCCGGCGGCGACGGGTCGCCGAGTTCGCGCACGACGTCGGCGGCGGTTTCGGTTCGGTCGTCGACCGGAACGGCGTCGGGAGCCGGCGTCGCGTCGCGGAGTTCGGCGGCGGGGTCTGCCGGCGGCGCGGGCGTCGCGTAGCCCAGCGCGTGCGATCCCGGCCCGACGACGGCCTCGAACCCCGAGTCGGTCCATCCCGCTTCCGGCATGCCCTGTCGGCGCGGCGGCCACACCGGCCCGTCGAGGCGATTCCGGACCCGAACGCGCGTCGGTTCGTCGATCTCCCACAGCCGGGCGGTGACCAGCGTCACCCCGTCGCGTCGGGTAGTCGCGCAGTCGAAGCTGACCATGCCTCGACCTGGTCCCGCGTTCCGATTTAAAGCTCAGCAACGGATAACCGGCGCGTCGAGCGCCGCGGCGGCGGCCGCCGGATGTTCGAAGCGGTCGACTTCGAGGACCACCGGCGCGTCGGTTCGTGCGACCCGGAGTATCGAGAGCGCCGCGGGCACCGGCGACGCGTCGAACGGGTCCGTCGGCGTCGAACCGGGGAGCGCGTCGAGCGCCGCGACGAACCGCCCTCGTAGCCGGTCGACGAGCACCGCTCGGGCGTCGCGCCGGCGATTGGCCAGCCGGTCGGCCACTCGTCGTCGCTCGGCGCGGCGGTCCCGGTACGAGCGTGCGACCGCTCGCCGCCGCTCCCGGCTCTGGGCTGCGGCCGTCCGCTCGGTCTCCCGTTCGCTGAGCGCGCCGGTCGCCTCCCGAACGGACCGTCGTGCATCGTCGGTGTCCGCTCCCAGCGCCTCTCGCGCGGCCAGTCGACCGCGCGCCGTCGCGGCGTCCTCCCGGAGCGCCGCGATCGCCGATTCGGCCACCGGATCGTGGGCCGGTGGTAACGACGGCTCATCGGGGTCGAGCGACGCCAACTTCTCTCGGAGCGCGGCGATCTCGCCGTCGTGTGGCGTCCCGATGCCGCGGGACCGGGCGGCGGCCGCGAGCGCCGTCCGCGTACGGAGCCCCATCTCCGGAGAGACGCGCCCGCAGTAGTCGTAGACCGGCGTCGGACCGGGAGCGGAAAGCGCGGGTAGACACCGTTCACCGCGAACCGCCGCGGCGATGGCCGCCCCGCTGACCCCCCTCGCGCGGAGATCGACGACGCGACCCTCGTACGTAGTCCCGCCGACGGTCAGTCTCACAGCTTCTCACCTCGCATCGCCGCCGGATCGGGGAAGTCCCGGCCCGACGCGAACCGCTCGTATGGCGTCGAGGGCTGATCGCGCGACTCGTAGGCGCTCGCGGCCTTGCGGACGTGTTCGGGCGCGTCCGCGGGTTCGAACGGCACGACGCGCTCTAGCTGGACGTCCAGTCCGTGTTTCTCCTGGAGTCTGAGCGCCTGGAACGCGCCGAACTCCGTCCACTCCAGCAGCGCCGCTCGACCGAACTGACGGACCACGCACCCCTCGTGTGCCCGACAGACGTTCCGCAGGTCGCGTCGAGCCCCCCGCGAGTAGGTTACGACCAGTAGCACCGAGCGTGGGGACCCGCCATAATTATATAAAATTTACCAATTCAGTCCTGCAACATCCCGCGCGTGCGAACCGTGCGTTCCCCGTCGCGGCACTCGATGCTGGCGGCGACCCCGTCGAGACGGTCGATCATGGAGTTCCGGCCTCCGTCGCCGCGTGGAAGGGTCCTTTCACCTCACTCGACGGCAACGACGGTGAACGAGCCGGGATCGTCAAGGAGCGCCTCGACTCGGTCTCGGGCGTCGGGACCGGACGAGGCGAGGACGACGACGCCGTCGGCCGGGCCGTCGCCGCTCGCTCGATACGCTTGCAGGTCTCCCTCGAAGTCCGCGGCGTAGGTCCGCAGTACGCCGCGTACCGTCGCTTCGAGGTCCGAGAGCGAGCACTCGCCGGCCTCGAAGGTCGCGAGCGCGTCCTCGACGTTCCGGAGTGCGGAGATGCGGTCCATCTACGTCGTCCTGAGGTGGTCGGTGCGGGGCTCGTACACCTCGCCTTTCTGCTTGAGCTTCTCGATCTCGTGTTCGGCCTTCGACTCGTCGATGCCGACCTCCTCGGCGCGTTCGACGACGACGTCGATGGGCGCGCCCTCGTCGTACTCGTCCTCGATGTCGGCGATGATCCCCCGGATGTTCTGGATGCGGTCGCGCTGGCTCTTCGAGGTGCCGGTCTCGACCACGTCGGCGTCGAACTCCCCGGTCTCGGGGTCCACGCCGATTTCTTTGAGACAGTAGTGAGCGATGTCGACCGCGCGGTCGGCGTCCTCTTTCTCGACGGTGTCGGCGAGTCGGATGCGCGCCGAGGCCTCCGCGAGGCGGACGAGCGCTTCGAGTTTCCGGGCGGTCACCGGCACCGGCGCGTCCTCGTCCTGTCCCTTCAACCGGAGGTCGACGTAGAAGTCCTCGATGACCGATTTCGCCTCCTCGGTCATCGTCGGGAAGCAGTTTCGCTTCGCGTAGGCGATGTACTTCCGCAGGAGGTCGGGTTCGATGGTCGGTGCGACCTCGTCCGTGACGGTGTCGACCTCTTCCTCGGAGAAGTTCGAAGTGGCGTTCTCGACCCGGTGGGTGTTCAGTTCGCCCGCGTAGTTCGTCTGAATGATGTGCTGAGCGAGGTTGCGGTCCTCCTCCTCGTCGGGCTGGTCGGTGACCGTGAAGATGAGGTCGAACCGCGAGATGAGCGCCGGCTCTAAGTCTATCTGCTCGCCGATGGGTTCGTACTGGTCGAAGCGACCGTACTTGGGGTTGGCCGCACCCAGCAGCGAACAGCGACTCTTGAGCGTGGCGTTTATTCCGGCTTTAGAGACGCTGATACGCTGTTGTTCGAGCGCCTCGTGCATGGCCGAACGGTCTTCCGACGACATCTTATCCAGCTCGTCGACAGCGGCGATGCCTTGGTCGGCCAGCACGAGCGCCCCCGCTTCGAGCGTCCACTGCTGGCCGTCGCCGAAGTCGTCTCGGACCGCTGCCGCCGTGAGCCCTGCCGAACTGGACCCTTTCCCCGAGGTGTAGACCGAGCGCGGCGCTATTTCTCTGATATATGACAACATCTGCGATTTGCCGGTTCCGGGGTCCCCTATCAGCAACATATGGAGGTCTCCACGTATCCGAGAACCGTCAGGAAGCTCCTTGGTGACCCCCGAGAAGAGCTGGAGCATCATGGCGAGTTTCTCCTTCTCGTAGCCGTAGATGGAGGGGGCGATGGCACCGACCATCTTCTCGTAGATGTCGGGTTCGTTGGAGAGTTCGACGATCTCCTTCTTGTCGGCGTCGGTGATCTCCATGTCCTCGAACTGCTCGTCCTCGATGACAATGCTGATACCGTCCATGTAGATGTCGAACATCGGGGACTTGTCCTGGTCCGACCCCTGCTGATCGAGTTTGAGGATGCCGGTGGCGCGGACGTGGTCGCCGGCGGTGACCTTCCCCGTGATGTCGTCCTCGATATTGATGTCGATCGACTGGGGTGTCTCCCCGCCGCGCAGTCCCTCCGGCGATTCCTGCACCCGTATCTTCTGGGCGTCGATGAACTCCGACTGGTCGGTGTTTAAGCGGAACGGGCCCTGTCGCTCACAGCCCTGACACTCGTGGGGTTCCTGGAAGTCGCCGGCGGCCTGCGGGATGCGGGTGAGCGTCCCACAGCGCTGGCACTCGAAGGCGGCGGTGAGGACCTTCGGGCGCACGTCCGTCGCCTTGCGGACGATGCCCTGGACGGCGATGAGGTTACCGTGGTGTTCGTGGCGGATCTCGCGGATGTCCTCGGACTCGGGGAGGTTCTGAACGCGGACGTGGGCCTGTCCGAGCGAGACGTCGACCGGGAGGTCGTAGAGGCGAAGCGCCTCCTCGGCGAACTCCTGTAACTGCTCGGGCTTGGTCCGGTAGTCGTCGGCGAGGTCCGGGTCGAACCGATAGAGGTCCTGCCAGTCGACGTAGAGCGATTTCTGATCGTTCGGATATTTCTGGGCGAGTTCACCGATCTCGTTGCGGTAGTAGTTGCGGTAGAACTCCTCGAAGCGGTCGATGAGTTCGGTGTTCTCGGCGGTCGCCATTTGAGTGCACAGAGGTAACGCCCACTCGCCTAAGAAGGTTCGCAAAGGATGGTGAAAGTGGTCGACGGCGGGAGCGAACTCGGGGGCGACAGATGGGTCGACCGCGAAACGAGGGGGTGGGGTCGGTCTATTCGAATTCTCGAAGTGAGTTACTCACCGAGGCTGCGAAGCCCCTCGTAACACGCCCCGATGGGGTGATAGCCCGGCTCGACCTCCGGGCCGTCGCCGGTCGGGTACACCTCGTTGTCGGCGTCGACGCGTTCGTACCAGTTGCCCGCCGGCGCGACCATCGTATCGAGGGCATACGTCCAGAAGCGGTCGTACCACTCCCGGTAGCGTTCGTCGCCGGTGCGTTCCGCGAGCGCGGCGGCGGCCCCAATGGCCTCTGCGACTTCCCAACTGTACTTATCGTCGACGACCGGGTCGCCGTCCTCGTCAAGCGAGTAGTAGAAGCCGCCGCGGTCGTCGTCCCAGCCGTCCAGCGCCGTCTCGAACAGCTCGGTCGCTCGCTCGCGCGGCCACTCGGCGTCGTGGTGGCGGTCGAGGACCGAGAGGAGTTTCGCCCACTCGGCGTGGTGACCGGGCTGGTACCCCCACGGTCGGAACTGGTGGGCCGGCTCGTCGCGGTTGTACGCGAAGTCCTGCGTCCAGTCGGCGTCGTAGTGCTCCCAGACGCGGCCGTCGGTCGCCGCCGCCAGGTCGACGCACAGCGACTCGGCGATGGTCGCCGCCCGGTCGAGGTAGCGGCCCTCGCCGGTGACCTCGTGGGCGACCAGCGACGCCTCGCAGGCGTGCATGTTGGCGTTCTGCCCGCGGTAGGGCTCGGCCTCGGTCCAGTCGGCGTCGTAGGCGCTCCGATAGAGACCGTGATCGGGCTCGTAGAACCGGTCGTCGAGGAGCTCCCACACCTCGTCGAGATACGTTTCGGCGTTCGGCACGCCCGCCTCGGCCGCGCGAGCGTACGCGAGGACGACGAACGCGTGGCCGTAACAGATTCGCCGCGACTCGGCGGGCGTGGTGCCCTCCAAGAGCCAGTGATAGCCGCCGCGCTCGGCGTCTCTGAACTCGCCGTGGAGGAACTCGACGCCGCGCTCGGCGGCCTCGAACCACCGCTCGTCGCCGAACAGCTCGCTCGCCAGCGCGAAGTTTCGCGTGAAACGCGCAGTCGCCACGAGGTGCTTGCTATCGGCGTCGTACACCTCGCCGGTCTCGTAGTCCAGTTGCGCGACGAAGCCGCCGTGTTCCTCGTCGATGCAGGCGGGGTAGTAGAAGTCGAGGACCGCCCGAATGCGCTCGCGGAGCCAGTCGGCGTCGGCGTAGTCGGTCATGGGTCGGCTAATCGCGGGGGGCCGGCAAGAGCGTTGTGCCGGCGGAAGAAGCGAACGCGCCGGGCCGCTCGCCGGTCACTCCTCCTCGTCTTCGGTCGGCCAGGTGACGCTCCCGAGGAAGGGGACGCCGATGCGCTGGGCCGAGCGCGCGATCATGTGCGCGCCGGTCGGCACCGTCAGGAAGAGGAAGACGATGCCGATGAGCGACGGCAGGCCGGCTCCGCCCGGCCCGAAGTGGACGAAGCCGGCGAGGAAGACGGAGGCGGTCCCGAGCGTCGTCGGCTTGCTGGTGGCGTGCATCCGGTTGTAGACGTTCGGGAGGCGGATGAGCCCGACGGTGCCGACCAGCAGGAAGAAACAGCCGACGGCGATCAGCCCAACGACGACCCACTGCCGGAGGAGCGCGACGGTTACCACGGGCGCTCACCTCCCGCCGGTGTGGAGTTCGTATCGGAGTTCGCGCGGTCGAGCGGTCGCGAACGCTCGGCGAGCGGTGCGGTCGAGGGGAGACGTTGCCGTGTCATTCTTGCTCCTCCCGTCGCTCGATGATGTCGCCCTCGGTGACGAACTTCGCGACGGTGATGGTCGAGAGGAACCCGATGATGGCCAGCACGAGGCTGACGGTGACGAACAGGCCGCGGCCGGTCTTCAGTGCGAACAGCACCGCAAGCGCCACGACGTTCGTGCCGATGGCGTCGAGCGCGACGACGCGGTCGGGGACGGTCGGCCCCTTGACGACCCGGTAGCTACAGAGGATACAGAGGGCGCTGACGAGGACGATGCCGACGTCCGCCGCCGTCGTCACGACGGTCTCCTCAGCGACCATCGCCGGCCCTCCCTTCGTCGCCGTCGTCGACGCCCGACTCCGGAGCCCCCTCGTCTTCGGCCGCCTCGTCGTCGACGCGTAACTGGTCCCCGCCCAGCAACCCGCCGGGCATCATCGGCGCGCGCTGGGGCTCGGGCGGCCCGTCCTCGGGCGTGTTCTGTATCGGCGGGGCGGGGTCGTCCGGGGAGCGCTCCTCGTCGAAGATGGCGAGGGCGTATCGCTCCCAGGCCCGTATGGGTTCGACGACCGATTCGAGGTCGCTCCCCTGAATGGAGTGGACGTACAGCGCGTTCTGTTCGGGGTCGTGATCGAGCGTGACGGTCCCCGGCGTGATGGTGATGCTGTTGGCGATGGTCGTGATGCCCAGGTCCGTCTCGACGCGGAGCGGGACCAGGATCACCTCCGGCTCCAGCGGCATCCCCGGCAGCAGCACTCGGCGAGCGACGTCGACGTTCGCGACGACGACCTCGCGGGCGAAGACGGCGAGGAAGCCCGCCACGGCCGGGAGCGTCGAGACCGTCCGACGGAGGTCGAACGTGTCGTCGTACAGCCGTCGGAAGACGAACGCCACCGGGAAGCCGACGGCGAGGCCGAAGAGGAACTGACCGAGGAACGCCGCCGCGGTGAACTCCGGCCCGCGGACGAACACCCAGAGGACCCCGAAGACGACGCCGGCGATCGGCCAGCGACGGGTCACTGGCCGCCACCTCCGCGGGGGGCGACGGCGTCGACGTACGCGCTGCGGTCCAGCGCCGCCTCCGCGGCGGCCTCGGCGAACTCGTAGACCGGGTCGAAGCCCACGCCGACGGCGAGGACGACCAGCGCCAGCGCCGCCAGTATCGAGAGCTGGCCGCGGTCGAGGGTCGCGGTCGCGACCGCCTCCGTCTGCTCGCCCCAGAAGCCCCTGACCCACGCGCGGGAGGCGTACAGGAGCGTGAACAGCGCGCCCGCGAGCAGCGTGGCGATGGCGGTAGCGGGGACTAACCCGGGTGCCGCGGCGTAGCGCGCGGCCGCCGTCTCGAAGACGAGGAACTTCCCGAAGAAGCCGGTCAGCGGCGGCACGCCGATGATGGAGACGCAGCCGATCAGGAAGACCCCGCCCAGCGCGGGCGAGAACGCGGCCAGCCCGCCGAGTCGAGAGATGTTCGTCGTCCCGGCGGCCCCGCGGACCGCCGCCGTCGAGAGGAACAGCAGCGACTTCGTCAGCGCGTGGTGGAGCGCGTAGACAAGCGCCGCGGCGAGCGCGAGCCGGCGGAACGAGGCGGACTGGGCCGCCGCGGCGAACGACACCGGCAGGACGATGAACCCGACCTGTCCGACGCTGGAGTACGCGAAGACGCCGTCGAGGCGGCTCTGCCCGATCGCGCCGAAACCGCCGACGACGATGCTCGCCGCCCCCATCGCGAACAGGACCGGGGCGAGGAAGGCCAGCGGCGAGTTCCCGCTGATGGGGCCGAACTCCGTCGGCAGCGACGCCCCGGCGAAGACGACGAAGTAGAGCCGGACGACGGCGTAGACGCCGACCTTCTTGGTCACGCCGGCCAGCATCGCCGCGATGGGGAGCGGGGCCGACCGGTAGGCCGCCGGGACCCAGAACTGGAAGGGGACGAGCCCGGCCTTGAGCGCGAACGTCACGAACAGCAGCGCCGAGAGCCCGACCACGGGGGCCACGTCGACGCCGTAGGCCGCCGGCGCGGCCAGTCGCCGGGACATGTCGGCCATGTTGAGCGTCCCCGTCGTGGCGTAGAGCCCGCCGATGGCGAGCAACATCACGGCGCTCCCGATGACGTTCAGGACGAGGTAGCGGAACGCGGCGGCGGTGTGGGGAGCCTCACCGTAGAAGGCGACGAAGACGTAGCTGGCCATCAGCATCACCTCGAACCAGACGAAGAGGTTGAACAGGTCGCCGGTGAGGAAGGCCCCGGTGACGCCCAGCAGCAGGCAGTGAAAGAGCGGGTGATAGAACACCCGCTGGTTCTGCTCGTCGATGAACCGCACCGAGAACGCGACGGCCGAGAGCGTCACGACCGCGGCGATGACGAGCATGAAGACCGCGAGCGCGTCGGCGACGAGCGTGATGCCGAAGGGGGCCGGCCAGCCGCCGATCTGGTAGACCAGCGGCGTCGGCTCGGCCGGCGACAGCATCACCCGCCACGTCAGGAGGCCGACGACGGCGGCGTAGACCGCGCCGCCGAGGACGCTCACCGCTCGCTGTGCCGCCCGCGCGCTCCGCAGTCCCAGCACGGCGAGGATAGTCCCGAGCGCGACGAGCATCGGCGCGACGACGATGTGGGGGGGCACGCTACCGCCACCTCTGGACGTCGACGGTCTCGTTCTCCTCGTAGGCGCGATACGACAGGACCAGCGCCAGCGCGGTCGTGCCGAGGCTGATGACGATGGCGGTCAACACCAGCGCCTGGACAACCGGGTCAGCGGTTTCGGGGACTTCCCCGCCGTGAGTCGCGAGTATCGGCACCTGCGTGAAGCTCCCCTCGGCGACGCCGCCCATCGAGATGAGGTAGACGTTCGCCGCCTGCGAGAGGACGGCGACGCCCCAGACGACCCGCACGAGGTCCCGGCGGAGCAGGAGGAAGGTCCCCAGCGCGAACAGGCCGCCGACGACGGTAGCGAGCGCGAGGCTCATTCGGCTCCCACCACCGAGACGATGGTCAGCAGGCCGCCGACGACGACGCCGTAGATGCCGAGGTCGAACAGGAGCGCGCTCGCCAGTTCGACCTCGTGATAGATCGGCACGCCGTGGAAGACGACGAACGACTGCGAGAGGAACGGCTCGCCGAACAGCAGCCCCGCGACGCCGCTGACCACGGCCAGCCCGAGCCCGAGGGAGAACAGCCGCCGGTAGGCGGTGACGATGCGGCGCTCGAAGATGCCCCCGCCCGACTCGACCTCCCGGTCGAGGACCTCCATCTCCACGTAGTCCAGTCCGTACGCGACGTAGACGAGGACGAGCGCCGCCGTCGTCAGGACGCCGCCGATGAACCCGCCGCCCGGTAGCTTGTGGCCCTGCAGGAGCAGCAGGATCGCGACGACGAGGACGATGGGGACGACGACCCTGATGGTCGTCCTGGTGATGGTCGTCGTCACTCCGTCTCACCCCGGTTGCGCATCGTCAGCAGCACCATCACCGCGATGGCGGCGATGGCGATGACGAAGCTCTCGCCGAGCGTGTCGAACCCGCGGTAGTCGACGAGCACGACGTTGACGACGTTCGTCCCGCCGGCCCTCGGGACCGCCTGCGAGACGTAGTACTCGGCGATGGCCGTCGGGGCCTCGTTCGCGCCGCGGCCCGCGACCAGCACCGAGACGAACGCCGCCGCGCCGACCGCGAGCGAGATCGCCCCGTCGGTGAGGGCGACCCTGGCGTCTACGTCGTGGTAGAACGCCGGCACCCGGTCGAGCACGAGGAGGAATATCAGCAGGACGAGCGTCTCGACGATGAGCTGGGTCAGCGCCAGGTCCGGCGCGCTGGCGAGGACGTAGAAGATGGCGATCATGAACCCCAGAATCGATAGCGTGAGCACGCCGGCGACGTGCGAGGGGGCCGTCAGGATCGCGCCACCGGCCACGAGCGCCACCGCGAGGACGAGCGCCACCGCGAGGGGGACGCCGAGTTCCGGGGTCGGCCGGACGGCGACGTCGGCGGCGACGAACCCGACGAGCGCGAGCGCGCTGGCCGACCCGAGCGCCCAGAGGACGTAGGTCCGCAGCGCCCCGCCGTGGACGACGGCGTCGAGGCGGATGCTGGTGGTCGTGGCCCCGTCGACCAGCCGGTCGTACCACCGATTGGGCCACAGCGGCGTCCCGGCGCTGATGACGCGGTCGACGCCCGTTTGGAGGCGGTCGCGGGCCGGGAACGCGGCGAATCCGAGTGCGAACGTCGTCAGGGACATCGCGACCGGTCCCGAGAGGTGGGTCGGGATGACGGCGTGGATCGCGTGTACCTCGGTCGCCGTTGCGTCGGCGGCCGCCTGGACGGCGACGTCGACGGCCGCTTGCGGGACGAGTCCGACGACCGCCGCGACCAGCGCCAGCGCTCCGGCCGGTGCGAGCAGTCCAGTGGAGGGGCGGCCCGCGACTTCCAGCTCCGAGGGCCGATCCCCGAGGAATATCCAGAGGAACCGCAGCGAGTAGACGACGGTGAGCGCGCTCGCGAGGACGGCGACCGTCGGGTAGACCCACGCGAGCCCGCCGGCCGTGACCGCCGTCTCGTAGGCCGCCTTGAACAGCAGCTCCTTCGAGTAGAAGCCGTTGAACGGCGGGAGACCGGCCATCGAGAGCGTCCCGACGACCGTTATTGCCGCCGTCACCGGGAGCTCCCGCCAGAGCCCTCCGAGGCGGTTGAGGTTGCGCGTGCCGGCCTCGTGGACGACGATGCCGGCCACCAGGAACAGCGCCGCCTTGAACAGCCCGTGGTTCAGGAGGTGGAAGCTCCCCGCCTGCGGGCCGTAGTACGACCCGAAGCCGAAGGCGGCGACCAGCAGGCCGAGGTGACTCGCCGTCGAGTACGCCAGCAGTTCCTTGCTGTCGCTCGCGACCACCGCCAGCGTCGCGCCGACGAGCATCGTCGCCAGTCCCAGCGTCGCGAACAGCGCCGTCCACTCGGGCCCGAGGAACAGCGGCCGGACGCGGCCGACGAAGTAGACGCCCACCTTCACCATCGTCGCCGAGTGCAGGAACGCCGACACCGGCGTCGGCGCGACCATCGCGTTGGGCAGCCAGAAGTGAAGCGGCACCTGCGCGGACTTCGCGCCGGCCGCGATAGCCAGCAAGCCCAACACCGGGAGGAACAGCCCCGACTCGCGCAGCGCCGCCCGGACCGCCTCGCCGTTCGCGAGTATCGCCGCGAGGTCGAACGTGGTGCCGCCGAGCGGGCCGCCGGCGGCCACCGCGAGCAACAAGAGGCCGGCCAGCAGGCAGAGCCCGCTGCCGACGGTGACGACCATCGCCATCCGGGCGGCGTAGCGCGAGTCGTCGCTGGTCGTCTCGTGGCCGATGAGCAGGAACGAACAGACGCTCGTCAGCTCCCAACAGAGGAAGAGGACGACCATGTCCGCCGCGAACGCGACGCCGAGTATCGACCCCATGAACGCCAGCAACACGCCGTAGTACCGCCCGAGGTTCTCCCCGCCGTGCATGTACGTCGCCGAGTAGGTGAACACGACGACGCCGACGCCGCTGGCCAGCAGCGCGAACAGCAGCGCCCACCCGTCGACGGCGAAGCGGACCGCGACGCCGAGCGACGGGATCCAGGGGACGGCGACGACGCCCTCCGCGCCGAGTTGCGTGCTCACGAGCGCGAACGACGACGCCGCGACGAGCGCGCCGACGTACCCGGTCCGGTCGCCGAGCGCCCGGTAGAGCGGCGGCGCTGTCAGCGCGGCGAGGAACGGGAGTGCCACGGCAGCGGCTACGACGGAAAAATCGGGGGCCATCGAGTGCATCCACGTACTGCCAGCGCACACTTAGTCCCTGTTGCCGGCCACCCCGGAGACTTCGAGCGGCCAGCGTTCCTCGAATCGGTACTCGTCGGCCCAGTTGATGCTGGCTTGGGACTGCTTCGGCGCTTCGACGCGGAGTTGCATCCGAGAGTCGAATTCGCGTTCGCCGACGACGTGAAGTGATTTCGGCGGCGCGAAAATCGGTCGATAAGCGGTAAATCAGCGTAGAAGTGGGACCACCCGGATTCGAACCGGGGTCACGAGCACCCAAGGCTCGGAGTATACCACTAACCCATGGTCCCGCATATACTTCTCTCCGCGTAACCGAGTAAAGCGTTTCGTTGAGGAACGCCCCGTGTCACGCGGGAGCGAGGCCCCAGAAGAAGGCGATGCCGAGCGTCGTCACGACGGCGAAGACGGCCTGTAGCGGCGCGCCGACCTTCACGTAGTCGGTGAACCGGTAGCCGCCGGGACCGTAGACCAATAAGTTGGTCTGATAGCCGACGGGGGTCATGAATGCCGTCGAGGCCGCGAACGTCACCGCGAGGACGAACGCGAAGGCGTTTGCCTCCAGTTGCCGGGCGGCCTCGACGGCGACGGGGATCATCAGCACCACCGAGGCGTTGTTCGAGATGACGTTTGTCAGCAGCGCGGTGACGACGTACATCAGCCCCAGCACGACGATGGCGGGCAGGCCGGGGGCGGCCAGGACGAACGCCTCGGCGAGTAAGTCCGCACCGCCGGTCTCCTGCAGGGCGATGCCGAGCGGGATGACCCCCGCGAGCAGGAAGATGACGTCCCACTGGACGGCGTCGTACAGTTCCGGCGGGCGGAGACAGCCGGTGAGGATCATCGCCACCGCACCGGCGAGCGCCGAGACGACGATGTGGATGGGCGTCAGGGCGGCGACGGCGACGACGGCGGCGACGATGCCGACGGCGACGGGGATCTTCGACCGGCGGTAATCGGGCCGTTCGACCTCCTGTGCGACGATGAAGTCGTTGTTGACGTTGAGGCGGTCGATGCTGTCGGCCGTCGCCTGGACGAGGAGGGTGTCGCCGACCTTCAGGCCGACGCGGTCCATCCGCTGGCGGAACAGCTCGCGACCGCGGCGAAGCGCCAGCACCGTCGCGTCGTAGCGCTGTCGGAAGTTCGCCGAGGTCAGCGTCTCACCGACGAGCGACGACCCCGGCGAGACGACGATCTCCACGAGGTTCTGCTGTTCGCTCGCGCGTTCGAGTTCGGCGTCGTCCACGTCCACCTCCGGGAGGAGGTCGAGCCCCTCGGCGTCGAGTAGGTCCACGAGCGTGTCCCGGTCGGTCCGGAGCGCGAAGACGTCGCCCGCCTGGATGGTCTTGGGATCGAGCGGTTCGAGGAAGGTCCGCTTGCCGCGGATGAGCTGGATGACGTCCACGTCGAAGTCGGTCTCGGCCAGCGCCTCGCGAACCGTCTGGCCGACGATGGGGGAGTCCTCGCGGACGACGACCTCGGTGAGGTACTCGCCCATCTCGAACTCGTCGGTGAGGTCCTCGCGGGCCGGGATGCGTCCGGGGACGAGCCATCGGCCGATCGTCAGCAGATAGATTGTGCCCACGAGGGTGACGACGATTCCCAACTGGGTGAACTCGAACATCGAGAACGGCTGACCGAGTAAGTCCGCCGACAGCTGCGAGGCGAGGATGTTCGTCGAGGTGCCGATGAGTGTGAGCATCCCGCCGAACATCGAGGCGTAGGAGAGCGGCAAGAGCAGTTTCGACGGCGATATCTTCCCGCTGTGGGCGATGTCGGTCACCATCGGCAGGAGGATGGCGACGGCGGCGGTGTTGTTGATGAACCCCGAGATGGGGCCGACCAGACCGACGGTCGCCCCGAGTTGTCGCGTCTCGTCGTCGCCGGTCAGCGAGGCGAGTTTCGAGCCGAGAATCTGGACGATGCCGGTCCGCTGGACGCCGTCGGAGAGGATGAACATCGCCAGCACGGTGATGGTCGCCGTCGAGGCGAAGCCCGAGAGCCCCTGTGTCAGCGGCGAGACGCCGTCGCCGGGCTGGTGGAGGATGTAGATCGGCTCGGCCAACACGCCGGCCTGGACGAGCGACTCGGTGGTCGGTTCGACGAGCATCAGCGCGACCATCACGCCGATCGCGGTCACGTCAACGGGCAGCGCCTCGGTGGCGAAGAGGGCGAGCGCGACGAGTATCAGCGCGAACACGAACGCCATCCCTGGCGTGACGGGTGGCAGCGACACACCGGGGAGTGGACTGGCGGTAGCAAAAGCGTGGGGATTTCGCCGAGGTCACTCCCCGCTCGTCTCGGCGTCGATATCGGCCAGTAGCGCCTCGTAGCTCCGGGCGAAGGTCGCGGTCTCCCGGAGCGAGTTCGCGGCGACCCGAAACACGGGGACGGCGAGTCGGCCGTCCCACCCGCTGACGACGACGACGGCCTCGTGGTCGGTCTCGTCGCTCCACTCGCCGGCGAGGTCCCGGACCAGCACCTCGCCGAAGTAGCTCCCGAGTTCTCGCGTGACGCTCGTGAAAGCGCGGTCGTCGAACGTCGCCTCGCTGCCGAACGTCGCGTCCGCGAACCGGTCGCCGTCCCACTCCGACTCGACGAGGTCGTCCAACCGGGAGAGCGACTCCGGCGTGAAATCGAGGTCGCGCTCGCCCCAGAACTCCGCGAAGTCGGTCGCCGTCTCGGCGTACTCGGCGCTGAGGTCCTCGGTGGCGGGAGACGATTCGGCGGTCGAGTCGACCGGTGGCGGGTCGGTGGCCGGAGAGTCCGAAGCGGCGGACGGACCAGCCGACGGCGGGTCTCCGGCCGGGCCGTCAGCGTCGCCAGCGTCGGGCGCGGTTCCCGCGTCGGCGTCGCCTCGTTCGTCGGTCGCGTCGGCGAACGCCCGCGGCTCCGAGGCGGCTCCGCCCTCGACCTCGGCAGCGTCGGCCGCCGGTCCCTCGGCCTCGCCTATCAGTTCCGAGTCGTCCGCGGGCCCCTCGCCCGCTCGGTCGTCCTGCTCCGGATCCGCCGTGGATTCCGTCGTCGCTCGGCCGTCCGGTTCCGAGTCGTCGGCGTCGCTCGACTCGTCGTCGGCCGACTCGTCTTCGCTGCCGCCGACCGCGCGGCGGACCTTATCGAACAGCCCCATGGACGGGCGAAGACGGCCGAACCACAAGAAGGTGTGGCCCTACTGCTCCTCGCGCAGTTCCATCTCGGCGACGATGTCGTAGGGGTCCAGTCCCTTGCGGATGCCGTCGAGCAACTGGAAGGACTCGTCGGGCGCGAGGAAGTGCCGCGTGACGGCTCGCCCGAGCGGCGTCGGCGAGAGGCCGTCGATGAAGTCGTACTCCAGCAGTTTCCCGAGCGCGTGTTTGGTCGGCAGTTCGCCGATCATCCGGTCGTTGAGCCGCTTGGCCTGCTTGCCGGCGACGGTGACGTTCGCCAGCGTCTCCTCGACGGCCGCGCCCTCGTCGTAGCGGGTGATGACCGGTTCCATCTCCCCCTTGAGGAGTTTGAACGCCACCTCGTCCTCGGTCATCTCCATGCTGTTGTGATACGAGCAGTCGGGTTCGACGAGGAGGTACACCGTCCCCTTGTCGTGGTAGTCCGGCCGCCCCGCCCGGCCGAGCATCTGGCTGAACTCCTGGACGGTGAGCCACTCGATGCCCATCGCCAGCGAGTCGAAGATGACCTGCGAGGCGGGGAAGTCCACGCCGGCCGCCAGCGCCGCGGTCGTGACGACGGCCGCCAGCTCTTGGTCGGCGAACTGCCGTTCGACCTGCTGGCGCTTGCGGTTGTCCAGTCCGGCGTGATACGGCGCGGAGCTGTAGTTGAGTTTGCGGGAGATCTGGTGACAGCGCCGCCGGGAGTTGGTGAAGATGATGGTCTGGCCGCGGTACCCCTTGCTCGATTTCGTGTCGAACGCGCGCTTGACCAGCTTGTTCTCGGTGTCGATCTTCTCGCGGCCGTCGGCGAAGGTGAGGTGGCGCTCGATGGGGACCGGTCGCTCCTCGAACTCGACTAGATTCGCCCGGAGCTTCTTCGCGAGTTGGCCGGGGTTGCCGACCGTCGCCGAGAGGTAGATCCACTGCGTGTCGCCGCTGTGCTCGCTGGCGTTGCCCGCTCGCTTGTCCCGGGACGCCTCCGTCGTCCCGCGCTCGCAGTAGTACTTCAGCCGGGAGATGAGGCCGTCGAGTCGGTGGCCGCGCTCGTCCTCGCCGAGCGTGTGCACCTCGTCGATGACGACGGTGCCGATATTGCCCAGGTCCTTGCCCGTCCGCAGCGCGTGATCGATCCCCTCGTAGGTGCCGACGATGACGTCGGCGTCGGGGTCGAAGCGACCCCCTTCGTCGGCGATGCGACTCGCGCCGACCCGCAGGGAGACGTCGACCATGTCGCCGTAGCGCTCCTGGAACGACTCGTACTTCTGGTTGGCCAGCGCCACCAGCGGGACGAGAAACAGCATCGTCCCCTTGCCGTTCAAGACGCGGTCCAGCCCTGCCATCTCGCCGATGAGGGTCTTCCCCGTCGCCGTCGCGGAGACGACCAGCTGGTCCGCGCCGTCGGTCGCGCCGTGTTCCACCGCGAGGCTCTGGACCGGCAACAGCGTCTCGAAGCGGCCTTCGAGGTGTTGCTGGATGCCCGGGTGCAGCCCCAGCGAATTGACGGCGACGGGCTCTACGTCCTCCGTCGTCGCCGAGATCTCGTCGAATTTCGTCAGGTCGGGGTCGAGTTGCCCCGACAGCAGGTTCGTGATGCGCTCTAGGTCCTGCACTTCGAGCAGGAGGTCTTCGAGGCGCGCGCGGGCGTCGCCGGTGATGTCGCCCTGGAAGGCGAGTTCGCGGTCCAGTTCCTCGCGGGCGCAGGACGGGCAGATGGTCTCCCCGTCGGCCTCGATGGCCGTCTCGCTCGTGATCGGCGAATAGCGCCCCGCGTTCGAACAGTACCGACAGGTCCGGACGACCTTCGCGTCGAGTTGGTAGCCGTCGAGCATCTCGCGGATGCGGTCGCGGGCGTTGGGCGAGGTCTGCTCGGAGATGCGGATGCGGGCCGCTCGGCGGGCGAGTTCGACGAACTGGTCGGGCGATCGGAGGTCCTCGCTGGTCCCGTCCCTGATGCGGAGCCGGCGGGGCCGCGGCCCCGCATCGGTCTCCTTCAGTTCGAGGACGCCGTGAAAGAGTCGCCCGCCATCGCGGTTGGCGACTACCCGCACGTCCTCGCCGTGTTCGTGGAGGAACAGCGTATCCACCTGTGCGGCCTGCTGAGACACGACCGTATGTACGGCGGGGGACCTACTTCAGTCACTCGACACGGAACCGACGAAAGCGGCGTTCGGTTCGTCGTGAGCGATTGGGTCGGTGCAAGCAGCCGGCTTTGTCGAAATCCTCGACAGACGACGTATTCCGACTCGGTGTGGTCAATATAGGTGAAGCGGTCATCGAGGCGGCGAGCGAGATCGCCGAACTGTGTTGGCAATCATCTCCTGAATATAGGAGACGTATCCACCGATTTCGGCGGGCTCGCCGTAGTCCTCATTTCGAAAGGTAGGCGGCCACGTCGGTCGAGGAGATCATCCCGACGTAATCGTCGTCAACGACGGGGAGGTGTTTGACACCGTACGTGGTCATCATCGCGGCGACCTCCTCCATATAATTGTCCGGAGAGGCGGTTTCGACGTCGGTCGTCATTATATCCGATACCTGTAACTCCGAGACGTTTCGCCCGTCAGCCACGGCGGCGAGTACGTCGGTACTGCTGATGATGGCCCGCGGTGTAGTTCTGACAACCAGAGCGTTGACTTCCTTCCCTCTCATCTGTTGTACGGCTTCCTCGACCGTTGCATCCGCCGAGATCATCTCGAGGGGGCTTGACATGACTTCTTCGACAGTAACTCTATCGCTGGAGCTCATACTCTCAGAGACGAACGCAAGTACCAAGATAGTTTCTCGTACCGGCAACGGCCCTCTCTTCAGAGCCGAGAGCGTGCCGGAAGATTTCCATTTTTCTGGATAGGAGGATATAAAGAATGGGAGCGCGCTCGGTGGGGTCTTTCTGGCGCTATATCTCTCCCCTCGATAGCAGCGATGCACCCGACAACTGCTAGCCCACAGCGCGCTTAAGTCGCGCCGCCGACAACGTATCGTATGCGTCGGTTTCGAATCGGGAGCGCCTTCGGCATCCCCATTCAGCTCGATTTGACCTTTCTGTTAGTCTTGCCGCTGTTCGCGTGGATTATCGGCACGGAGATAGGGAATACGGTCGAACTGCTGAACGACACGCTCGGGGCGGGACTCGACCCCGCCGTGTTGGTCGACGGAAACCTCGTGTGGGTGCTCGGCGTCCTCGCCGCCGTCGGCCTCTTCACCGGCGTCGTGCTCCACGAACTGGGCCACTCGCTCGTCGCCATTCGGTACGGCTACCCCATCGACTCGATCACGCTGTGGCTCTTCGGCGGCATCGCGCAGCTGACGGAGATGCCCGAAGACTGGAAGCAGGAGCTGGCGATCGCCGTCGCCGGCCCCGCCGTCAGCGTCGCTCTCGGCGTGCTCTCCTACGTCGCGTTCGCCGTGCTCCCCGGAACGCAATCGGCGGCTATCGAGGGCGCGCGTTTCGTCTTCGCCTACCTGGCGCTGATGAACGTCGCGCTGGCGGTGTTCAACATGCTCCCGGGGTTCCCGATGGACGGCGGGCGCGTCCTGCGGGCGCTGCTCGCTCGCACCCGCTCGTACGCCCGCGCGACCCAGATCGCCGCCGAGGTCGGGAAGATATTCGCCGTCGGACTCGGCCTGTTCGGCCTGTTCGTCGCCAACAACCTCCTGCTGGCCGGCCTCGCCTTCTTCATCTACATCGGCGCACAGGGCGAGTCCCGCCAGATGACGATGCGGGCCGCCTTCGAGGGCGTCACCGTCAGGGACGTGATGACGCCCGCCGACCGCGTCACCGCGGTCACGCCGAAACAGTCCGTCACCGAGCTCATCCGGACGATGTTCGAGGAGCGCCACACCGGCTATCCCGTCGAGAAGGACGGCGAGATCGTCGGCCTCGTGACCTTAGAGGACGCCCGCGCGGTCCGGGAGGTCGAGCGCGACGCCTACACCGTCGGCGACGTGATGACGACCGACCTGGTCACGACCGGTCCCGAGACGGACGTGATGGACGCGCTGAGCCAACTCCAGGGCAACTCCGTGGGCCGGCTCATCGTCACCGACGAGGACGGCGAGTTCCTCGGCCTGCTCACTCGCACGGACATCATGACCGCCCTCTCCATCATCAAATCAAGCGACGCGTACGGGGTCGCCGACGACGCCGACTCACAGACGCTCCGGACGGAGTCCTGAAGGAGTGACCGAGATACCGGGATACGGACGGCGGGTACTAAGAGCGCGTCGCAACTATGTCAATGCGAACGACAATGTTCGACCAGATCGTGGTTCCGACCGATGGCAGCGAAGTCGCCGACGCCGCCGTCTCGGCGGCGATCACGCTCGCCGACCGCTTCGACGCGCATCTACACGCTATCCACGTCCTGGAGATGGGCGAACTCCCGCCAGGAGTCGAAGACGACGACGCCGACCAGTTCGCATCGGTCGGCTCGGAAGCGACGACGGCGGCCGCCGAGCGAGCGGCCGAGGCCGGCGTCGAGGCGACCACGTCGGTCATCGTCGGCGGCGTCCCGATACATCGGGGCATCCTCGACTACGCCGACGACCACGACGTCGACTGCATCGTGATGGGGACGTACGGGCGGACCGGACTGGACCGGTTCGTCCTCGGGAGCGTCGCCGAGCGGACGCTCCGTGAGGCGTCGGTTCCGGTGTTGACCGTCCACGAGGAGACCACCCTCGGGTTCCCGTTCGAACGAATCCTGGTCCCGACCGACGGAAGCGACGGCGCGCTCGTCGCCGCCGACCGCGCCATCGATCTCGCGCTGGCCACGGACGCGGCACTCCACGTCGTTCACGTCGTTGATCCATATCTGCTCGACACCCAAGTCGACCCCAGCGATCTGCTCAAGGCGCTCGAAGACGTCGGCGAGCAAGCGGTCGAGACTATCGAGACCCGCGCCACGGACGCGGGCGTCTCGACCGTCGAAACCGAGCTCCTGACTGGCAATCCACATCGCTCGATCGTGGACTACGCCGACGAACACGAGATCGACTGCATCGTGATGGGGACGCACGGTCGAACCGGCTTAGAGCGGTACATTCTCGGGAGCGTTACCGAACGCATCGTCCGTCTGGCGGACGTACCGGTGCTTTCGGTGAAGCAGTCACCGGCCGAGTGAACCCTCTCACCGACCGCCAGCGTGGACCGCACCAGTCGGACGGTACCGGCCGAGATGGCTATAGTAAAAGTATTCAAATATTTTATCCCTGATATAAAGACCCGGAGAAACCATCATATTTTGTACTAATAAGTCAGACAGACAATAGAGAAAATGTGTTACTGAGAGGTAAGTGAGAGCGCTAACTGCGGACTTATTCGGCTAAGCGATTCTGCCGTTTTCGCCACTCTTGGGCCGTTTGTATCGGTTATAAAATATCCGCAATCGAAACAGTTGCAGACGAACTTCGAAAACTGACGTGAATAATATCGACTTTATATGACGATTCGAGTTCATGGTTGCGGTACACGAATCAGCCATGTCCATCGCACGCTCACCGCTTTCACGTATAGATTCTGATATGAGAAGTCTTCGGACCGTCGGTACCGTTACTGCCGGCGTGTGTACGGCGCTGGTCCGAGGGATCGCCTTCTGGGGGACCATTCTCCTCCCGGTCCTCATCGCGAGCACGCTCGTCACCGGATTCGTCGCGTCCTCGCCGCGCTCGGTCGTCGCACTCGTCGCGTTGAACGTCGTCTGTGCCGTCGTCGGTCGGAACCACTCGCCCGCGCTCTGAGCCGGCTTCGGTCGCCCGGTCCGGTGTATTTCTCACCACTAGACGACTACGAATCGACTCGAAACAGCCGTTACTCCCGTTCCGAGAGCAGTTCCCGATCCCTCTCTTCGAGATCCTCGAGCGTCTCGGTCTCCAGCAGGGTCTCCAGTTTCCGCTCGAACTGCTCGTCGGTCAGTTCGCCGCGAGCGTACCGGTCCCGAAGCGTCGAGAGCGCGTCGTCGCTCCCGGTGTCGCGCTCGGATGTCGCGTCCGCTGACTCGCCCCACTGATCGTCCCGCCACTCCTCCATCTCGTCGCGGTCGCCGAAGAGGAGGGCGGTGAGCGGGACGAGCACGACGTATCCGAACAGCATGAATCCCAACCACCAGTCCTGCCCGGTAAAGAGGGCGGCCAGCCAGACGCCGGTGACGAGCGTCGAGACTATCTCGGTCGCGTTCTCGGACGCCCGGCGGAGCGGCCCAGCAGTGGTCAACACCGGAGACGAGCGCGGCTGAGATAATAAAATGCGGCGTCTCAGCGGCGAATGAACGTCGAATGCGTCGAGAGAAGGGGAGTCCGGGCGCGGGAATTGAACCCGCCTCTTAGCCACCACAAGGCTAAAGGATGCCACTACCCCAGCCCGGACGCGCCTACTGAGGCGTTTTCAGCTACTTCGCTGGCACAGAAATACGTTACGAATCCCGAGTTCACAGCCGAGAGCCAACGCGTCGCACGCCGACGCCGGCGACGGGACCGACCCGTCCGGTTGCGGCAGATTCGGATATGGACGAGAACGAGGAACGAAAGCAGACCGGCCGCGCCGAAAGACGCTACTTCCACGTGAAGTACGTCAGCACGACGATACCGAGCGTTTCGAGAATTTGCAGGAGCATCATGACCTGAACGGCCAGGGTCGGCATCGCCGGCGCGTTGAAGTAGAAATACAGCGCGACGAGGTTCTCGGCCAGGAGGAAGGTGGCGAACAGGATCGTCCCGAGCGTCATCGGGGCGCGGATCTCCCGGTAGGTTCGCAGCCAGATAGCTATCAGCCCCGCCAGTAACAGGACGTTGATGCCCGCTGCGACGCGGGCGGCGTCCAGTACGAGACTCATCGTGCGTGCTCCCGTCTCCCGACGGCGGACCGCGGCCATCGGGGGAGTTTCGTCGAGCTCATATCAGTCGTCCACCTGTGTGAGTATCTTCTCGACCGTCTCCCAGTGATTCCGCGTCCGGTCGCTCGGGAGATACACGGCGCCGTAGTCCTGCTCGCTGCTCGTGATGACCCCGTTGGCTTCGAGCACGTCGAGGTGGTAGCGGGCCGTGTTGTACGCCAGATCGAGGTCATCGGCTAGCTGGTTGGCGTTTCTGGGCCGTTCGTCCAGCGCACGCAAGACGCGAGCGCGGTTCGGTCCTCCGCGGGTACCGGCGAGAGTCTGCCAGAGGACCGTGTCCATGCTGGTGTATAGTTGCCGCCAGCGAGCAAGAATCCACCGGCGGATGGGCAGAGCGGTACCCGACGCGTCGGTCCCGGCCGGCCCCGCCAGCCGGGTCGGAGACGGAGGGGTCCATGTTTCATACCTCCGATAATACAGGGTAAAAGCCTTTCGGGGGAGCTAACTAAAACGCCCGTAAACCGTTCCCAGAGAGAGTATGGCCGGATTTGGGTGAGAGTTTCGGCAGATTCTCGAAAACTGTTATCTATCCATCATACGCAGTCGGGAGTGGATGTCATCAGATACAGCGGAGACGAGTCGACGACGGGTACTGTTCGGCATCGGGACCGGGTTGACCGTCGGCCTCGCCGGGTGTGCCGGCGACGGCGGCAGCGGCGGCGACGGGACCGATACCCAGACGACTACTGACGCCGGGACGGAGACAGAAACTTCGACCGCGACCGATACGCCGATGGGGAACGCGTCGGTCCGGGTCGCGCACATGTCGCCCAACGCCCCGAACGTCGACGTCTACGTCGACGATTCGGCGGTGCTCGAAGACGTGCCCTTCGGCGCGGTCAGCGACTACCTCGACGTGCCCGCCGGCGAGCGGATGGTCGAGATCACCGCCGCCGGCGACCGAGACACGTCGGTCTTCTCCGGAGCGGTCCCGGTCGAGGCGGAGACGGCCTACACGGTCGCCGCGATCGGCGAGATCGGTGAGGAGGCCGACCAGCCCTTTGAACCCCTGATTCTGGAAGACGACAACAGCGACCCCGGCGGCGAGACGGCTCGCGTCCGACTCGTCCACGCCTCGCCGGACGCGCCGGCCGTCGACGTGACCCTCGCGTCGAGCGGGGACGCCGTCTACGACGGCGTCGCCTACGGCGAGTCCGAATACGTCGAGGTACCCGCCGGCGACTACACGCTACAGGTCCGCGGCGACACGGAGAGCAACGACGGCGACGTCGCCGCCGAGTTCGACGTGAGCCTCGCCGGCGGGCAGGTCTACACCGCCTTCGCCGCGGGCTACCTCTCGCCGGACGACGAGCCGGCCGACACCCCCTTCGACCTCGTCGTCGCACAGGACACGGCGGGCGAGTCGACGGGCGACGACCCAGCGAGCGTCCGCGTCGCGCACATGTCGCCAAACGCCCCGAACGTCGACGTCTACGTCGACGGGTCGGCGGTGCTCGAAGACGTGCCCTTCGGCGCGGTCAGCGACTACCTCGACGTGCCCGCCGGCAGCCGAACCGTCGAGATCACCGCCGCCGGCGACGCCGAGACGTCCGTCTTCGAGGGTGACGTGAGCGTCGAGAGCGGGCAGGCCTACACGATCGTCGCGGCGGGCGAGATCGGCGAGGAAGCCGACGAACCCTTCCAGCCGCTCGTGCTCTCGGACGACACCGCCAGTCCGAGCGACGACACCGCTCGCCTCCGAGCGGTCCACGTCTCGCCGGACGCGCCGGCCGTCGACATCACGGCCGCGTCGAGCGGCGACGCGCTGTTCGACGGCGTCGCCTACACCGAATCCGGGACGGTCGAGGTGCCCGCCGGCGACTACACCGTCCAGATTCGGGGTGACACGGAGAGCAACGACGGCGACGTCGTCGCCGACTTCGACGTGAGTCTCGCCGGCGGACAGGCCTACACCGCCTTCGCCGCGGGCTACCTCTCGCCGGACGACGAGCCGGCCGACACCCCCTTCGACCTCGTCGTCGCCCAAGACACCGGCGGGATGTAGCCGCCGCTGCCCCGCCCCATCCTTCTCCCGCCCGGTCCCCGAACGCTTCGGCCCACGTCTCCGAGACGCTTTTAGGTCGCCGCGGCCTACGCGACCACAAGCGTGGCCATCACGGACAAGATCTACGTCAAGAACCACCAGCAGCTCGTCTCCCAGCTAGAGACGAGTTTCCCGAAGGGGGCGTTCAAGGGGGCGACGCTGGACATCCTCTTTCAGGGCGAGGGGCTGGCGAAGCTCGACGACGCCTCGCAGGACCGCGTGCTGGACTTCGCGGAGGACTTCCTGGACTGTGACTGTCAGGCCAACCCACACTGTGGCTGTCCCGAGCGGAAGTTCGTCGCCTACCTGCTGGAACTGCGCGAACAGGGCCTCGGCCCCGACGCGGTCGTCGACGTGATGAGCGACGACTACCTGCTGTACGCCTATCCGGGCGATATGCTCTCCTTCCTGGACGACTCCGTCCGGACGCTCGAAGCCGTCGAGACGCTGGCCCAGGTCGACGGCCGGGACGAGGTAGCTGAAGAGGTACAGCAGCGACGCAATCGACTGATGTAACGCGGCGGAGGTGGGTTAGTTCTCGGAGCCGACGGCGTCGCTCCGGACGAGCGTGTCGTCGGCCAGGTATCGCGCGAGCGTCTGGGCGTCTTCCTCCAGCATCTTGAGGTGGACGCTCAGCAGTTCGTTCGTCGCCTGGTCGCCGAACCGGTCCGCCAGTTCGACGTGGTCTCGCATCTGTACCGCGAGCGTCGCGTAGCCGTCGAGGTCGCGCGAGAGCGACGAGCGCACGTCGTAACGATGAGGCGTCTCGATGGAGAGCGGGGCGTGCTGTCGGATACCCATCGGACCACAGACCGGTACGCCGCCGAGGGCGTGGACGCGGAGCGCGAGGTCGTCGGTCATCTCCGCGAGCCTGTCGGCGGCCGACCGGAGGAACTCGGCGACGTCGCCGAACTCCGCCCCGTCGACGGTCCAGTAGTGCTTTCTGACCTGGTTGAACAGCAGGTAGAACCCGGAGAGCTCGGCGTTCAGTGCCGCCACCAGCTCTTCCGCAGCGGCCCGGTTCAGCCGGAGTTCGTTCGCGCGGACGGTGTCCCACTCCTGCCGGCGGTGGTCCGCGCCGGGGTCTCGGAGATGTGGCGTGCTCGTCATGGTCAGTCGAGCGCCCCCTCCCGGACGAGCGTGTCGTCTTCGAGGAACTGCTCGATCTCGTGAGCGTCGTCTTCGAGCGTCGTCAGGTGGTCGCGCAGGCGCTCCGCCGTACCCGAATCGCCCACGCCCTCGGCGAGGTCGACGTGTTCGCGCATGCTCGCGACCAGCGTCGCGTAGCCGTCGAGGTCCCCGGCGAGCGAGGCGCGCAGGTCGTAGAGACCCTCCGCCTCTAAGTGGACCGCGGCGCGCTCCTGAATCGTCGGGGGCGTGTTCGGCGGGATCCCGCCCAGTTCGACGATGCGGACCGCGAGGTCGTCGTTGACCTCGCGAGTGCGCTTGTAGGCGGCTTCGAGGAACTCGGCGACCTCGTGGAACTCGGCTCCCTCGGCCGTCCAGAAGTGCTTCCGCAGAAGATAGAAGAGGTTGAACGAGCCGGCGAAATCGACGCCGAGCGCGTCCACGACCGCCGCCGCGTCGTCGCGATCGATTCTGAGTTCGTTCGCGTCGAGCGTTCCCCACTCCTGGCGGCGGTCGCCGCGCTCAGGTTCGCGGACCAGGCCCAGTTGTTCTCTCGTCATCTATCCACCGTGACCGAGCGTTCCCGTGGCATGTCTCATCACTCTGTTCTCCCTTGGCGAGCCTCCCCTATAAATATTAGCAGAGCGATAATAATTAGGCGAGCCCAAACCGCGGGCGCGGGTAGCGCGAACGAGCAAAAGGTCGTTCAGACCGTCTCCCATTCGATATTCGGCCGGTCTACGACTCGGAAAAGCGCCCGAAAGAGGGCGACCGTCGGTCCCGATAAAAATATAATATATTTGTCAAGTTTGCGAAACAGCTAGCATCCGACTGGAGAGAGAAACAGCGACGAGTACGCCGACGGTCGATCAGCGGTCGTCGAAACTGCCGATGCGGTAGGAGGCGTCCTCGTCCTCGCCCTCGTCCAGGTCCTCTAAGTGGATGACCTCGTCCTGGTCCATCTCGTCGAGTTGCTGGCGGAGCTTCGTGACGTAGCGCTTGTGCTCTTCGAGCTGCTCGCGGAGGTGTTCGGCTTCCAGTTCGAGGCGTTCGTGCTCGCGGACGAAGCTCTTCGGCACCTCGACCTTCGGCGGGAAGCTCTCGGCGTTGCTCTCCTCCGCGGCTTCGAGTTCGTGTTCCGGCGCGACCTTCACCTGCCCGTCGTGGGCGACCAGCGTGTCGACGTAGTCCCGAAACACCGCGGAGAGGGAGATGTCCCGCTCCTCGGCGATCTCGCGGAGCGTCTCGAACTTGTCCTCGCTCACGCGAAAGGAGATGGTCTTGTTCTTGTTCCCCATAGTTGTCTGCAATTCGTCACTCACCCTATTTAACGATTTGTCAGACGCTCGCACGGAACGCCGGCCGCCGAAAGAAAGCGACCGAGCAACCGCAGGCGTTTACCCCGCGCCGGCCGCGCCTCCGGTATGGACGCGACCGCACATCACTACGCCGTCACCGTCAGCGACCTCGATCGCGCCGTCTCGTTCTACCGCGACGCGCTCGAACTGGACGTCCTCGCCCGGTTCTCCGTCGGCGGCGGCGCCTTCGCCACCGGCGTCGGTATCGAGGGAGCCAGCGCCGACTTCGCGCATCTGGACGCCGGCGGCGCACGGATAGAACTCGTCGAGTACGCGCCCGAAGGCGAGCCCCGTTCCGACGGGGATCTCAACCGACCCGGCGCGACCCACCTCGGTCTCGAAGTCGAGGACCTGGACGCCGTTTACGAGGGCCTCTCAGACGAGGTCGAGACGCTTTCGGAACCACAGACCACCGAGAGCGGGACGCGTATCTGCTTCCTGCGAGACCCCGAGGGGACGCTGGTCGAACTGCTGGAGACGTGATCGCCCGGGAAAAGTCAGCCGAGCGGAGCCGCGACGCCGACGTGCCGCCGTTCGGTCAGTCGGCGCTCGCTTCGGCCTGTTCGTCCTGCATGCTCTCTAGGGCCCCGACCACCGAGTCGCGGTACGCCGAGACGTCCTCGCCGTACTCCTCGTAGGCCATCGAGACGTACTCGTCGGTCGCGGCGTCCTCGGGGTCCGCCTCGGTGAACCGGCGGATCCGGTCGAGGGTCCGATCGGCCGTCTCGACGACCCAGCGGTCGCGCGTCGCCTCGTCGACCTGCGAGATGGACTCGGGGCGGACGGAGACGTTCACGTCGCCCTCGTCGGTCTCGTAGGTCCGAGGCTTGCCGACCACGGCGACGTACGCCGGCGGTTCCAGCTCCCGGAGCATCGAGGCAGCGTCGGGCTGGTACTGCCCGGCGTACATGAAGAACGTATCGCCGTTCGGGTCGACGACGCGTCCCTGCCAGTACTCGCTGTCCTCGCCGACGTCCTCCGTCTCGGTGAGCGTGCCGACGAGGAACACGCGGTTCGCGCGCTCGCCCGTCGGGAGGAGGACGTACACCGGCGCTCGGTCGTCGTCCGATTCCTTGAACGTGTAGCTCGCGTCGTTGAACTCGCGGGCGAAGACGCGGCGGGCGACTTCGCGGGTGGGTGTACTCGCCATCTAGATCGACCTCGCTTTGATCAGCACTTCGTCGGCATCCACTGCCCCGGTCAGTCGCTCCTGTTCGTCCGCGAGGACGTACCGGCCGAACGTCGGCCCGGTGACGCGGTAGTACCGGCCGAGGATGTCGTCGCGCATCTCGTCGGCGACGACCGTGGTGTCGAGCGCGTCCATCGCCATCTCCTTGGCTTCCTCTAAGGTGATGCCGGTGAGTTGCTCGGTCGCCTCCTCGTCGAAGATGACCTCGGTGACCTCCTCGCCGTCGTCCAGGACGCCCTTGATGCGGAGGTCGAACTCGCCCTCGACCTCGCCGTGTTCGCTACAGCGGCCGTTCTGGAGGACGCGGGTGCAGTCCTCCTCGGGGCAGCGCTTGATGAGCCCCGACCCCGACTGGATGTCGACGAGCGCGCCCTCGACCTCGACGCTGTCGTCGCCGACGTCGATCGCCTCGTCGAGTTCCTCGATCGTCGTCGTCCGGTTGAGCTTCACGGAGAAGCGGCCCTGATACTCGTCGGTGACGACGTTGCGGAGGGAGTAGGATTTCCCCTCTTCGAGTTCCGGCAGGTCGGACTTCGACCACTTGGTGAACTTGATGGTGCCCGTCTCGTCGCCGAGTAAGCCGACCTGCGCGACGGCGTCGGCCCGCGGGTCCCACAGGTCCACGACGGTGACGCGCATGTCGACCCACTCCTCGGGCGAGTCGACGTCCGACACCTGCACCTGTTCGTTGCCGCCGGACCCGCCGCCCAACTGGTCGCGGTCCATTCCGGCCTCGTCTAGGTACGTGTTGACGACGCTCCGGCGGGCTTCGCTCATCGGGACTTTGTACTCGTTGACCAGCGTGTCGAGTCGCTCCTCGACGTCCTCGACGTCGAGATCTAGCTGGTCGCTGAACTGCTCGTGTACTTCCTCTGCGTGGGTACGCAAATCTGAATCACTCATGTGCTGTCACTGTCTCCGCCTTGTTTTCGATGGGAGACATTCGACGATTGGTCGGCCTCACGTATAAACTCTCGCTCGCCGGAGTGAAAGTGAAAACCGCGAAGTGACGACCTGTCTGGGTCGGCTTTCCCGGTGAGTGGGGGGCCCGCGACGTGTCGGCGCTGCCGCCGCACACGCGAGAAGATTGATTGGGTAGCAGTCGTAACGAGTGGACGTGACCGACGACGAGCAGGGCGACAGCGAGCGACTCGGACGGTTCATCCAGCAGACGCTCCGGTCGGTCGAGAACCAGCTCTCGGACGCCAAGCGCGCCTACAGCGACGGGAAACGGGCGGCGCTGGTCGGCCTACCGACGGACGAGGACGGGCGCGCCCGCGTCGTCTGTCGCCGCCACGCCGAGTACCGCGCCGTCTCGCTCGACCCCGCCTCCCGGCCCGACTGCTTCGACGCCGACCACCCGGACTGTCAGGGCTGCGTCGAGGACATCCGCGACGGGAGTATCGAGACGTGGTGAGCGACGCCATCGTATCACCGTCGGCCGATTTTCCAGTCGAAATAGGGGGGTTGTGGGAGACGGTGACGAGCGGCGACACTCGGTTCGAGCGGGCGTGACTACCCCGGGGAAAGGGTTCATTACCGTCGCTGTCGAGAGAGGGGGCATGGACGGGATGGCGCGGCAGTTCTGGCTCACCGTCGTTCCGCTGCTCGCGGGCTTCTCGGCGGTCGGACTTCTCGTTCTGGCCGCGCTCTTTCCCGACCAGTTGTACGAAGTCGGGAGTACCACCTACGTCGCAACGGCCGCCGTCGCGCTCGTCTCGCTCGGGATACTTGTGTGGCAACTCGCCGCTGGCGGCGGGTCGAGCGCCGACCGGTACGAGCGGCTCTGACGCTACCGAGCGGCGCTGCGCCTAGCTCCGCATCGCTCCGCCGTCGACGGGCAGCGCCGTTCCGGTGACGTACGACGACCGGGCCGACGAGAGGAAGGCGACGACGTCGCCGAGTTCCTCCGGTTGGCCGACCCGCTCTAAGGGGGCGTCGGACCACGCTTCGATACCCTCCTCGTAGGAGGCGTACTCGCCGCGTTCGACGGCGGCCTCGACGAGTTCCTCGATGCGCGGCGTCTCGTGAGCGCCGGGCAGCACCGCGTTGACGCGCACTTCCGGGGCGAACTCGCGGGACTGGGTCTTCATCAGCCCGACGACCGCTCGGCGGACCGCGTTCGAGAGGACGAGGTCGTCGATGACCTCCCGGACCGACCGCGACGCGATGTTGACGATCGTGCCGGTCTCGGACTCGCGCAGATAGGGGTAGGCGGCGCGAGTGGTCCAGACGACGCTCATCACGAGCACGTCGTAGGCGGTGTACCACTCCCGCTCGGTCGTATCCAGGAACGGGCCGGGTGCGGGTCCGCCCGCGCTCGTGACGACGTGGTCGAGGCCGCCGAACGTCTCGACGGTCTCGTCGACGAATGCCTCGACCTCGTCGGGGTCGGTGATGTCGGCCCGGACGGCGAGGACGTCGCCGTCACCGGCGGCGTCGAGTCGCTCGCGTGCCCGTTCGACGTGGGCTCGCGTCGTCCCGCAGACGGCGACGTCGGCCCCCTCGCTCGCCAATCGCTCGGCGCTCGCCAGACCCAGTCCGCTGGTCGCTGCGGTACACAGCGCGGCGTCGCCGTCGAGTTCGAAGTCCATAGTCGACTCGACGGCCGAGTGACCCAAAAATCTCCGCCGTCGACCCTAGCTGCCCCAGAAGTTGTCGCGGCTACCGAGGCGACGCCCGTCGTCGTCTCTCCCGTCGCCATCGGAATCGACGTCGGCATCGGCGTCGTCGTCCGCCTCGTCGCTCTCTTCCTCGTCGAGTTCGAGCCGTTCGAGTTCGTCCGCTCGCGCGTGGTTCGAGCGCACCTTCGTGATCTCGACCTTCGATTTCGCCGGCGGCAGGACGCCGTCGACCATGACGATGAAGCCGTCGTCGGTCCGGCCGACGCCGGCACCGCTCTCGTGGATGTCGTCGACGGTGACGACGACCTCTTCGCCCGGCTTGACGGGCTGGCTCTTCAGGTCCGAAATCGGCTGGTTGTAGTGGTTGCACCACTCGGCACCGCCTCTGTCGCCGTAATGGGTACACCCCATCCCCTCGATTCGTTCGGTGAAGCTGGGGCACTCGTCTGCGAGCGGACAGTCGGCCATAGAATCGGGTAGCATTGCCGCTGGCAAAACGCTTGCGACCTATCAGCGGGTACGGCACCGCTACCGGCCGCCGACCATCGATTCCGGGGAACCCTTTTTAATCTGTAGCGATAGTTGATTATGGTACAACGAGAGCGTGTCCCGTATCCGAGTCGCCGTCCCGATCGTTCTGCTGTCCCTGGCGCTAGCGGCGAATGCGTCGCCCGCGCTGGCCGCGGTACCCGACGGCGACGCCCCAAATATGTCGGCGGCGTCGGTACAGACTGACGGCGACGGCGGCGCGATACACGTCCGCTACGTCGTCTACAGCCTCCCCGAACAGACCGGACGCGTCCAGGTCACCGCCGTCCTCACGATCCCCGATCGAGTGACCGGGCTCTCGGTCCGTGCGCCCTCGGACGCGACGGTCTTAGACGCCGACGGATTCCGGTCGACGGGGGGTCGCTGGCAGTGGGACGGGCGGAGCGAGACGGCCTCGCTGACCTACCTGCTGCCGGTCGGGATGGAGACGGCCTACGGCCAGCGGACCGCGGCCGGCGAGCAGTGGTCGCTGGTCGTCCGGCGCGAGGTCTCGCTTCGGGCCCGCTGGCGCTGGCAGCGGGGACCGAACCCGGGGTGGAACGAGACGATGGTCGTCCCGAAGGGCCACGAGGGGGTCGCCGGGCCGTCGGCGGTCTACCTCGGCCCCCACGAGACGAGCGTCCGGGCGACCAACGCCGGGACGATTCAACTGGTGATCCCCGACGCGGCGACGCTCCGGGCGGACAGAGCGGCGATCCTCGATACGATCGCGGCCGCCCAACGCTCGACGACGGTCGGCCCGGCACACGAGCACCTGCTCGTCATCGCCGTCCCCAACCAGCTCGCGCGGGGCGGCTACGTCCCGGCCAACGGCGCGCCGGTGATGCTCGTCAGCGCTAACGAGCGCGTCGATACGCCCAGAAACGTCTGGGTCCACGAGTACCGTCACACGCGCCAGTACTTCCGGACGAGCCGCGAGATGCGGTGGCTCGAAGAGGGCTCCGCCGACTACTACGCCGCCCGCTCGACGCTCGAACAGGGACGCATCAGCTACGACCGCTACCGGAAGCGGGTGAC
The DNA here is from genome assembly GCF_010119205.1 of Haloarcula limicola. Taxonomy (NCBI): domain Archaea; kingdom Methanobacteriati; phylum Methanobacteriota; class Halobacteria; order Halobacteriales; family Haloarculaceae; genus Haloarcula; species Haloarcula limicola. Next base: position 888,725 of record NZ_WRXM01000002.1, read on the forward strand.
GACAGACCGCTTCGCCGACGCCGACCTCACCCGGCCCGAGACGTGGGCGAGCCCCGACGTCCCCTACGACAAAGGGGGCCGCGTCGTCGCCGCCCTCGACGTGCGGATCCGGTCGGCGACCGGCGGGCAGCGAACGTTCGCCGATGTCCTCGACCGACTCGTCCGCTCGTCGGAACCGGTGACGCTCGCGTCGTTCGCCGAGGCGGTGTCGGCGGTGGCGGGCGAGGACCTCGAAGCGTTCGTCCGCGACGCCGTCGCTGGTCCCGCGCCGTCGATCCCCGTCGACCCCGACGGCGACGGCATCTCGACGAAAGAGGAACGCGAGCGAGGGACGAACCCCTATCGGCATCCGGACGAGGACGTCCGACTCCGGTCGGGGAGCGAGCGGCTCCGGAGCGGTGCCGGAGACGTAGAGAGCGCCGGGGCCTCGGCCGCGCCCGAGCGAGCCGGTGACGACCCGAGCGTCGCGGACGGCGGCGGCCGAGGCGGCGCTGCGAGGACGGACGCGCCACCGCTCGCGCTCTTCGCAAGCGCGCTCGCGGTGTTGGTCGGTCTGCTCACCGCGGCGCTGTGGCGACACAGGCAGTGAGCGGAGAGACGGGGACAGCGTCCGAAGCGAGCGCTACGCCGCCCGGCGGACGGCGTCGACGGCCGCGTCGATCGCGTCGTCGTCCACGTCCCAGTGCGTACAGAATCGAACGACGCGGTCGGCGAAGGGGACGCCGCCGACGCCTTCTCGCTCGCAGTCGTCGAGGAACGTTTCGGCGGGCCGGTCGGTCTCCACGAGGACGATGTTGGTCTCCGGCGGCTCGACCGAGAGACCGTCGATCCGATCGAGTCCCGCCGCCAGTCGCTCGGCTCTGCGGTGGTCCTCGGCCAGTCGGTCGCGATTTTCGAGCGCCTCGAGTCCCGGTCCGGCGACGATGCCCGCCTGTCGCATCCCGCCGCCCAACAGCTTCCGGTTGCGGCGGGCCGCCTCGACGAACGACTCTGACCCGGCGAGGACGGAGCCGACCGGCGCGCCCAGCCCCTTCGAGAGGCAGCACATCACCGAGTCCACGGGCGCGACGAACTCGGCGGCGGGCGCATCGTGGGCCGCCGCGGCGTTGAACAGCCGCGCCCCGTCGAGGTGGACTGGAACGCCGCGGTCGTGAGCCGCGTCGGCCGCCTCGGCGATCCGCTCGGGCGCGATGGCCGCCCCGCCCTTGCTGTTGTGCGTGTTTTCGAGCGTCAGCAGCCCCGTGCCCGGGCGGTGGCCGTCGGCCTCGACGTATCCCTCGCGGACCTGCTCGGGCGCGACGACGCCTCGCTCGTCGCCCTCGATGGTCCGCGGCTGGACCTGTGCGTGCTGTGCCAGCCCGGCGAGCTCCCACTTGTAGATGTGGCTCTCGCGCTCGCAGAGCACCTCCTCTCCCCGCTCGGTGTGGGTCCGCGCGGCCACCTGATTGCCCATCGTCCCCGACGGCACGAACAGCGCCGCCTCGGTCCCCAGCACCTCGGCGACTCGCGCTTCCAGTTCGTTCACCGTCGGATCCTCGCCGTAGACGTCGTCGCCCACATTGGCGTCGCGGGCCGCCTCCCGCATCGCGTCGCTCGGCCGCGTGACGGTGTCGCTCCGGAGGTCTATCATGGGACGTGGTAGCGAGCGTATCGACAAAAGAGCGGGGGCAGATGTGCGGTAGGCATCCGCGCGAGCGAAGCGAGCGCGGTTCACCGGAATCGCCGTCGGCGATTCCGGCCTTTTTCGCCCACGTTTTTCGAGGAGTGGTGCGCGAATCGCACCCGACGAAGAAAAAGGTGGACGGGCACGGTGGGATTCTCACCGAAGGAAGACGGTCGGCCTCACTTCGTTCGGCCGCTGCGACTTCCAGGCTTCGAATCCCCTGCGTGCTGCGGTTCAGCACGCCTCGCTGGCTCGCGGTTGGCACCGCTCGCCGTTCGAGGTCGCGAGCGACCTCGCGTCGCTCGGCGGCTTCACGGGCACGGTGGGATTCGAACCCACGACCGTCGGATTAGAAGTCCGACGCTCTATCCGGGCTGAGCTACGTGCCCTCACCCGGTAGTTGTAGAGGAGTCTCAAAAGCCGTGCGATTAGCGGTCGAACTCGACGTCCTCGTCGGTGGCGTCGCCGGTCGCGATGGCGATCACGTCGGTCGTCTCGACCGCCGTGAGGCCGTCCAACTGGCAGATATCGGCGACCCGGTCCTGCGGGACCGAGACGGCGAGGTCGTCGAACTGGAGGCGGCGTTCGACCGTCGCACCGGCGTCCTCGGCGGCCGCGGCGACGGCGTCGGGGTCGGCGTCGTCGTCGGTCGCCAGCGAGAGCGCGACCGGTTCGCCCTCGATGGGGTCCTCGCGGATGCTCCGGACGGCGCGGGAGACGTACATCACTCGGAGGAGGGGCCGCCGGGGCCTTGGTTGTGGCGTTCGGGCGGATCGAGGCGGGCCTCGGCGACGGCGAAGGCGAGAGTGCTCGCCAGCCCCAGCAGGGTGCCGCCGGTCAGGACGACGGCGAGGTACTCCAGACTTCGAATTCCGAGGAAGAAGGCGCTCAGCCCGTGGAGGACGCCGCCGATGGCCAGCACGTAGAAGGGGGCGTTGAGGTAGCGCCACTCGAACTCGTCGTGGAGGTACTCGTCGGTGACGCGGCCCAGACTGGAGGTGATGCCGGCGACGGTGAACCACTGGATCGCGCCGTAGACCAGCGCGGCGACGACCTCGACGGGCGAGAGCGGGGCGGGCTGGGATTCGAGCACGTTGACGCCGCTGACGCCGCCGATGGTGAGCAGGGCGGCGGCGACGACGTAGGTGATGATGGTGACGCGACCGGCGTACAGCCCGGAGGTGGCGCGGTCGGCGGCTTCGTCGAGCAGTCGCTCCGCTCCCAGTCCGCGGGCGAGGACGTAGAGACCGAGCAGCCCGGAGATGATGCCCAGCGAGGAGACCGGGAGGCCGAGCGACTCGACGGCGATCGTGAGCGGGTAGATGAGCAGGAGGATGCCGAGGGGGACGAGGATGGTGCCGCGCGTCTCGGGGTCGTCTAACACCTGTTTGATGGTGTAGTACATGGATTCGAGGTCCTGTGCCTGCCGGACGACGACGCGTCGCACCCCGTCGATGCGGATCCGCGAGCGGATGACGGGGATGACGGACTCGTCCTGTGCGCCGTCGGTGACGACCAGCGCGCGGACGTCCTCGCTGGTCGAGAGCGACGCGAGGACGGTGTCGACCTCCTCGCCGACGGCGCGGTTGGCGGCCACGTCGCTGCCGTCGACGCCGGTGACGGCGGCGACTTCGACCGGTTCGTCGGTGACCTCGTCGGTGATGTGGACGCCCTCGAAGAGGACGTTCACGTCCGAGTCTTCGGGGTCGGCCTGGGCTAACGCGACGGCCGCGTCGAGGACGGCGTCCCGACCGACGACCGGCGTCTCCACGTCGGTCTTGCGGCCGAGGTCGTCGTCTAAGTCCACACACAGCACCAGCAGCATCGTCTCCGGGTAGACGAGCGGCGTTTATCTGTCTTCGGGAGACGGTGGCGGGAAAATCGGTGTCGACGGCGGATCGCTTCACCGGACCGTCTCAGCGGTCGTCGGGCTGCGACCGCGCGTGGTCCGGGACGCTCTCGGGCCGGGCGATGATGTTCTCGCGCCCGATGTTTATCTTCTCGATGGTGCCTTCGTCGGCCATCCGCGAGAGGACGCGGCTCACCTTCGACTTCGACCAGCCGGTGCCGTCGACGACCGCCGACTGGCGGAGTTGACCGTCGTGTTGGTCGAGTAAGTAGAGCACGCGCTCTTCGTCGCTGAGCGGTGATTCCTCTTCCTCCGCTTGCTCCTGGGTGTCGTCGGCCGCGGCCCCGCTCGCGTCTTCGTCCTCGTCGCCCGTCTCGTCGTCCGTCGGCTCGTCGCCGCCGTCGTTTCTGGGGGGAGAGAACTCGGCGGGGACGCCCTCGTCGCGGTCGCGGGTCGCAGTCCACGGAAGGAGCCCGGTGAGACCGCTGTGTCGCTTGGCTAGGAGGGCACCGGTGACGAGGCCGACGAGGAGGATCGCCCCGAGGATCAGCAGCGTCGAGACGCGGACGTCGGCACCGGGCAACCCGATGGAGCGTTCGACTCGCGTGATTGGGTTGGTTCCGCGTTCGACTTCGGTTCCGTCGCCGACGCCGTCGCCGTCGGTGTCGGGGTCGTTCGGGTCCGTGTCGTACTCGTTGACCTCTTCGCCGTCGGTGAGGCCGTCGCCGTCGGTGTCGGCCTTCGTCGGGTTCGTCTCGTACTGGTTCACTTCCGCGCCGTCGGTGAGGCCGTCCTCGTCGGTGTCTGAGTCGGTCGGATCTGTCTCGTACTGGTTCACTTCCTCGCCGTCGTCGAGCCCGTCCTCGTCGCTGTCGGCCACGTTGGGATCCGTCTCGTACTGGTTCACCTCTTCGCCGTCGTCGAGACCGTCGTTGTCGGTGTCGGCGGCCGTCGGATCGGTGTTGTACGTCGTCACCTCTTTGCCGTCGGTGAGGCCGTCGCCGTCGGTGTCGGCCTCGGTCGGGTTGGTCTCGAACTCGTTGACTTCGACGCCGTCGCTTAGCGTGTCACCGTCGCTGTTGGGGTCCGTCGGACTGGTGCCGTAGTTGTTCACTTCGGCGCCGTCGCTCAGCCCGTCGCCGTCGGTGTCGCTCGTTCGAATGTCCGCGCCGTATTCGAGTTCCCGCTGGTTCGCGAGGCCGTCACCGTCGGCGTCGCCCTCCGGCGGGAACACGGTGAGCGGGCGGCTCGTCTGTGCGAGCGAGTCGGTCCCGTTGGCCCCGAACACCTCGACGACGAGCTGTTGGCTACCCGTCTCGTTGGTCGGCCACTGCTCGACGTCGAACGTGACGCTCGATTGTCCCCCGTCGCTGTTTATCTGTCGACAGCCGAGTTGAGTGGCCGAGTTCGGGCCGCTCTGGACCCGCGTACAGACGCTGTAAGTGCCGCTCTCGCCCCCGAAGGTCACGGTGACGTTCGAGGGTTGCCACGCGGTGACGTAGGTCCCGTCGCTCTCGGTGGCGACGACCCCCGGTCCGGCGTGTTCGATGCCGCGAATCTGGACGTCGGTCGCGCCGGCAGTCTGCGCGGCGATCGGGATACTGGCCGTGGAGACGAGTAAGACCACCACGAGAAGGGCGTTCCCAAGCAGAGAGAGACTTGGGCGTGTCATATTGTCGCCTGTACTCTGTCGAAGCCACGGAGACATAATGCTTTTCGCATCAAGTTGAGACTATTTGTTACACAATCTGATAGTATAGCCAGATTGCGGATCGAGATCGTCGGTACTGATACACCGGGACCGCGAGATATCACGGGTGACATTTCGTCGTGTCATCGGGAAGATACTGTTACCGCGCTGTCGTAGCGAGCATCGTTTCGGAACGAACACCGACTCAATTGACAGGCCGACGGCTTCTTTTTTCGGTGCCAGCGTCCAGAACATAGCTATTTCGGTCGACGCATCGCGCGGCCGGCGTTTCCCCGGACGGGCGTTCGCAGTCGCGGAGCGCGTCGCTCGAACAGCTATCGGACGTGTCCCGGGTCCGTCGGTCGCGGCGTGGGCGGTTCCTCGACGGTTCCGAGTCGAGCGACGAGCACCGCGACGGGGACCAGAAGGAGGCTCCCGACGACGAACGGCGACCAGTAGCCGACCGCGGCGTAGAGACCGCCCATCACCGGTGGCCCGACGGTCCGGGCGAGACTGCCCGCGCCCTGCGTGACGCCGAACGCGCTGCCCTGCAGCTCCGCGCTGGCCCGCTGTGAGACGAGCGCCGTCAGCGTCACCGAGAGGATCCCGTTCCCGACGGGGAGGACCGTCAGGATCGCGAGCAGTCCCAGTAGTTCCGGCGTGAGGAACGGTGTCAGCGAGGTGAGGTTCGGAAAGACGAGACCGAGCGTCCGCGAGAAGGGGAGCGCCCCGATACTCCCGACGAGAAGTGCGGTCCCGGCCAGCGAGAGCGTCACCGGGCGATAGCGGGCGGTCAGTCGGCCGACGAGGACGCCCTGCGTGATGACGGCGAGGACGCCGATGTAGGTCAGCAGGAGCGCGCTCTGGGCGGCCGTGTAGCCGTAGACGTCCGCGACGTACGGGACGAACATTATCTGCACCCCCGAGAAGGCGAAGGAGACCAGAAAGAACGCCGAGAGCAGTTCTCGCAGCCCCGGTGCAGCGATGGCCGCGCGCAACTGGGCGATCGCGGAGGGACGCTCCGCAGACGCCGCATCGGTGTCCGCGCTCGGCGCTCGCGACTCGGGGAGAAAGAGCGAGGCGACGACGACGCCGCAGAGGCTGGCGGCGGCCGCCGCGAAACTCGGCAGCGAGAAGCGATTGATGGGGACGGCCGCGGGGACGACCGAATCGACGGCGGCGACGGTGGCGTCGAAGCTCAGCACCGCGCCGATGCCCGGCCCGAAGATAAAGCCGAGGCCGAAGGCAGCCCCGATGAAGCCCAGCGCGGCGGCCCGGCGCTCCGGCGGCGTCACGTCGGCGACATAGGCCTGGGCCGTCGAGATGTTCCCTCCCATCGCGCCGGCGAGCATCCGCGAGGCGAACAGCAGCCACAGCGCGGTGGCGAGGCCGAACACCGTCCACGCCAGCACCGAGCCACAGAGCGAGAGAATCAGGACCGGCCGGCGGCCCACGCGGTCCGAGAGTGATCCCAGCAGCGGCGCGAACGCGAACTGCATCGCCGAGTACGACGCCGCCAGCAGGCCGATGACGAACTCCGTCCCGCCGGGGAACGAGCGGGTGTAGTACGGCAGGATGGGGATGACGATGCCGAACCCCAACAGGTCGAGGAAGACGACGGCGAAGACGATGGCGAGGCCGCGGCGACTGGAGTCGACCATACTGCCCGGTGGGACTGCCAGCGGGATAAGCGAGCGGGCCATGGCGACGCACACCACGGCGAGCGGGATGCGCACGCTTTTTCCCGTTGGACGTGGTTCTAGCGATACACGATGATTTCCGAGGGCTGCGAACAGTGCGCCAAGGGCGGCAAGATGGTGCTGTTCGTCTACGGCTACTGCGACCAGCGGGACTGCTTCTACTGTCCCCTCGGAGAGAACCGGAAGAACGTCACCCAGATGTACGCCAACGAGCGTCCCGTCGAGACCGACGAGGACGTCATCGAGGAGGCCAAGCGCATGAGCGCGCTGGGCACGTCCATCACGGGTGGCGAACCGCAGGAGGCCCTCGACCGGACCTGTCACTACCTCTCGCTCCTGAAAGACGAGTTCGGCGAGGACCACCACACGCACCTCTACACCGGCATCACCGGCGGCCGCGAGAACATGCGCCGACTCTCGGAGGCCGGACTGGACGAGATCCGCTTCCACCCACCGCTAGAGCAGTGGGGTGACCTCCACGGCACGGAGTGGGAGGAGATCCTCTACATCGCCCGTGAAGAGGGACTGACTCCCGCCTTCGAGATCCCCGGTATCCGCGCCGAAGAGGAGTTCCTGGAGTTCCTAGACGAGGGAGCCGCCGACTTCTGTAACATCAACGAGTTCGAGATGTCCGACGGCAACTACCGGCGGATGCAGGAGGAAGGCTTCGAACTCAAGGACGACCACATGAGCGCCGTCGAGGGGAGCCACGACATCTTAGAGAAGATGGGCGACCACGAGAAGGTCTACTTCTGTACGAGCGTCTTCAAGGACGCCGCCCAGCACCGCTCCCGACTCAAGCGGATGGCTCGCAACGTCCGACGGCCGTTCGACGACGTGACCGAGGACGGCACGCTCGTCTACGGAAAGACGTGGACCACCGAGGCGCGACTGGAGGCGCTCGGCGTCCCCGAGGAGTTCTACACCGTCAAATCGGACCACGTCGAAGTCGCGTGGTGGCTCTTAGAGGAGATGGTCGAGGACGGCGACGTCGAGGAGGGCGAGATCGTCGAGCAGTACCCGACCTACGACGGGACGGTCGTCGAGCGGACGCCGCTGGCCGGCGGCGGGCAGGCGGCTGCTGGCGATTGAATTGCGTATGCGACGCGAGTGAGAGCCGGTTTCTCTGCCGAAGTTCCGACAGGCGGTCATCAGCGGTGACCTACAGGAACAGGCGTCAGTCTGCGAGACGCTCTCGACCGTCGGTCCGTGACTCTCGGTCGGCAGTCGCCGCGGGGGCAGGCGAGTCCAATCGACGTGCGAGGCGGACAGTCGCCACGATGAAGACGAGCGCGGCGAGACTCGCGCCGACGAGAACCGGCGCGGAGAGGAGGCCGACGACGCCGGCCAACACGGTCAGGTAGCCGACGAGACCGAGGAGCGTAAGCGAGTCGTTCGCGCCGATTCCGGCGTACTGCGCGTCTCCGCGTCGGGCGTAGCGAGGGGATACCATCGTGTATAGAGAGGTCGCCGCCCCCGATAAGTGTAATCTGAAATATACTTCTGTCCCGTCGGTTACTGAAATTTCCTTCACCCGGCGTCGCGCCTGTCACTTTCTATCACGCTGAGGGCGTCGTCAACGACGAGGGTCAGCGCGGCGTCGCCGCTCCGGTAGGTCACGCTCGCGCGGAACGGGTCGCGCTGGCGGATGACCGCGTGGTCGGTGTTCCACGCGCTGAATTCCCAGAACGGCCGTTCGTTGACGTCGATGCCGTAATCGTAATAGAAGGAAACGACGGCGGGGTGTGAGAGCAGGGCGGCCCCGAGGTCGCCGATGAGTTCGGCCCCGCAGCGCTGGCAGTCGTACCGGACCAAGGGCAGGTCCGCGGCGTCGTCCGGGACCGTCTCCATGTGCAGCGTCGTCTCGGGCAGTGGGACGACGGTGGGGTAGATCTTCCCCTCGCAGTGCCAGCAGAAGCCGTTGGCGAGCTGTTGGTAGATGGTGCGGAAGTACCGGCTGGTGACCGCCGGCAACTGCTCGCGGTCGTAGTCGGCGAAGACCCCCGGCGGGACCAGCGCGGTGGCGGTCATGTCGCAGGTGTCACACTCGACGCGGACGCGTTCGTCCTCGTAGTGGAAGGTCCGCTCGCCGCCGCAGGCCGGACAGGGGTCCGAAAGCGCCATCGGGTCGATCGAGCCGTCCATCGTGTACGCGCCGGCGTGGATGGCCCCGTTGACCGCGCGGCCGGCCAGCGTGAGCTCGTAGCCGTCCTCGCCCTTCGTGACGAAGCGGTCGGTGAGCTTGTCGAGGTGGTAGTTGAACTGGCCCGAGTCGGCCATCTCGACGGCGTCGCGCAGTTCGGAGAACGTCGCCGTCTGGTCGTCGGCGTACCACAGCGCCCGGAGGATGTCGACCCGCGTGGCGTTCGCCAGCGCGCCGAACGCCTCGTCGGGGTCGGCCGTCTCGGTCAGTCCCGTCTCGCTCATGGCCCCATATGGGGCGAGCGCGGTTTAGACGTGGCGGGCAATGGAGACGAATCCGTCCGAATCACCGCCGTCGGTTCGGTCGCGACTGTACCAAGGTTGATATGAAGCTCGTGTGTCTGTCCACGCGACCTCCATGAAGCTCCAGATCGACAGCGGAAAACTCCTGTATGTGCTCGGGGTGCTCTTCGCCGCGGCGGCGTTCCTCTACTTCGTCCGCGACGTGGTGTTCGGCCTCTCGATAACCGTCAAGGCCGTCCTGCTGTTCCTCGCGTTCGTCGCCTTCTTCGTCGCCGGCGTCACGGTCGAGCGGGACGTCTTAGACGTCGTCGCCTTCGCGCTCTCCGGGGTGGCCTACGTCGTCTTCGTCGGTTACGTCGTCATTCGATACGGACCGAGCGAGACCGGGACGTTCCTGTTGCTCGCTATCTCGGCGGCGCTGTTCGTGACGCTGGGGTACCTCCTCCGCCAGCAGACCATCGACGTGCCGCGGCGGACGGCCACCGGCGTCGTCGTCGCCCTCCTCCTCGTGAGCGCGGTACTGGTCGGCGTCGACGCGCTGGGCGGGGACGTGACCTACGACCTCCGGACCGAGGAGTCAGTGACCGTCTCACCACCGGCCAGAGCGCCCGATAGCGGCTACGTGAACGTCGACCGAGCCGTCGGGACGATGACCGCGACCAACCCGTTCGTCTTCACCCGAGCGCTCTCGCTGCCGACGCTCGACGGCTGTCTGGTCGGCACCGACGCGGTGCCCCGCGACGACGTGTGGCTCTCCTACGAGTTTCCCGACTACGAGCGCCCGGACACGATCGGTGGCGGGGCGAGCCGCGAGTTCGGCGTCAGGGCGAGCATCCCCGTCGACGTCAATCAGACCGAACCCGCGGCGGTCGCGATCGAACGAGGCACCGACTGCACCGTCGACCGCTCCGCGCCGACGCTGATCGTCTCGGTGGGCGAGGGAGAGCTCCGGCGCGATTAGGGGTCGGCGATCTCGCCGAGACACGCCTGACAGTAGGTAACGCCGGTTCGGTTCTCCGTCCCGCAACTCGGACAGGCGACCGTCTCCGCGCGGCTCGCGCCGCTATCCGGGACGACCGATACGGCGGACCCACCGACGGACCACTCCGTGCTCGACCGCTCCGCGTTCTCCGCTCGCTGTCTCGCTCGCTCGACGAGTTCGTCGTCGCGCATCGACTCCAGCCCGCGCCACAGCGCGAGGAACAGCAGCGTCGGCGCGACGATGACGAACAGCCCCGCACCGACGCGAAACGCCAGCTCCAGCTGGCTGAGTGCCATGCGTTCACATAGTTCTCGAGCACCGAGAACGCTTCGCCGGTCAGTAGCGATACAGCGAGACCACGTAGGGCAGTTGGTTGTACATCCAGACGGCCAGCGGGATACCGACGACGGTCAGCGTCAGCGTGTAGGCGACGCCGGTCCAGACGCCGCTGGCCCACCAGCCGACCAGCAGGAACCACACCGCGCGAACGACGAGCGGGTACTGTCCGCCGCCGACTCGCTTCTCGACGAGCGGATCGCGGCGCTTCAGCGACAGTAGCATCGGCACCTGATTTATCATCCAGATACCCAGCGGAATGCCGATGATAGTGATGTTCAACAGCCAGGCGACGGAGAGCCAGATGCCGGTCGCCCACCACCCCACCAGTAGGAACCAGAGGGCGCGAACGAAGAGGGCGGGTTGGTCGCTCATGGGTGGAGATAGCCCAGCGGCGGAGATAAGCCTGCTGTCGGGCGTCAGCACGGGCAAGCGCGCATCTCGTCGAGGTCTGAGCCTCGACGCGCCCGTACGTTGCCATTCTATTACACGCTTGAGCAACACTTTTCTATCGACCTGCCGACGGCTACGCCATGTCCGACCTCCCCGAGACCGACGCGTTCGGCGCGATGTGTCTCGACTACCACGAGCGCGGTGACGCCTTCGAGGCG